>JAYPDO010000084.1:520-8076 GCA_038125285.1 Opitutia bacterium
CCTCCTCCACACCATAGACCGGAACTTTTGCCATGACGCAAATTGACAAGTGGCTCTCAGATAACACCTTCCACCACAGGCAATTCTGGGATATCCTCCACTTGGTAAGGGAGAAAGAACGCCAAGGGCTTAAAATTTCTCTCTGCATCCCCACCTTGGACGAAGAGAAGACCATCGGGAAAGAAGTGGTCATCTTCCGCTCCGAACTCATGGAGAGGTATCCCCTCATCGACGAGTTTGCGGTCATCGACTCTGGATCCACCGACCGTACACGGGAGATCGCAGCCTCCTTCGGCGCCGATGTTTACCTTGCCTCCGAAATCATCCCGCGCCTGGGAGAGAAAAAGGGAAAAGGGGAAAACCTATGGAAAGCCATCCACCAACTTAAAGGGGACATCATTTGCTATGTGGACGCTGATATCTCCAACATCCATCCAAGGTTTGTTTACGGCTTGGTCGCGCCATTGATCGAAAGGCCCCAAGTCCATTACGTCAAAGCCTTCTATGACCGCCCGTTGGCCTACTCGTCAGGATTCCGGCCTAGCGGGGGGGGAAGGGTCACGGAAATCCTTGTCCGGCCATTGTTTTCCCTATTCTTCCCGGAACTGACTGCCTTGGTCCAGCCCCTCTCTGGGGAATATGCCGTTCGGAGGAACGTCCTTGAGAACATCCCTTTCCCAGTGGGCTATGGCGTGGAAACTTCCCATATAATTGATGTTTACCACGAATGGGGACTGGAGGCATTTGCCCAGACAGACCTCGACCAACGGATCCACCGGAACCAGGACAACCGATCCCTCGGCAAAATGGCCTTCGGCATACTGCAAACCTTCCTAAACCGCCTCCAAGCCTACGACACGATCAAGGAACTCCCCCCCCTGGAACACATGATGCGCCAATTCCAGGTCAAAGAGCAGCAATACGAGCAAGTCACACACGAAATCCTGGAAGACGAACGCCCGCCAATGCGAACAATCCCGGAATACATTGAGGCCAGGGGCATTGGTTCCAAATGATGAGAGTTGCCGTTTTGCATTACCACTACCGGCCGGGAGGGGTCACCAGGGTAATCCAAAACTCCCTAGCTGCGTTGGGGAACTTTAAAGGGTTGGAAATCCAGGCCATCCAAGTCCCTGGAACCGATTACGGGGAACCGGCTAACCTACGGAAGGATCCACGCGCCTTGGCCACGGAACTCATGGCCAAAGCAAAACATGCGCTAGGCAGCACGCCGAACCTATGGCATATCCACAACCCAACACTAGGCAAACACCCGGCCTTTCCCCAACTCATCCGGGACATGGCGGCCCAAGGGATCCCCATGCTCCTCCACATCCACGACTTCCCGGAAGATGGCAGGCCAAGCAACTACAGGCTAATGCGCGACCTTCCAGTAGGCGTGCCTGAGCTGTACCCAGTGGCTCCTCATATCCACTATGGGACGATCAACTTGCGGGACCACGACATCCTCCTGCAAGCAGGGATCCCATCAACAAACCTCCACCACCTCCCCAACCCCGTCATTTTCGATAATCCGGTAAAAACCATCAGTAAATCCGAAAACTACTGTCCAGGCAAACAACTCCACTTCTACCCGGTACGGGCAACCCGCAGGAAGAACATTGGCGAAACCCTCCTCTGGGCAACCCTGGCTAGGGACGGACACCATTTCGCCACCAGTATCGGCCCCACCAACCTAGCCCACATGAAAGAGTACGGACGTTGGCAAGCCCTCAATAGCCACCTTGGCCTGCCAATGTCCCTCGGGCTTTGCGAAGACCCACGTTACCCATTCCCGGAAGTTGCCAGATCTGCCCACACCTGCCTTACCACAAGCCTGGCGGAGGGCTTCGGCCTGACCTTCCTGGAACCTATCCTTACCGGACTTCCCCTCTGGGGCAGGGACCTGCCAGAGATCACAGGCGATTTCAGGCAGCACGGCATCAGCTTACAAAACCTCTACAACCGGGTGGAAATTCCGCTGGAGTGGGTAGGTGCACCTGGCCTGAAAGGGAAAATCCACTCCAAGCTAGTGAAAACCTACGCATTGTATGGTCAAACCATCCCGGATGACGCAGTGGAGAAGGCATGGGAATCTTTCACAAGAGGCTCCTCCAGCATGGATTTCGGGAGGCTTGACCAAGGCACCCAATCCCAAGTCATTCGGAAGCTCCATTCCGAACCACAGTTGCACAAGGACGTCTCCCCGCCACCACCCTTCATGAAGATCCCGCCAGCAAACCCAGCCCAAGCCGATATTGTGCTAGAACAATACTCCCCGGCCAATTGCGCGGCAAAACTGCACATGATCTACCAAGCCCTTTCCAACGCCTCGCCTTACCCGCCCTCATTCCTTGACCCGACAAAAATCCTTGCACAATTTCTAAACCCAGCACGATTCAGTTTCCAGCTAACTTGACGATCCTTCCCTCCCGCCCATGCTCAAAGACTTTTTCAGCAACCTCCGCCAACGCCGCAAAGTCATTGATTCCGACGCCACCCTCATCGCCTACCCAAGGTGTGGGCTGAATCGGCTCCGGGATCTCCTTTGGAATTTCATCGTCATCCAGGAAAAGCTCCCGGCCAAGAGGAGGGGAGACTTAACCGAACTCTGGAAGCTCAACAAAACCCGGGTCCCTAGGATCGCACTGGGCAACGACGAGGAGCCACAAAACAAATTCCCCGACGAGATCCGGATGGACAAAGTGGCCCACGAGGGAAAAAAAGTCGTCTTCCTTGCCCGCGACCCAAGGAACGTCATCGCCTCTTTGTATTACAGGCGGAGCCGCCGGGGCTATATCGACAGCAATTATTACTGGGGAACGCTCTCCGATTTCATCAAGGAGGGGGAGGGCAGCTTCGAGACCCTCCTCACCTATTATGCTAGCTGGGCTGACCCGGAAAGGGTGAAGGTCCACCACATTTCGTATGAAAAACTACACGAAGATCCGGCCACCGAACTTTTCGAAGCAGCAAAGTTCCTAGGGATCCAAAAGCCGTCACGGGAAGCTTGCGATCGGGCTGTCGTCCAAACCCCCACATTCGGGGAGACACCGGACACTGCTCCCTCCATTCCGAGGAAATCGGCCTACCTGGAGCCGGAAATCCCGACCGGTGAAGGGGATGACGGAAAACCGAAGGAACCCTATCTCCGGGAGTTCAACGACACGGACCTACTCTGGCTCCGAGCTCAAATGGACGCCTTCCTTCCACCGGAATTCCCGTTTTACAAAAAGGACGGGACGGAAGGCTAATCCGGGATCTGCCTAAGCATAGGCCTATAGGCGCAAGGGTTCGTGCAGGTAGTTCAGGAGTTTCGAAGACGAAACGGCCACATGACCCATGTACCGGGCCAAATATTCCCCGGCCTGGCCATGCCAAACCACCCCCATCCTTGCCGCATCGACTGCCGTGAAACCTTTCGCCAAAAGCCCCCCGATCAAGCCGGACAACATGTCCCCGCTACCCGCACGGGCAAGGACGGAACTGCCGAAAGGACTCATCGCAAGCGAATCCCCGGATGCCACCCAAGAATTCGGCCCCTTTAGGACAACCGCACCTTCCAGCCCGAAGTTCTTCATGTAATCCCACAATCTCTCAGGGCTCACGAGCTCTGGGACAGAGGAAGACAACCGTGCAAACTCCCCGACATGGGGAGTCAGGACGTAAGGCCCCTTGATTTTCGATACCAAAGCTTGTTGCAAAGCATCCGCATCCAGGACGACAGGGATGGTCGTATTCCGGATCACCTCCTCGACCACTGCACGGGTTTCCAGGGAAGTCCCGATCCCGGGCCCTATCACCAAGGCAGTCGCCCTCGACAATTTCTTCCGGATGTGTGCCTCCGCCTCAAGGGAAAGCCCCCCTTCCTCGTTCTCTTCACATGGAACCCACATCGCCTCAGGCGCCTCTGCGGCAAAAGCAGGGGCGTAGGTTTCGGGGACAAATGCCGTTACCAAACCGACCCCGGAACGCAAGGCTGCCTTAACAGCCAGCAGAGCTGCACCAGGCATTTCCTTGGACCCAGCAATGACAAACAAGTGCCCATGGCTGCGTTTGTCACAATCCGGGTGCCTCAGTTTCCTTAGGTCAGCAAGGACGGCGTCGGTCAGAACCTGGCGCCCTGCAAACCAGTCTGCGGGACAATCCTTTCCCCCCATCCCGTCATCGAAAAACCCGATGTCCAAATACCGCAGCCTTCCGGTCCACTTTAACGCGCCATGTTCCAACAATGGGGATTTCAGGATACCAGTGGCATAGGTAAAGTCAGCACGGCATACTGGCGCGTGCGCGCCTTTGCAAAGGCCGCTTGGCAAATCGACCGCAGCGCGGAACCCGATGTCCATCCCATTCAAGAACTCGACGATTGCCGCCATCCAACCCTGCATCGGCGGCTCGAACCTCATCCCCAAGATCCCGTCAAGGCAGATGTCGAAATGCTGGCCGTCCAAAGCATCGAATGCCGCCTCAGCAACTGGCAGGACAGTGCAATGGTCTTCCTTCACGAAGGAATCAAAAGCCTCCCTGGCCAGCGGGCTGAATCCGGATGGATCCACCATAGGCCAGATTACCGCTTCCCCCCGGGGGCGGGAGCGGAGTAACAAACGCCCTGCAAGCAAGGCGTCCCCACCATTGTGCCCTTTGCCCGCCACGACCAGGATCCTCGGGTCACGAGGCATCGGCCGGAACTCGTTGAAATCGCAGAGCAACTGGTGGGCTAAAGCCTCCGAAACCCTGGTCATCGCCTCACGGATCTTTCCGGTGTCGGATCCAAGGATCTCCTCCTCAAATTTAGCAGCCCTTTCGCAGGGCAACACCGGGTGGAATTTGCACAATCCTCTCATAATCAGAAGATCGGTTCATCTAAGAATTGTGGTGGAAATTCAATCCTTCACTTCCCCAACAGACGGATCTCCGGCTCCAGTTGCACCCCGAACCTCCGCATCACCGTCTCCATTACCCGGTCCATCAAGGCCAGCACATCCGCCGAAGTCGCCCCCTTCCCGGTCTCGATCCAGTTCGCATGCTTACGGCTGACCATCACCCCGCCCACGCTCGCCCCTTTGAGGCCGGCCCTGTCGATATCCCAACCCGTCGCCGGCCCCGAATCTGCTTGTTTGAATGTGCTCCCGGCCGTTTGCTTGCTCAAGGGTTGCTTGATCCTGCGCTCCTCCAGATGGTGGGCAGTCAACCGGCGGATGGCTTCCCTAGACTTGGAAAAATCCTCTAACCGGAACTTCGCGCTGAGGACATAATCCCGCCCCTCCTGGAAGCGGCTCTTCCGGTATCCCATCCCGCAACCATCGACCCCATATTCCTTTGTCTCCCCGGTATCCGCATCCACCGCCACAACCGATTCCAAAACATCCGAAACCTCCCTTATCCAGGGCACCCGCAAGCCAGCGTTCATCACCACGCCGCCACCAACGGTGCCAGGGATCCCGATCAGGAACTCGAACCCGGAACACCCCAAATCCGCCACATACCTGGACAACCTCGGCAAAGGCACCCCCGCACCGGCAACTACCCACCCATCCTTAACGCGACCCAAATCCAAAAGAGACTTCCACCCATGGAGGACTAGCCCGTCGACCCCCTCGTCCGGGACAAGCACATTCGAGCCCCTTCCCAAAAAGTACACCGGGATTCCCGCCGTCTTCGCCCTTCCAAAATACTCCGGCACTTCCTCCGCCGCAGGCTCGGCATACCACCTGGCCGGGCCACCCACTTTCCATGTTGTGAAACCCGCAAGCGGCACCTCCTCCTGCACCTTCAATTTGCCCCAGTCTGCCATAAATCCGGCCAGGGCTTATTTATATCGCCCCACCATGGCAAGACCTTGCACACATGCGGTCAAACCACAAACTACCCAACCGAAATGGAAATCAACAACAACCTCAACCCGCAAGACCTCCAACCCAAACTCCAACGCTTTTGGCAAATTTCCGGGGAAAAAATCCGGCATATCCGGAAAAATTACGACAACAGCCAAGGCTCGCCAGTTTTCACCGTCCAAGGCCGTTACACAACAAGGGGATGGACGGAATGGACAGAAGGATTCCGCACAGGCAGTGCCATCCTTCAGTTCGACGCCACAGGTGAAAACGATTTCTTGGAACAAGGGGAGAGAGAGACGGTTGGCACCATGGCATCCCACGTCAGCCACACCGGTGTCCACGACCACGGCTTCAACAACATTTCCACCTACGGCAATCTCCGCCGCCTCATGCTCGAAGGCAAAATCCCCCATAACCAAGGCAAACTCGATTTCTACGAACTCGCCCTCAAAGTCTCCGGTGCCGTCCAGGCAAGCCGGTGGACAACCCACCAGGAAGGCGGGTTCATCCACTCCTTCAACGGTCAGCACTCGTTGTTCGTGGACACCATCCGCTCCTGCCGCATCCTCGCCATGGCCCATAAACTTGGCCACGTACTGATGGCCGAAGGGGATAAACCTGTCTGCCTCCTGGGCCGACTCATCGCCCATGCCAATTCCACCGCAAAATACAGCGTTTACTACGGCAAAGGCCGTGACATCTACGACACCGAACCCGGACGCACCACCCACGAAGCCATTTTTAATAAGACCGACGGCGCCTTCCGCTGCCCCAACTCCCAACAAGGCTACACAGGTTTCTCCACCTGGACACGCGGGCTGGCCTGGGCGATGCTAGGTTTCGCCGAACAACTGGAGTTCCTGGACACCCTCGACCCCTCCTCCCTCGATACCTACGGCGGCATCCACATCCTCCGTGACACTTTCATGGAAGCCGCCAAGGCGACCTGTTGGTTTTATATTCGGAACACCGCCACGGACGGCATCCCCTACTGGGACACAGGGGCACCCGGCCTTGTCCACCTCGGCGACTACCGCGGCAGGCCCTCCGAACCGGCCAACAATTTCGAACCCGTGGACAGCTCCGCCGCCGCCATCGCCTCCCAAGGCCTCCTCCGCATGGGTAAATACCTTCGAGAACACAGGGAAACCGCCCTAGGCATCCGTTTCTCGAAAGCAGGGCTCACTGCCCTCTCCACCCTACTTGACGAACCCTACCTAAGCACCAATCCTGAACACCAAGGCCTCCTCCTCCACAGCATTTACCACCGCCCCAACGGCTGGGATCACATCCCCGAAGACAGCAAAATCCCCCATGGGGAATCCTCAATGTGGGGGGACTACCACATTCGCGAAGCAGCCCTCTACGTCCAACGCCTCATTAACGGAGAAAAATACTACACCTTCTTCGGATGAAACCCTATCATTCCCGGAATCCAGGATTTGTGTGGGCCTGAGATCGCGATTCCTTCCAATTCCCCTTCACCTGCCCAAATACACCCTTCCGGAAGTGCCCCATTCCAATCGAGGTAGAAAAACTGTTCCAGCATCACAGTCCGGCCAATGGTGCGCCTCTTACTGGCGGCCAACTCCCCCGGCTTCGCGCAGAATAGCTTGAGTTCAGGAACCTCATAAATCCCTGCCAACCGGCTTGCATCTTCCGAGTGCCGGTAAAGCACGACCTTTCCATCCTTTAGCACCAACGCCCGTTCCACTATCA
>JAYPDO010000084.1:8086-8800 GCA_038125285.1 Opitutia bacterium
ACTATCACTTCCAACATTCCCTTTCTGAGAATATTGGGGAACGCCTCCGGATCCCCTGTCGGGACGGCCTGGCAAAATTCCCGGACTGGGCACAACAGGCACATCGGCTTTTTGGGTAAACAAACCGTTGCCCCCAACTCCATCATGGCCTGATTGTGATCCCCAGGATCGTCCCGACAAAGTAAGGCCGCCGCAGTCTCCCCGAAAGCCTTCACCGCTTGCCCTGATGAGGAAAACTCCCTTCCCTCCCCAAAAATCCTGGCTAGGATCCGCACGACATTCCCGTCCACGACTGCCACTGGCTCCCCGAAGGCTATACTAGTAACCGCAGCGGAAGTATACTCCCCCACCCCGGGAAAACGCAGCCACGATGCCCTGTCCTCCGGGATCCTCCCCAAACTGGACACCACCTTGGCCAACTTATGCAAGTTCCGGGCTCGCGAGTAATATCCCAAACCCTCCCAAGCCTTCAAAACCTCCCCTTCCCCGGCATCCGCCAACTCCTGGAACCCCGGGAACTTTTCCATCCAGGCCGAAAAATAGGGCAGCACCGTCGCCACCCGGGTCTGTTGCAGCATGAACTCAGAGACTACCGTAGCGTACAAAGACGGGTCTTCCCGCCAGGGCAACTTGCGGTGGTTCTCCCCGTACCATGTACGGAGCGCATCCCTGAACTTCAAAATGTCCACACCTTTGTGGATTGTTTTTTCCTGA
>JAYPDO010000084.1:8810-12185 GCA_038125285.1 Opitutia bacterium
TTGGGCTCCGATTATATTAAAAATGTCATCTCTTTTGTGTTTTTTTTTTTCCTTTGAAATACCAATCATCCATTAATTAATGGCTAAAAAATCCAAATCCGAAAACGACGGCCCAAAAAAAACAACGATGTACACCATCCAGCTCACACCCGAGCAGATGGAGAAACTCAACGGCACGCTCGAGATGCGCGGATGGTTCGATTTTGAAGTGCAGTACGCCCTCTTCGCCTACAAGTGGGAGCAGGTGAACGTCGTGGGTTACAAAAGCGGGAAGGTCGTCGTACAAGGGAAAAAGACGGAGGAATTCGTCCAGGACATCCTCGAAGCCGAAATCACCTACCAACCCAAGATGGGCTACGAGGAATTCCACCATCCGGAGTGGTTCGAACCCCATGCCGGGCTCGACGAGAGCGGCAAGGGCGACTTCTTCGGCCCCCTCATCGCCACCACTGTCATTGCAGGCGAACCCGCCGTGCGCTCATGGATGGATGAGGGCATCAAGGACAGCAAAAGCGTCTCCAGCGACCGCGCCATCAAAGGCCTGGCCGCCAAGATCCGCAAGACCCCGGGGGTCGTGATCAAGACAACCTTTGCCGGGATGCCCAAGTACAACGAGTTGTACCACAAATTCGACAACAACGTGAACAAGCTCCTCGCCTGGTTCCATGGCCGTGCCCTCCTGGACGCGCTGGGGGAGAAACAAGTTCCCTGGGGATTGCTCGACCAATTTACCAAACAACCCCTGGTACAAAACCAGATCAAAGGAAAAGCCGGGGACTTCAAACTACGGATGCGGACCAAGGCGGAAGAAGATCCCGTCGTCGCGGCCGCCTCCATCATTGCCCGCTGCGAGTATGTATGGCAAATGGAGAAGCTCTCAGAAAAGGCCGGATTCGAACTACCCAAAGGAGCTAGTGCCGCTGTAAAGGTAGCCGCCAAACAAATCATCAGCCAACAAGGGCCCGGCGCACTCCGCAACTACGCGAAGATGCACTTCAAGACTGCCACGGAGGTATTGTGATGGGCAAGTATGGCCCGCTCTGGGAGCATGACCGTCATGCCATGGTAGGCCAGGCCGCCCTCACCGGGGTGGACGAAGCAGGCAGGGGTCCCCTGGCAGGTCCAGTAGTCGCGGCGGCAGTTTGCATCGAACCCGCCTTCTTCCAAATAATGTGGGAACCTTTCACGGTCTCGGAATTCGACGACTCCAAAAAAATCCCGGAAGCCACCCGTCTCGAACTCTTCGCGTGGCTAGAGAAGACGGCGTCCAATGGTCATTTGCGTTTCAGGAGTGCCGAGGCCACGGTAGAAGAAATCGGGGAACACAACATCCTCCACGCCACCGCACTGGCCATGGACCGCGCCATCTCCGCCCTCCCGGAGCTATACCACCCGGACCTGCAAGGCGCCCTCCCCCTGTTTGAAAACTTGGGAAAGCCAAGCTCCCTCGTCCTCGTGGACGGCAAACCCATGAAACGCCTCCCCCACCCCCACAAGGCTCTTGTCAAAGGCGACGGCACATCCCTCGTCATCGCCATGGCCTCCATCGTCGCGAAAACTTTGCGGGACCGGATCATGGTCGCCCTGGACGAGGAATATCCCGCCTACGGCTTTGCCAAACACAAGGGATATGGCACAAAGCAGCACCTCGATGCAATCCTCCTCCACGGCCCCTGCCCGGTACACCGGCCAAAGTTCTTGGAAAAAATCTTGGCTCGCTAACATCCGGCTCAACTGTAGCTTCCCCTCAAACAAAGCATGGATACCCCAGAACTTCCAATCCTCGGTTGGCGCGAATGGCTCTCGTTGCCAGGAATCGGTGTCCCTGGGATCAAAGCCAAAGTGGACACCGGGGCACGCACCTCCTGCCTCCATACCCATGACTTTGAAGTCTTTGATAGGGAAGGCCGGGAATACGTAAAATTCCACCTCCACCCCTTAACCCACGAAGATTGCACTGAGCTAACTTGCGAGGCACCCGTTTTGGACTTTCGGGAAGTCAAGGATTCAGGAGGCCATCCGGAACGCCGCCCCTTTATCCGCACCTTTGCTAAAGTCGGCAGAGTCGAGTGGGAAATCGACCTCAGCCTTAGCAACCGTGAAGGCATGAAGTTCCGCATGCTTTTAGGCCGCCAAGCCCTGGCAGGCCGCTTTTGGGTAGACCCGGCGTCCAGTTACCTTATCGGAAAAAGTTTGAAACATGAGTACCCCTGCTGAAACCGAAATACCACAAAAGGCACCTTTGCCGGAACACAAACCAATGAAGATTGGGATCCTCTCCAGGAACCCAAAGCTCTACTCCACGATGAGCCTCAAAAGGGCCGGGGAGAAACGTGGCCATGAAGTCAGGGTTATCGATTACCTGAAGTGCCACATGAACATCGCCTCCCACCGTCCCCAAATCTATTTAGGGGACGAGAACCTGTCTTTCGATGCAGTAATCCCAAGGATCGGCGCTTCGCACACCTTCTTCGGTTGCGCAGTAGTAAGGCAATTCGAAATGATGGGCACCTACAGCCTCAACGAGTCAGTAGCCATTACCCGAGCCAGGGACAAGCTTCGTAGCCTCCAGCTCATTGCCCGCAAGGGACTCGGCCTCCCAGTCACAGCCTTCGCCCACGACACCAAGGCCACAGGCAACATCGTAAAGCTATGTGGCGGTGCGCCCCTTGTAATCAAACTCTTAGAGGGCACGCAAGGCGTCGGGGTCGTCCTCGCTGAAACCGCCAAGGCAGCGGAAAGTGTGATCGAAGCCTTCCGCGGAATGGATGCCAACATCCTGGTCCAAGAATTCATCAAGGAAGCCGGAGGGGCGGACATCCGCTGCCTCGTCGTGGGGGACAAAGTCGTTGCCGCCATGAAACGCCAGGCTAAAGAGGGCGAATTCCGGAGCAACCTGCACAGGGGCGGCAATGCCCAAGTCATCAAGATCACCCCGGAAGAACGCTCCACAGCAGTCCGGGCGGCCAAGGTTATGGGGCTAAGCGTCGCCGGGGTGGACTTGCTCCGATCGAACCACGGCTCGGTCATCATGGAAGTCAACTCCTCCCCCGGACTGGAAGGAATTGAAACCGCAACGGGCAAGGACGTCGCTGGGGCGATCATCCGCCACATCGAGAAAAATATCGGCACCAGCACGAAGACCAAAGGAAAGGGATGACCGGGGAGGAGTTTAAAAAGCCACTCCAAATCGGCAACCACTCCCTAAAACCAGGGGAGCGCGCCACCCTCCACCTCCCGGTCGGCCACTTGGTCACCCACGAAGTCATCCACCTTACCGTACATGTCCGCAGGGGAAAAAAGCCCGGCCCCAGGCTACTGGTTACCGCCGCGCTGCACGGTGACGAGATCAACGGTGTCGAGATTGTCCGCAGG
>JAYPDO010000084.1:12195-18018 GCA_038125285.1 Opitutia bacterium
ACTTGCAGGCGACCTCCTCCTGATCCCCATCGTCAACTTGCCTGCCTTTGTGGGCCGCAGCCGCTATTTGCCGGACCGACGGGATCTCAACCGCCTCTTCCCCGGCTCGGACAAAGGATCCTTCGGTGCCCGCCTGGCCTGGATCCTTACCCAAGAGATCGCAAGCCAATGCACCCACGGCATCGAGATGCACACAGGTGCGGTAACGCGCCCAAACCTTCCCCAAATCAGGTACAGCAAATCCATTACCGAAGCCCGTGAAATGGCCACAGCCTTCGGCGCCCCAGTCATGATAGAGGCCTCCGTCCGCCCCGGATCCTTCCGCGAAGTTTTCACAGAGGCCGGGAAACCACAGATCATGTACGAAGGAGGGGAAGCCGGTGTCCTAGAACCTGCCCCAGTCCGGCTAGGGATCAAAGGCGTCCTTTCTGTAATGCGGGGTCTCGGAATGCTCCCCGACGTAAAATCCAAGGCGCCCCCCCATGACCCGGTCCTCTGCGTCCGGACATGGTGGCAACGCGCCCCCCGTGGTGGCCTCTTCTTGCCTTCCGTAGACCTAGGCAAAATCGTTGCCAAAGGGCAATCCATCGGGAAAATCGCTGACCCGTTCAGCACGAGACAAACCGACGTCCTGGCTGAACGAAAGGGCGTCATCATCGGCCGAGCAAGGAATGCCTTGATCGACGAGGGCGACGGCTTGGTTCACCTTGGCTTGACGGACGACTTGGATGATGTGGCCGACAATATCGAAGCGGCCGAAGCAGCGCTTGACCACGCACTCGACCACCCGGTCTTCGACGAAAAACTGGAAGATTAGGAACCCGGAGCCAATAGCGGCACCTTAGCGCTTCTTTTCAGCGCACTGGATGCACACCGTGGAATACGGGATGGCCATGATCCTGGCCTCATGGATCGCTTTGCCGCAAGACTGGCAAGTACCAAACGTCCCCTTCTTCATCCAGTCCAGTGCGTTCTCGATCATCTCCAGCTCGCGGATCTCGGATTCCTCCATAGCGTCCACCGCATCATAATCCTCCAGCTCGACCGCTTGTTCATGGAAGTCGCTGGACAAAGCACCCTCATCCCGGAATTTACTCTCATCGTGCTTTTACAGGCGGTTGGCCAATGTCTCCTTTTGCTGGAGAAGTTCTTCTTTAATTTTCGCCAATTGGTCTGGGCTCATGGTGTGGGTCTCTGGGTTCCTACTTGGTTACTGGGATGGAGCGGGAGGATGCCGCAGTTCCTTTTCAGCCAGCCATCGGTTCCCAAAGAGCACTAAAAGTCAAGTTCCTGGCACGAAGGGGGCATTGAAAAGTGAAAGGGGGGATGGAAGGGGACGACGCTGGCTCGGGGCAAATCGTAGCATGGCCTTCCTAGGATGTGCCCGGTTCCTGGTTCCGAGGATTTGGAAACGACTTTCAAGAAACGCCATGCTCCCTAGTAGCGGCATCTTGCCGCATTGGACGATTGCATGGGAAGGAAAGTAGCAAGATGCCACGCCGGCCTTGTCCCAATTCCAAAAGGAAAATTCAAATGCAGGTTTGGCAAATTGGCGTCATCCCCGCTACCCCGGCAACTCGCAACAGGGCAGCAAGGTCGCGTCCTTCATGCCGTGGATGATCTTTTTGTCCGCCGGGCAAAGGGTGGCCAGGATGCCGGTGAGTTCGACCTCTTCGCCCTGGACCACAAAATAAGGGCAGAGGCGGATACGGGAATCGTAAGTGCGGAGTTCCCCTTCGGGGGTGTAGTGCTGGTGTTGGATCCGGCGGGGCTTGTGGAAATCCTGCAGGATGTGGAGGTTTGTCGGGGAGCTACGGAGGGCTTGATGGAGGGCGGTCCCCCAATGGAGGCGGGAAGAGTCCGAACCGAGGGTGACGCTGCGGGCGCCCCAGGCGGTTTCGTGATAGCCGCTTATTTTGAGTATCAGGTTGCGTTCCTTTTGGGAGGCGTTGATGAGTTGCCCCCAATCGTGGATGGGCTTGCCGTTCACGTGGGGACCGTCAAGGACAGCACCAGGGGGCAGTTCCGGGTTGTCCAGGATCCATGTATTAGGAACGGTTTGCTGGAGCAAATAAAGGTTTTCCCTGTCCAAGTTTTCTTTCCAGTAGTCTTCCAAACGGTGGTGCCGGAGAAGGCCAAGGCCCAGTTTTTCTTCCTGGAAGGCCCGCATGGGGGGGGTAAGCTGGAGCTGCCCCTCCTCGACAAGTGCCGGGATGTGCTGGGTTACGGGGATGTTGGGCAGGTCGAAGAGTTCGAAAAAACGGTAGAGGACATCAATCACTTGGGGATCGCCCCCCACGTCCGCACAGAGGGTATTGCCAAGCGGCATGACCTGCTCGGGATAAAACACGAAGACCCGCTTCCCTTCCTTCTGCAACTGCTCGGCAAGCCACTGCATTTCGGGGCGGTAGGTCTCGGCTTCGTGGCTTACGACGATCGCGATGAAGGGCTCGGGATTGTTCGGGGCAAGCCGGGCCAGGCCATTGTAAAAACTATGAATCATCTTGTCCCCTGCCCCGATGATGTCCCCCTGGCCTTCGTAAAGGCGGTTGAGGAAGGCGGTCAGGCCGATGCCCCCGGGAACGGAATCCAGCTCCGTGAGGGCAAGGCCGTCCTCCGTCAGCAGGAGGTCGGGGCGGAGGATGAGCGGGATTTGGCCGGAGAGGGCTTTGTGGAAACCATGGCGAACGAGGGACTGCGGCTTGCCCCGGTCCAGGTATTCGGCGACCCAAGGAGCCAACTGGTCTCCGTTGCGGAGAATCCGTTTGTGCTGGCGGGATTTTGTATAGAGTTTCTCCAGGGCTTCCAGGTATTGGAGGCAGGCTTTCCCGATTTGCCGGATTACGGAAACCAACTCGCTATCCAACGGGAAGGCATAGGGGGATAGCTGCCAGGTTTTCCCGTCGAAGAGGTTTTGGCTGGCAAAGGCTTCCTCCAGGGCGGCGTGGGAAAGCCCGGGGGTTGTCCCCGGTTCAGTCATCGATCTGAATTTCCTTATTCCGGCTAGTCGGGCAGCCTGCACGTAACCAACCGTGGATGAAGTTGTCGATTTCACCGTCCATCACACTGTCGATATTGGAGGTTTCGACACCGGTGCGGAGGTCTTTCACCATTTGGTAGGGCTGGAATACGTAGCTGCGGATTTGGTTCCCCCAGCCGATTTCCCCTTTTTCCCCGTAAAACTTGTCCATGGCGGCCCGCTTCTTGTCCTGCTCATGCTCATAAATGCGGGACTTGAGGGTTTTCATGGCGGAGGCTTTGTTTTTGTGCTGAGAACGCTCGTTCTGGCACTGGACGACAATGCCCGTGGGAAGGTGGGTAAGGCGGACGGCGGAGTCGGTCTTGTTGACGTGCTGCCCCCCTTTGCCGCTGGCGCGGTAGGTGTCGATCCGCAGGTCCTTTTCTTCGACCTCCACATCCGCGTCCTCCTCCAATTCGGCGATAACATCGACGGAGCAGAAGGAGGTGTGGCGGCGTTTGTTGGAGTCGAATGGACTAATCCGGACAAGGCGGTGCACCCCGCGCTCGGCCTTGGCGTAGCCGTAGGCATTGGCGCCTTCGATACGGATTGTGGCACTGCTGATCCCGGCCTCTTCCCCGTGGTGGAGCTCCTGTGTCTCGACCTTGAAGTCGTTCCGCTCGGCCCATCGGGTGTATTGGCGGAGCAGCATATCGGCCCAGTCGCAGGCTTCCGTGCCACCGGCACCGGCGTTGATGCTGAGGATGGCAGGGTTGCTGTCGAATTTGCCCGAAAGGAAGGACTCAATCTCCAGGATTTCAATCTCCTTTGCCAGGGTCGAGCTGGTTTGCTCGACTTCTTTGGATAGTTCGGGGTCTTCGTCAGTTTCCTCGTAGAGTTCGACCAGAGCTTGCAGATCCTCTACTTTGGCTTTGAATTCTTTTTGACGGGAAGTGATGCGCTTGAGTTCGGAGGAACGGGAGAGGGTGACGCGGGCGTTGTCCTGGTTGTCCCAGAAGCCCTGGGCCGTCATCTTTTCCTCTAGTTGTTGGATTTCGGAAATTTTGCCATCGACGTCAAAGATACCTCCAGAGATAGCCGGCTTTCTTGACGATTTCTTGGATCTGTTGGCGGGTTTCAGGAGTTACCATAATGAGATGGAGTGTTTACGGGTTGATGGGTTAGTAAAATTGCTGGGTTGATGTGGTGTCTTGGCTGTCCTCTTATTTATGAATTCCGCCCATAACAGTGGTTCAGATGACAAAGTCATCGCCCCTGCCGCCTTCATGGAGGCCACACTCGAACTTTAGCCCACCGTAGCGGGTGTCCTCCGCGGTCATGCCTTTTTCGATTCTGGCAGTGCTGTGGGTGTCCCCCAAGGTGACGTATCCTTCGCGGGTGAGGGGGTGGGACGGGAGGTCGTGAAGGAGCATGTGGGTCATTACCTTCGCGTCGTCCCAATCAATGATGGGGTAAACCTTGTAGATCCGGTTTTGTAGTTCGATGAAAGGCAGGTTCTTGCGGGTGGAGGATTGCCCTCGGCGGAGGCCGGTTAGCCAGCATGTGGCATTGTGCTCCCTGAGGGCGCGGCTCATGGGCTCGACCTTGCGAACCAAGCCGTAGCGTTCCAGACCCTCCTTTCCCTGTTTCCAGAGTTGGCCATCCAGGGCTTCCTGACGTGAGGGCGTAACGGGTGAGGTATAGAGCTTGATGTTGAGGCCGAGGAGTTTTTCCAAGTCCCGGGAATAGATGTGGGTTTCGGGGAAAAGGTAGCCAGTGTCCACAAAGATTACGGGGATGCCAGGGATGCCGGTGTTGGCCAGATGGAGCATGATGGCGCTCTGGAGGCCGAAACTGCTGGAAAGGATGACCCCGCCACAAAAAGCCTTGTGTGCCCAGGCAATGCGTTCTTGCGCGGAGAGGCTGGCAAGTTCCTCGTTCGCTTTGGCAAGGTCGATCTCTGGCAATTTTTGGGGCATGGTCCGGACTGGTCTTTGGATTTAGGGGGGGAAGGTTAAAGGAGTTTTCGTTTTTCGTGGCAATTTCTAAAAATGGGGTTTGTTTGTGGGGAGAACCTAGGTGAAAGGCTTAATAAAATGGGCAATGTACGATTGGAGAACTGTTTGCGCCGTTATCCGGCCCTAGAAATTTGTTCGGTTGCAGTCGACGCCGCGTTCCATGAGATGCGGATCGCATTCGAGGGAGGCGGCAAACTGTTAATCTGTGGAAACGGCGGCAGCGCGGCGGACTCGGACCATATCGCCGGGGAGTTGCTCAAGGGCTTTGATTCCCGACGACGCCTTGGAGCCGAATGGGAAGCAAAGTTGGGACCGGTACTGGCCGGGAAGTTGCAAGGGGCATTACCGGTAATCCCGCTGACCGGCTTTCCCGCCATCTCCACTGCCTGGGCCAATGACTGCGACGGGGATTATATCTTTGCCCAATTGGCCTTCGCTCTAGGGAGGGCCGGGGATGTCCTCCTCTGTATCAGCACTTCGGGGAATTCCAAAAATGTCCTCCATGCCGCCAAAGTCGCCCGAGCCAAAGGCCTGCGCATCATCGCACTGACGGGAGAATCCGGGGGGCAACTGGCCAGCGAGGCCGATGTCTGTGTGCGGGTTCCGGCCAACATCGTCTGGGAAATCCAGGAGTACCACTTGCCTGTCTACCATACCCTGTGCCTTATGCTCGAAGACCATTTCTTCCACGGAGAGGAGGAAGAAAAGGATGAACTGGCGGATTGAGCTCGTAATGCCGGTATCTTGCATGACACGGGAAAGCAAGCCCACCAATTTCGTCTTCGTCATTGCGGTCGTCCTCGGCTGGGGTGATGTCGGTTTTCATAGCGGAACCGCCACGTCAAC
>JAYPDO010000085.1:0-18015 GCA_038125285.1 Opitutia bacterium
GTCCAAAATTCGGTATATCAATTGAGGCAGGTTATGACTTTCGGGATTACAACGATTTAAGTTCGATTTCTAAATACTACACTGATATTCTAACAACAAATTTTTGCTCCACAGTTTACTACATTTACTCTCCTAAGTTGGATCTGTACCTAAATTACAATTTCTCAAGATTTCATGGTAAGAGTAAGGCGGGGAGAAACTTTTTTACTAACAACGATGTGTCACGTGTAAGCGTTGGTGCCGAGGGAACATTTACACCAAAGTTGTCAGGTAATGCCTCTGTAGGTTATGCATTTAGAACTTTCGAAAATACAATCACAAATGACGAAGAGGGTTTAATTTTTAATATGGGATTAAATTGGCAGTTCAGACAAAAAACAGGCGCATCATTCAATTTAATGAAATCCTTTTTACCTACTGCGCAGGACAATGCCATGGTGTTCTCCACTTACAGCGCTAACATCACACAGAAATTTTCTCCCCAACTATTGGGATCAGCAGGATACTTTTATTCAACTTCAGATTTTTTATCATACAGATTTAGTCCTTATGACTCCCTAGCAAGCGGTTCAACAATTTATGACAGAACAGACATTATGCAGGGATTAAATTTGTCAGTAAGTAATGCTATTTCAAGATTCTTGACCGCCACCGCTAGATACACTTATACAACAACAGATTCAGGATATGGAAGTGATTTCTCAAATGAACGCCACTTACTCTCCCTTTCAGCGACAGTTTCCTATTAAATAATATGAAATCAAAATTCTTTTTTCTATTATTGATAAATAAGATCCTTCAAGCACAGGATTTAGCAACACAAGCTGTAGTTGATACAAATGATATTAATGTTAGTGGATTAAACAGTGTTGTTATAGGAGGATATCGCTATGGAACATACAAAATTGAACTTCAAGACAGATTGCAAGTGTCTGTTGCAGGTGAAAGAGACTTAACCGTAAATGAAATTGTAGATAGATCTGGGAAAATTAATTTAATTCACGTTGGTGAAATAAGGGTTGCCAGTATGACGATCAAGCAAGCTGAAGAATTTATAGCCAATGAGTATGTACGTAATAGAATTTTAAGAAATCCCAATGTACGTATTAATATATTAGATTATGCACCCCAAGAAGTTTTAATGTTAGGCCAAGTACGTCGGCCAGGACCGTTTCGTTTTCCACCTGAGGTTCAAGCTATGGATCTGGTGGAAGCGGTAGCAAGAAATGGTGGATTAACGGAAATTGCGAACTCTCGAAAAGTTGTAGTAAAAAAGAAAACTGATAAAGGAAACTATATTGCATATAAAGTAGATCTTCAAGAACTGCAAAAAGGCTTGCAGGAAGGTCGTGATGACGAAGACACTAGATTTTATATTGAACCAGGTGATATTGTCTTTGTTCCAGAAAGCATTTTTTAAAATTACAATTTAGTCTGTACACATGGAACAAAACAAAGAGTCAATTAATCAGGTTACAAATCTACCCATTTCAGCACCCCGTTTTAAGGGTGTTTTGGATTTCTTGCTGATAATAAAGGATCGGTGGTTATGGGGTCTCTTAGTGGCAATTCCGGCGAGTATTTTATTTGCATACAAACAATTCAATGTAGATAAAGCGTTTTCAGTAACAACTAATTTTAGATTCGAACAGAAACTTAATACTCTCAATTTGACTCCGGTGGTTAGACAAGATTTTTCAAAATATGTACTAGCGCAACACGTAAGTAAACTTCAGAGTCTTGAGTTTAGACAGCGAATTGAAACAGCCCTTACGGAAGAGGAGCGTGAGATTTTGCTTCGACCCTACAACCGTCTACATGCTGAACGTGGACTACCCTTACCTTCCATACCAAGTCTACTCAGTTACTCAGTTATCATGACCCCAATGGATCAGAGTACACTACCCATGATAACTATTACTGCGTACTCAAAGCACGAGGGGCAGGGCAGCAGTATTATAGCTAACAGAATCTTATCTGAGTACCCAAAGCATATTCGCGAGACAACAGTCAAATCAGACAATACTGTTCTTACAAAATTACGTGATCAACTTTCCGACATGTCTAAGGAGGAAAAATTACTAGAACAACAGTTAGAGGAATTCCGAAGAAAGAACAATATTGTCTCATTTGAAACGGAGCGTGAGTTTTTTGTGAAATCCATGGATAGCATAAAAAATAATATTACATCATCCAAGATTGATAAACTGCATATACAGACAGTACTCTTACAAATATTTAGAGCCAAGCAAGAAGGTAAGAATTTAGTTTTTATTGAAGAGGTGGCGAATTTTCGTAATGTTAATAGTTATAGGGACAGGATCGTTGAGCTTCAGAGGGGCTTGAAAAAATTGGAGGAAAGATATTTAGATCGACATCCAACAATATTGACAACAAAAGCAGAGATTGCTGAGGCAGAAGTCTTGCTAACTGCAGAGGTTGAGTCTGCAATTAAAGTTCTTGAACAAAGAATTGTCACAATCAACCAGCGCGAAAAAGAATATCAGAAGGAGTTAGCTGTAGTTCATGCCAAGGTACAGCAGTTAGACTTACTGGAGATTGACTATCGAGTACTATCTCGGGAGGTTGAAGCGAAAACATCATTAAGAGATGCCATGCTCAAACGTATAACCGACATTGAGACCCTCAATGAGATTGATGATGATCCACCGCTAAAACCCGGTTCTCAAACAGGAACTCCCCTAGCGCCCTATGCCCCCAACAAACAGGACATCATAAGCAAAGCTTTAGGTGTCTTTTTCATGACTTTTCTATTTTTGCCAATCGGACTCGAATTTTTGGACAATAGAGTCAAGTCACCTTGGGACATCGAAGTCTTTATTGGAAGGGACATGTTAGCTGGTATACCACGAATATCCCTTGTAACGGAGTCTAACAGGCCTCTTATTGTTGCACAGGACTTGGACGAGAACTTAGTCGAATCGTTTCGTGGGCTGTATAGTAGAATTCAAATGAATTCGGACGGAATTTTTCCCAAGAGTATCCTTGTAACAAGTGCTATTCCGAGTGAGGGAAAGAGTCTTCTTGCAGCTAACTTAGCGCACTCTTTTGCTAACCATGGGAAGAAAACATTACTAATGGATTTCGACCTTAGAAGACCAGGTTTGCACAAATTTTGTGATGTCAGCAACGATCGTGGTCTGTTGACCTATATACAAGAACTGCAGGCTAATCCTTCTGCAAATATTAATTTTGACTTTATACCGGAGGTATATCCAAACCTTAGACTTCTACCTTCTGGTGGCAAAACGAGAACAGCTACTGAACTATTGGACAAGGTTGCTTTCACCAATTTATTTATCAAATTAAAGCGTGAGTTTGATGTTTTATTGTTAGACAGTTCTCCTGTGGGATTATTCCCTGACTCGAATGCTCTAGCTACTAAGGTCGACGAATTAATATTTGTAACCCGCTATGCGAAAGTTGGGCGCAGGACTGCTAAGTCTATGCTCGAAAAGTTAGAAGAAACAGGAACAAAAATACTAGGTGTCGTATTGAATGATTTACCCGAGAAAAAGAGCAATTCTTACTATTATAACTACGGGTATTACGGTTATGGGTACGGTTATTATAGGTATAAATACTACAGCAAGTATTATGGAGATGGCGCTGAGGATAGAGATGGAAAGGCCTAAACGACAAGCTGGGAGATAAACCAAGTATTAGGAGACGGCCCAATTGCCCGATACTGCAAGTGTAATACCTTCTTTCTGAATATTAACAAATAGCGTACCTCCCTCGGGTGAGAAACACACACCGGCCAATTCAGATTTGGAATAACGATTTTCAGCGAAATGCGAAAGTTCACCGTCCTTTGTAACTCGAACTAGGGAGCAGCGTCCTGGATTATCTTCACAGATAAATAAGTCACCCCATGGAGCAACAGTGAGATTGTCACAATTTTCCAAAATTTTTGAGGAGTGGGATTCAATGTATAGCTGCACTACTCCAGGCGTGGCTTTTTCTCGTAAAGTCCCTTCGTATGGACTGGGTATGTACCGAAAAATTTGACCTTTCATAAATGGCCCGCCATTCGTACATGCCCAATACACAGCGCCATTCCCATACCACATACCTTCACCCCGGGCGAAAACAGCAGCACCATTTGCGAAACCTTGCTTTCTAAGACTGTCATCTGGCGAATGAACGTCCATAATATCAAGCCATTCAACCTGTAGCCACTTAGAGATTGGCATGCTCGGCTTTGCTGGGCTAGTATTATCCCTCCAGTTCCGAGTGTCGGTTCCTTTAGAATCTTTGATAACCAAGGCTTGTAATCGACCACCTTCTCCAAGTTTACCTGGAATCTTTGGAATGTACCTGTAAATCAGGCCATCATGGCGATCCTCTGTTTGGTAGACAATACCCGAGTTGGGATCAATAGCAATGGCCTCCCTACGGAACCGACCCATTGGAAGGATTGGGACGGGCAGAGTTACCTTCCCATTTGCAATAGCTGGAACTTCAAATGGATAACCATGGTCCTTCTTGTACCCGCCTGGACCTTTGGCTGTAGAAACTGATTCTTCGCACGTAATCCAACTACCCCATGGTGTAGGCCCTCCAGCACAATTCCATTCTGTGCCAGCCAAACTGAGGAAGTGTCTGTCGACCTTTTTAGCAATGGGATCATAGAGGATAGTAGTTGTTGCCCCGTAGCCGCCAAGCTGCCCATTATCCCCAGGGTCGTATACCAATTCCTTATCAAATTGTGGCCAAAGTTCCTTATTGGGACCAAAAGGGCTCCAATGTTCGTGTGAAGGATTGAGTTCATGGTTACGTACCAGCACCACTTTACCATCATTCCCGGGGAATGCCGCCATGCCATCGTGTTGCCCAGGAACGTAGAGTCCATCATCCATCTTTTGCCCCCTGGTGGAAAGGATAGTGTAGGAAAACCCTTTTGGAAGTGCAAGTATCCGGTTTGGGTCATCGATAGGCGGCCCATAATTGGAGGAACCAATAACATTGCCCTTAGCTTCTGATTTTAAAACATGTGTCCGCAGCGCAAGGAAACCAGTGCCAATTGACGTTGATGCTTTGAGAAACTTCCTTCTATCGACTTTCATGGCGTTTGATGGGGTTCGAATAATTATTTCGGCGGCACAAGTTGCTGGTATTTAGCGAGATATTCTTTGATTACCCCAAGCCTTTGTTTTGCTTGGCTTTGATGGGTAAGAGGCATTGTATTCTCCAGATCTAGCCTGATTTGGGCAGCATTGCCATCCCCGTTTTCAGCAGCCAATGCATACCAAGCGTAGGATTCTATTGGGTTTTTCTGGCATCCCTGGCCAATTTCATAAAAGAAACCCAGGTTATATTGTGCCCTTGTATTCCCGCCAAAAGCGGCAACTTGGTAATACTTGAAGGCTTGTTCTTGGTTTACCGGGAATCCTTGTCCATAGTCCAACATTCTGCCGATGTAGTACCAAGCATCTTGATGCTGGGCTTTGGCTGCACGAACAAAGTATTGGTATGCCTGCCTATACTGGTCGACCGAAAGGTTTTCACCAGAATTGTAGATCCTAGCACCTCTATCAAGCCATTCCTGGGGAGAAAGTACTTGGCCAGACTGTATTGGTTCTGCCCCCCCCGGAATTGCAGCGTTAGCATTGGCTTTTATTACCTTCAAAGTTTCAGAATCGTTACTTGGTGGGTTTGATACCACAGGCTCCGGGGCTTTTTTCTGGATTGCTTGGAGTAACTCTTTCGCCTTTGGGTCATCCTGGGCGGCCGCCTTACCTAGCCATTCCTGTGCTTTTGAAAGGTCTTTTCCAACTCCAACTCCATCCAAATACATGGATCCAATTTTAAATTGTGCCTCAGGATTGTTGGCACGTGCGGCAAGATTGTACCATAGATAGGCTTGCCCTGAGTCAACTGCACCCAAAGTCCCGTCCAGGTGAATGTCGCCCAAAACTAATTGGGAGGGGACATTTCCGCTTGAGGCAGCTTGGAGTAGAAGGGTGAGGGCCTCCTTTGGTTTGGAAACTTCCCCATCGGGGGGCTCCAGTAAATCCATGGCAAACTGGTGAAGTTCCGCTGGAGTATAATTCGCAGGGGAGGGCTTTTCAGAATCCATCGGTTTAGCAGCCGATGGGGTTGGTTGAGGGACAATTTTATTAGCCGGACTAGGTGTGGGCTGCGCGATTATAGGCTCGGAGGGGATAACTTGGCCAGAAGGAACAGCCTGAGGGGAATCTGCTGAAGCAAACTCTGGTTCCTTTTCCTCTGAAGACTGCAAAGTACCTGTATTGCCGCCAGCACCTTGAACAGTATTCAGTGTCCCATTATGTTTTTGTGGCAAATCAACCGGGCTTTTCTCCATGGCCAAAATAGGAGCACTAGAGGAATTCCCTGCAGGGATGGGCTTGGAGACAGAGGAAGATCCAATGGCAGAAGGTATGATTTGATCAGATTGCTCCTTTACAGGAATCTGCGATTGGCCATGCGCGCCGGGACTGGTTAAAGTTTCTGGTTCAGGGCGAATCCCTGAGTTCGCAGCCATAGCAAGCCAGCGTTTAGATGCGGCCAGATCCTTGGGTGTACCCACCCCCTCCTTAAGCATCATGCCAACCTTATATTGGGCGGCGGGATGGCCAGACCTTGCTGCCCAACTGTACCATTCGAAAGCTGCGGCAGAATCCAAGTCGAGCCCATGGCCTGTTTCATGCAACCGTCCTAGTAAGAACTGAGCTTCAGGATTGGCTTGGTGAGCTGACAAATTAAGCCAAGTTATCGCTTCAACATTTTTGTTAACCTGCGTCTCGCTTTGAAGGTAGAGACGCCCCAACAAATATTGTGCACCAGAATGACCTTCTTGAGCCGCTCTTTCTAACCAGGTTATCGCAGCTGGGATATCAGGAATCCCGTCTAGTGTACCTTGGGAAAGCATGACCCCCAACCGGAAGCACGCCTCCAGATGCCCATTAGCGGCTTCTTTGGCGAAATAATCCTTGGCGACGGCCAAGTCAGAAGGATCCCGGGGATTTATCGAGAGTACATAGGCATATTTGTATTGCTTACCCGCCACCCCCTCCACCGCGTGGTAACGTAGTAATTCTTTTTCCTGCGCCCCCACGGTATTTGGGGGGGGGGGGAGCGTGGGAGGAGTTTGAGCCTGTGGTGCTTCCTTCCCATCTTCCTCCTGGTTGCACCCTAAATAAAAGGCTGCAGACAAGCATAAAGCCAATTTGAGGGCAGGATGGTAGTTGGCCATTGGTCCGTGAAGCCTATTTAAAAGAAGGGGGTCAAGGGGTTATTGAGTGCGAAAGAATACAGGGGCATCTGTTGAAAATTTTTCAGGAGGCGGGGCATTCGAGTGACCCAATTCAAGGCGGATAGAATTTCCAGAAAGGAATTCGAAGATTGCATGTGTAATCATACCATTGGTTTTATTTGTCAGCGAGATGATCGGTTGAGCCGAATCCGTCGGTATGCGATAAAATCCACCAAGGATTTCTTCATCGAAAATTTTCATTCGGAACGAGCCCGTAGGTAAAAAGCGGAAAGTAATTTGCTCTTCCTTATTGTACCACGAACCCTCGATCGCCTTCCTCAAGGCTTCAAAGTCCACCTTTGAAAATGACCCCGCTGGGGATGACTCTTTTTCATGAATCGTTTCAGCTTCCAAGGGCGCAACAGCATCCTTGCGAAGGACAGATGCCCTTGATTCTTTGGTTTCCGAGTCTACTGCATCTAGATTGGTAGCCGAATCCTCTTCTTCGTTGGAGGGTGCTTGCCCATTGGCAGTGGATCCGGATTCTTTTAACGGGGGATTATCGTCGAATAACTCGAAATCATGCCTTACAAGGACGGGGCTTTCTGCAGGCAACCCTGCCACTTCGTCAAACATTTCAAAGCCGATGTCCTTGTCAGCATCTTCAGACCGGACAGGCGCACCATGATTACCATCCACCCCGTGCTGGTGCTGTTCATGATGTTTTCCTGAATCGTGGCCATGGCCATGGCCATCATGCATATTCCCTCCGTGGCCATGGCTTCCAGCATGGTTGAGAAAGTGTTGCGGCTCCGCAAAGAGTAGCGATACGCCTCGGTAAAGAATTTCCTGGGCGGGAAGGCGTGTGAGCTTCAAGGGTGAGAGTGGGGCATCCGGATCATATTTGTCATGAGGACGGAGATGGTCATCAAGCGAAGCCAAAGCGTTTTCGCTGGAAAAGGTGAATTGTTGCTTTGGAGGAAAAAATGGCAACCGCTCCCAGGGAAGGATAGCCCCTTGGTCCAGATGGACAAACTTAAGCCATGCATAGGCTTGTCCGGGGTGGATCGATTGGTTATCGGAAATTGCAGCAACCGCAAAGCTGGTCTTGCCTTTAAATTTTTTAGCAAAAAACCTAGGTATAACAAAACCAACCTCACCATTCATATCTGCGGTTGCCTCTAGCAGGGGCTTAGGTGCAGTAGCAATAATCTCATCGTCATTCGCCGCATATTGTTGGAGTGTGAAGGCAATTTTATCAACCCTGTAGAACTGGTGTATGATCACGGTTGCTTGTTCTTCGGCATACATCGGCTTATATCCAAGGAGCTCCGGGCCTGAGGCACCATCGATCAACTTTCTCAACCGGCTCAGAACAAGGCGGTCTGAACCCGGGAATGTTGATACGTCTTGGAAAGTATCAGCAAAGTAACCGTAAAATGAGTCTGCTTTTGGCTCAGACAAACCTTGCCGCTTGTGGATTAGCAATGAAAGGGTTGGATGAAAAAGGCTCTCAGGAATCGAATTCCTAAGATCAATAAAAGTTTCCCATGGGAACCTTGCTCGGACAGCCAGAAGGGTGTCATCCAATGCGGTGGAATATTTGGCAAGTTTTGTGAGGCGGGATTGGTGTGCATTTGCCAGTGACTGGCTGTCTTCCAAATCAACTTGGTAGATGCTCAAAAGTCCCTCGTAAGTTGCGATTAACTCGTCAAGGAGTTCTCTCTCTTTGGCAGGGGACTTCCAATTCAGGAAACTTTTCAGAAGTTTTCCATTGCTCCAGGCTTCTAGTTCCTGGGCATCATACAACTGCACTTTAGTTTTGGCCAAAGGAACAGGGGCATGACCCCCACTTCCGATGCTACATTCAACTTTGCCAACATAGACTTCCCTCGTCTTTGCGAAGAACGCTCCAATCGCCGCCAACACAGAAATGAACCCTATGCAGGAAATGAAGGTTAAAAATTTTAACATAAAAGGGGTATCCTGTAATGTGTCAGGCAAGGGATCGTGACACGAAAGAACGGATATCTAGAGGAAACCCTGGTTACCATGCGAGCCTTTTTGCCCCCATTTTCGATTTTTCGGCCATTATTTCTAAAAGAAAGCTTGAAATGGGCATTGGAATTAGCACTGTAATGTGCCCCATGCCAGAAAACTCAGAAACAGAAAAGCGTAGCCGCACTCCGATGGATTTCAGCTACAATGATGTCGAATTGCTGAACCGCTTCACCTCGGAATCCGGGAAAATTCTTCCGCGCCGGATAACGGGTCTAACCCCGAAGCAACAGCGTCACATCGCACGTCAAGTCAAGCGTGCAAGGCAATTGCTCTTGATGAAATAGGGTTCCCGTTGGGTTTTCCTTAAACAAAACACCCCGCATACACAGTGTGACGGGGTAAGTTTGCAATGAAGATTCGCATCTATCCAGGAGATGATGATGGGGTAGATAGTGTTTGTCGGGAGCTGAAAAGTGGTAAGGTGGTGGCCTTGCCAACGGAGACAGTTTACGGCTTGGCGGCAGACGCCTTGAGGGAGAATTCTTGCCGGAAAATTTTTGACATCAAAATGCGGCCATTGGTGGATCCGTTGATAGTCCATTTCCATTCGACCAGCCAACTATCGAAAATTGCCATAGTACCTGAAGTGTTGGGTAGGGTAGGGGAGGAATTCTGGCCAGGGCCACTTACTGTTGTGCTAAAGAAGAAGAGGGCAGTGCCTGACTTGGTTACCGCTGGCCGGCAGAGCGTCGCTGTACGTATGCCTGCACTAGGGTTAGCGAGGATGGTATTAGAAAAATCTGGCCTCCTTTTGGCTGCCCCAAGCGCCAATCCTTTCGGATATGTTAGCCCGACGAGGGCAGACCACGTCGTTGAATCACTGGGTGACAAGATTGGGTCGGTACTGGATGGGGGGGAATGTGAAATCGGGCTAGAATCCACAATACTGGATCTGACCGACCCGGAGAAACCCGCAATTCTGCGACTGGGTCCCATTGGAGAGAAGGAGTTGGAGGATGCCCTGGGACAACGTGTTGCTCTCAAAGTAACCTCCCAAAACCAAGGGAAAAATTGTGAGGGCTTGTTGGCGCCGGGCACACTCTCCAAACATTATAGCCCCAGGGTAAACCTCACGTTGCACAGTGCGGGGGAAATGGAAACCATACGTCTACCTTATGGGATACAAGGGCACGCAAATGTTTATTTCCAGCGCCCGAGGCACAACCGAGCCGCCCAACCCGACACGTTTTGGCTTTCGGAAGGAGGGGACACAAAGGAGGCAGCAAGGAATCTCTTCGAATTGCTCCGGAACCTAGACCGCCGGGGATACCGGACCGTAAACCTGGAAAAAGCGCCTCCTGGTGGTTTGGGCGATGCAATCAACGACCGACTGCTAAGGGCCGCAGCAAAAAGCTAAGGAGCTAATCCCGAAAATATTTGCGGAAGGAATGGATTGTTTGCCCTGCGGCCTTATCAGGATTCGGGAAGTCGAAAGCTTCGGCGGAAACATACCCACTATACCCGATCCCCTTTAACGCAGAAGCAACAGGCCCAACTTCCAAATGACCAAGGCCAACAGGCCTGCGATTGGTGTCGGCAAAATGTACGTGCCCAATAACCGATGCGGCATCTTTAATCGATTGGGCGATATCCTCCTCCTCTATATTCATGTGGAACAAATCGGCCAGCAGGAAAACAGCGTTGGTGTTCAAGTTATCCACAAACTCCGCAGCCTCGGCAAGCCTATTGAACAGGTTGGTTTCGTAACGGTTCAAGGGTTCATAGATGATAGGGACTTCCTGGCTTTCTGCATACTCGCCCAATTCCTCCAAGGAGTCAGCTAATAGCTTGAGCGAATCTTCACGGTTCCCCCCATGCACCCCTTGCATGGAGCCTATGATGGCAGGCGCATTGTACTTAGCGCCAAACTTGACCATGGACTTCACAAAGACTCGCGCTTGCTGGCGCTTGGAGGGATCAGGATCTATGAGGGTTAGGCCATGGAGAACTTTTCCGGCACCTGTCCCTACGGCAGCCAACCCGAGACCGGTCTCTTCCAAAATTGCGCCAAGGCCTGGGACTGAGTCGTCCCTGGTAAAGAGTTCAACTCCGTCGAACCCATGTTTGGCAGCTTTCCTGCAGCTGGACACCAAGTCGTCCCATAGAACCCAGGGCCCCCCCCTTAACTCAGGCACCAAAGAGATTGTAACGGCGGATTTTATCATATTTCGGGAATGGGATGGTAAAAAATCGATGAATAACGCAGCCAAGGCAAACTGAGCTTGCCCGCCGCCAAGCCTAGCGGAAAAGGAAACATAGAGCAGTTGTTGCCAGTCATGGAAGTATAAATATTTGACCACTGGGGAGAGCGAACCTCCTTCGCCTACAACCCTCGTAAGCGAATTAGGACCACCGTGGAAGGCCGTTAAAATATTTGATAGGCCTCACCAAACTAGGATAGCCCTCCAAGGCTGTCACCATAGGGTGTCGATTTCACTGTTTCGCCAAGGATTGGGGCACCTAGAGCAAGCGGGAAAATTTCACTTGCGCCCTTGCCTAGTGAGAACTAAATTGACGCGCATTACCCCAGAACGCAAGCAAGGGCAAATTTACAATCTCCGCATGGCCATTCCAAATTACATTGGATTCAAATACTCGGACAGATGACCATCCAAGGTTGTGACCAAACCCTAGTAAACCATCCAAACAACCCTAAAAAAATGAAAAGTTCTCTTAAATCGACCCTCACTGCCCTACTGCTAACTTCAGGTATAGTTATATCTGGCGCAAAAGGGGCGGAAGTTGTCAACCTCACCCCGGTTGTTGAAAATGTAACTGCCGCACAGGTCGATGGTACCAAGCACCTAGAGGTCTTCTTCGACCTGACAGTAGCAGATAACCATCCTTGCCAAATCACGGTGAAATGGTCCACGGACAACGGGGAAACCTACCCACTGACCGCAGTGGCAGTAACCGGGGACGCCGGGCCGGGTATTGCCCCTGGAACAGGAAAAAAAGTCATCTGGGACATGGGGGTCGACTGGGACAACCAATTCACCCAGACCGGCAGGATACAGATTATTGCCAGCCGTGAGCCGATCGACATGAGTACCGGGGACAACAGTCAAACTGGTGACACCATTCCTACTGATCCCCAATAATGGGATCCATACCCTAATTCATCAACACCAGTCTTACTCTGTGTCTGGCACTTAATGATAAGGCTTAGGCTTTGATCAAGGGCGCAAGGCCACCCCTCTGATTCTGAAGGTGGCTTTGACGTACTTGGCCATCATCAACGGCTTCAGCATGCAAACCGACTTTTCACCGGGGGATTCCCCCACAGCCCCATTTTGAAAATGCCTTTCAAACCAGCCCTGCCCCTAAACCCAAAAGCCATTTTCAAAGGCGCCGCCCTCCTCGCGAGTATGGCAACTCCTGGGATGGTTTTCCTGGCCAATGCTCAAAATCTAACGGACGGCTTGCTCGCCCACTGGGAGCTAGAAGGGAACGCTTTGGATACCTCGGGGAACGGCAACGATGCCACCGGTGACGACTCCCCGCAATGGACTACGAACGGCATCATCGGACAATCCCTAGAATTGGTGGATGCGACCGACACTATGACCTGTGCGGAGGACATTCCGATGGGGTCTACGTTTTCCATCTCCACCTGGATTTACCCTTACACCGCCTCCCAAAATGCTGGTATTTGGATGAAGGGAGGCGACGACCCCGCGACCGCTGTCCACGCCAAAGAAATCTCCGTGTTTTCTGGCAAACCGGAATTTAAATACACCCACACGGACGGCCAGACATTCTTCGCCCTTTCCAGCAACACCACCGCGGCCGTAAACCAATGGACTCACATCGCCGTCGTCCGCGACAACGACACCGCCAAAGCCCAAATCTATGTAAACGGGATCCTAGCCAACGAGGCCACTTCAACGCCGGCGCCTGTCGACGGTGTAGTTCCCTCCCATTTTGGCCACTGGGGAATCGGTGGCGGAGTATTCAACGGCCGGATCGATGACATCCGCGTCTACGACCGCGCACTATCCCAGGCAGAAATCTCCCTCCTTTTCAATACGGTGTCCGATCCGGGTGACCTTGATAGCGACGGCCTCTCCGGGTTAATTGAGAACATCCTTGGTACCGACCCGACATTGGCAGACTCCGATGCGGACGGCATCGACGATAAAACGGAGGCCGACATTTGGCTGGATCCTACGATCGACGAAGGCCTCTATTCCCTATGGAGTTTTGACTCGTTAGACGGAACAACTTTTGCCAAAGCAGGTCAGGCTCCCGACGGGGATCTTACCATTCTCAACCCAACCGGCCTGAACCAAGACGCAGGCCTCCGCCAAAGAGCCCTTCGTGTGAATGTCGGGACAGATTATCTAGTAGGTGCTTTTACCCAACCCAACAACAACGCCTTCTCCGTGGCAGTATGGATAAACACAGACACAGCGGGCGTAGACCAAAAAGTCGTTGGGAACTATGACACCGGAGGGGGCGGATGGCTTATTGGAATAGTCAATAACCAACTGTCGATCGAAGCCAACGATGGCACATCGAACTATGCAATAAACCCATCGACACCGACCATTCCGACAGACCAATGGGTACACCTCTCTTTCACCTACACGGGCGGCGGAAACATGGTGGCGTATATTGACGGTGTCCTAGCCGGCCAGACCGCGGTGCCTAACCTTGGGGCATCGCTCAACCCCCTTTGCGTAGGTGCGGCTCCCTGGGACAATACAGCTTTTCACTTCAACGGCCTCATCGACGACCTCCGGATCTACGACAAAGTTCTTTCCCAGGCCGAAATCACCGCCCTCTCGGCCAACCCCCAGCCACCGGTCGCAGAGTCGTCCACCGTTGTCGTGGTTTCGGAAGACCCGACCACAGTCACCCTTGCGGCCACGGACGCTAACGATGACACCTTTACTTTCCAAATCATAACAACCCCGGCCAACGGCACCCTTACCCAAGTCGACGCCACCACCTACACCTACACTTCAGACGATGGTTTCGAAGGCACGGACTCAGTAGAGTACATCGCCTACGACGACTCCGGACTCACGTACGCCACCATCTCCCTCGAAGTCGTTATTCCCCCGGCGGTCATCGACGGCCAAGTCTCCACACCGGAAAACCAGCCCGTCCTCATCACCCTCCCAGTGGTTAACCCAGAGGGCGTAGCCATCTACCACAAGATCACCTCGCTTCCCCTCAAAGGCATCCTCTACCAAACCCCGGACGGCGTGAACCTCGGCGATGCCATTACCCGCGAAGGCACCAACCTCGAAAATGCGGAAGGCAAGCTCTTCTTCCTCCCGGAGACCGAGGAGTCCGGCCAGAATTACTCTTCCTTCCGCTACCAAGTCATCCCCGGCACCGACCCCGTGGCAGCCATCCCCGAAGCCGACAAATCCACCGAACCAGACTTCCCCACCGGCAGCGGCACCATCGATAACCCCTACCAAATACGTAACCTCCCACAACTAATCTCCTTCCAACTCTCCGGTAACAAGGCGAAACACTACCAACTTACCGCAAATATCGATGCAGCTGCCTACCAATGGAACGCCATCCCCGACTTCTCGGGTACATTCGACGGCAACGGCTTCACCATCTACAATCTAAATATTATCGACGGCAGCTTCATCCAAAGCCTGGAAGGGGCAGACAAAAACAACCACGCAGTGATCAAAAACCTCGGCCTCGTAGATGTGAAAGCTAGCGGCCCCGCCGGGGTTGCCCCCCTCGTTTTTGAAGCGCGGGGAAATTCGGAGATAAAATACTGCTTCGTCATGGGCAATGTGTTTGGCCACCATGCCATCGTAAGCGGCATGGTCGGTTTCACCTATGCAACTCCCGGCCAAGACACCCCTGTCATCAATAACTGCTGGAGCGCGGCAAACGTCGTCAACACCTCCACTTTAGAGCACAATGGCGGCCTTATCGGTGAGCATGAGTTTGGCACCCTTTCCAACTCCTACTTTGTTGGCACAATCTCCCAGGGAAATACAGGCGGCATTGCCGGCACCAGTGTGGCGGGCATCATAGATCGCACTTACAGTGCTTGGGGAGTCCTGCCTAGCGAAGGAGGCCTTGTCAGCAAAGGTGGGGCGAATGCCACCGACTCCTTCTGGGCTAACCTGGCCACCGGCGCCCAAAGCGCCAATGCCGGCACCGCATTAACCAACGCCGGCCTCAGGGATCGTGCCACCTACGCCGATTGGGAATTCGATGCCGATATAGACGGCGATGGCGTCTTTTGGAAAATCGATAAAAACCTTAACTGCGGCTACCCGTATTTCAACTTCCAGACCACACACTTATTGTGCAATTCAGGGGAAATGACCATCCACGTCACTGTCTTTAACGACCCCCCGAAATTTAGCTCAACCCCTCCCTCCACAGCCACCGAGGAACAGCCCTTCATCTACACCCTGACTGCTTCGGATCCAGAAGGGGACACTTTCTCCTACTCCGGCACCCTTCTTCCTGACTGGCTTACCATCCAAAATAACCAAGGTATCTTTACCCTCGAAGGCACCCCAGCCAACAATGACATCGGGAACAACAGTATCACCATCAAAGTCCAGGACGTAGGGGGGGGGTTTACTGAGCAATCCTTCACCCTTTTCGTTGTCGACATCAACGACCTCCCCATCACAACAGACAGCACGTTCACGGTGGATGAAGACGTGCCCACCCTCGTCACTTTCTCAGCAACTGATGTTGACGGCGACCCCCTGACCTACCTCATCACCACGCTCCCGACAAACGGTACCCTCTACCAAACCCCGGACGGCGAAACCCTCGGCGACCCAATTACCTCGCCCAACACCCTAGTATCCAATATCAACGGCGACCTACTCTTCGTCACTGACCCTAACCAAAACGGCCCTAACTACGCCACCTTCAAATTCCAAGCCCTCGACGGCTCCACCCCCAACACCAACACCGCCACCGACGTTGCCGTCTCCGCAACCCCGCCCTCCGGTGACGGCTCCATCTCCAACCCCTACCAAATCTCCATCCTCGGCCATCTCTCCTGGCTTGCCCAGAACCCCTCCGCCTGGAGTTCCCATATCATCCAGACCGCCGACATCGACGCCTACTCCACAGTCCACTGGGACGACCTCGACGAAGACAACGATGGCGACCTGTACAACGACCCGGGCGACATCAACAACACCGGCACCAACGAAGGTTTCCCACCCATCGGCAATCGCTACACCACTATTTTTACCGGTTTCTACAATGGCCGCGGAAACCGCATATTCGGCCTAACCATCAACCGCCCCGAACGCTCCGCCATCGGGATGTTCGGCAAAATCGAAAACTCCTCCATCGCCAACCTTGGCTTGGAAGCCGCCAACATCACGGGAAATGCCAACGTAGGCGCCATGGTGGGCATCCTTGTGACCAGTACCGTCGAAAACTCCTACAGCACAGGCACAGTCACCGGCGCGACCGTCGGGACTTACTCTGAAAACATCGGCGGCCTGGTCGGCCAAATTGACGGGGTGGACACTTCCGCCGGAGTCCTCTACTCCTGGAGCGGGGCGACCGTCACAAACCCCGTCACCAACGGCGGCGGACTCGTCGGCTATGCCTACCGCAACAGCACCATCTCCCACTCCTTCGCCCTTGGCACAGTCACTGGGGAAGGGGAGAACAACGGCGGGCTTGTCGGCCTCCACTCTGGCACCCTCAACCAAGTTTACAGCCTCACCAGCGTCACCGCCACCGGAGCAAATACCGGCGGCCTGGTCGGAAGCTCCACCGGCACGGGGACAAACGCGTTTTGGAACACCGAAACATCCGGACTATCCAGCAGCCCACTTGGCAGCCCATCCAACACCGTCGACATGCAAAACATCGAAAATTACGGCGGCTGGGATTTCATAGACCCAGGAAACGGCATCCCCTACTGGAAAATCAGTAGCATCGCCCACGAAGGCTACCCCTACCTCAGTTGGCAAAAGGTCGTCTCCATCTCCAACGAATCCACCTTGACCGTCAACGCCAACCCTATGGCAGACCCGCCAAACATTGATGTTGTTGGGGCTATTTCCTCGGATGAGGATGTCAGCGCCCTTGTTAGCCTTTCCGCCACAGACCCCGAAGGGGACAGTTTTACCTTCAGCGCCACGACATCGGATTCCAATGTCTCCGCCACAGTTACCGGATCGGACTTGGCCATCGTACCCGCTGCGAATTGGTACGGCACAGCGAATGTGTTCGTTACCGCGACCGATACGGGTGGCGCGGCTTCCCTCGCAGTAATCACTTATACCGTCAACCCCGTCAACGACATCCCTTTACCGGCCAGTTCTATAGCAACGACCGACGAAGATACCAACGTCGCAATCGCACTACAAGCCTCTGACCCGGAAGGGGACACCATCAGCTATTTCATTACCGGCCTACCCGAAAAAGGTTTACTCTTCCAAACTGCCGACGGGACGACGCCGACCACTAGAATATCAGCGGTGGGTACTCAAGTCGCTAATTCTTCGGGCAAAGTCATCTACTCACCCCCACCTGACGGCAATGGGGCGGCATTCGACACCATCGGCTTCCAAGTAACCGACCCTAGTACCCCCGAACCCGTCTCCGGCCAAACCGCAAACGTCACCATCAATGTCAACCCAGTCCCCGACGCCCCGGTACTCGACCACATTGGCGAACAGGCGACCAGCGAAGACTCCCCCCTTGTTTTGTCCATAAACGCAACCGATGTTGACTGG
>JAYPDO010000086.1:0-17792 GCA_038125285.1 Opitutia bacterium
CAATTGACACAGCCCAAGGATGATCCTAATCCTAATTTTAGCCCGTTGAAAGGTTCCAAGCCAGTACCAGCCACCGCCCCGAATCGTCCCAAGCAGAGTGAGTCCAGGTTGGGGCGCCCAGGTAGGATTGGGTTCGGGAAAGCCAACGATGCCCCCGTTCCGTCTACTCCCAAACCAACTACCTCTCCCCGGCCTGTGGTTCCTGCCAAGCCTTCCACCAATGTCGAAGTTCTCCCGGTCTCCACGCCTGTTACAAGCCCTCGCCCGGCTGCCCCGTTACAACCAGTCCCAAAGGTCGTCGATACTCCTGAGCCCTATCGTCCCAGTAATTTTACAACCCCAGCCATGCCCAAGGAAGTCCCTGCAGTGTTGGAACCTGTTAGAATTCCCGAGGAAACTAAGCCACGACCGGACGTCATCGACGCGGAAACGGGAGTTCCCGTGATCGTCGAGCCTCCAAGGCCAGCAAGTGCGATCCGTGACTTCAACCTCCTTGACGATGATGCCCCCGAGGCCGCCAAGCCCGCTACTCCGCTCCCTTCTGCCTTGGCTCCCCATGTCGAGGTAGAGGAAATCGTCGCCCCATTATTAACCTCTCCAGTGCAGCCCAAGGAAACTGTCCAGCCCCAGCTTTCCAAGCCGGCTGAAACTGTTCCAGTCCGTCCGCCTGAGGCATCTCCTTCCCCGGTAACGGCTTCCAGGATTCCTGCGGTTCCGCCTAAAGTGACAACCCCAGTTGCGCCCCCCTCATCCTCTTCACCGCCTGTGTCAGTCGAACTCCCCATGGAGTATATTGAGCAACTGGACGCATATTCCCGCAAAATGAAGGAACGTCAGCAGGAACTCCTGAAAAACTTATACAACATCAACAAGCTCATCGAAGAAAACGAGGAAATCCTTAACGAAGCCAAGACGATGTTGGAAGATACTGGTGAATCCACTCCTAATGGTAAGTCCTCTCACTCAACCCCTCCCAGAAATTAAGGCCGAGCCTTTGCAAGTGTCGCCGAGGTTGTCCATGTTAGTTTCCAAGAAGTGATTCAACCTGGTCTGCACCTGGGTACAAAACATTTTGCAGGGAAGCCACTTGGTGTTCCTCCCTGTTTTCTAAAACACATAAAATATCTTTGATCCCCATGAGCCAATCCCTGCTATCCCAAACAGACCTAATCATTTTCTTCGGTACACTGGCGGTTGTGATGGTTGCCGGACTATTCGCTGGAAGGCGTGAAAAGGATTCTTCCGACTATTTCCTTGCAGGGAAAGGCGCATCTTGGTGGGGCGTCGCCGGATCCATCTTCGGGTCTAACGTATCCGCCAACCACATGATCGGCATGATGGGTGTGGGGTTTGCCGCCGGTTTTGCCCAGAGCCATTTTGAGATTACGGCCATCGCCGGCTTGTTGATGCTCTGTTACATCCTGTTACCCGTCTACCGGAAGCTGAACATCTACACCCTTAGCGAGTACTTGAACAGGCGGTACGATGACCGGGCACGGCTTGCCTATGCTGCCGTCATGTTGGTGATCATCGTGTTTGTCATGACGGTCCCGGCTTTTTATGCAGGTTCCCGTTCAGTCAATTTCTTGATCCAGGGTGATACCGGCCAAGCAGCCCAAGCCAAGGTGGTTACCCTGGACGGCAAAGTATCCGGGATCCATATCCTGAATGCAGGCCGGGGCTACCGATCCGTCCCTAAGGTTACCTATGGTGCTAAGGGCGCGCCCGCTCCCTTTGACAAATTCGAGGTCACTCTTGCCGATGGGACCATTGCCGCGGTGGTTATCAACGAACCTGGGCTTGGATATTCTGCTGAATCACCCCCAACGGTCAGCCTCCAGGCTCCTTCCGGTACTGGAGCCAGTTTTTATCCTGTTATCGAGGGCGGCAAACTTGTATCGGTCGAGATTGTGGACGGAGGGGCAGGATACTCCCTGGATACCCGTCCCGAGCTTTTGGTCACCCCGCCTGATGGGGAAAACGGTGTTCCCGCGACAGGTTTCGTTACCGTTGTTGATGGGGGGATCAGGAAAGTGGGGATTGCCGGAGAGGGTTCCAGTCCGGCTGTATTGGAAGCTGGGGCACTCTCCATCAAGGGTGGTGGGGCGGCCCCTGCCTTAAACCCTGGGGACATTAACCGGCGGAACTACATCATCGGGATCATTGCCATGGCATTGATCGCTGGCACCTACACTGTCGTTGGAGGGTTGAAAGCTGTCATCTTCACGGATGTCATCCAATCCATCCTGATGCTCATAGCCGGGATCCTCCTTGCTGCGTTCATGTTCAATGCTATCGGGGGGTGGTCCGAGTTACGGGCAAGGGACTTGGCCGTAAACGGGGGAGTCGAAAGGTTCCACCTCTATTTTGCGACTGACCACCCCAAGCTACCATGGACCGGCGTTCTCTCTGGCCTCATGGTCCTCCATTTTTATTATTGGGGGGCAAACCAGTTCATCGTCCAGCGGGCCTTGGCGGCAAAGTCGGACAAAGAAGCTAGGGTCGGGATCGTAAGCGCAGGGTTTTTCAAGTTGTTGATCCCTTTCTTCTCCATCGGTTGCGGGATCGCCGCATGGTACTACTATGCGGACCGGGCAAAGGTTGTCCCTCAGGACATGGTCTTCATGCAACTCCTGGCCGATTTGGTAGCGCCTGTAGGATGGGGATTAGTTGGGATCATTGCCGCCGGGGTATGCGGGGCAATCCTCTCCAGTATCGACTCTATGCTGAATTCCGGTGCCACCATCATCACCTTTGATTTTTACAAACGCTTCATCAACCCCAATGCCACCGAAAAGCAACTCGTCGACACCGGGAAGAAATTCGTCGTCCTTCTCCTGATCCTAGCCACCGGCATCGCCATCTGGAGGACAGACCCTAATTCCAACGACAGTTTCTTTCTCACCATTGCCAACCACCAGTCCAAATTGATCGCCGGGGTTGTGGTCGCCTTTTTCCTTGGGATGCTTTGGAAACGGGCTACGGCCACAGGGGCATTTGTCGCGATCATCGCCGGTGTGGCCATTTCTTATTCTGTAGAGCATGTGTACAATGCCTATGCCACCCCGGGGCTAATTTCCGTTTTTGGTGAAAAGCTCAACTTCATGCACGCAGTCCTGGTATCGGCCGTCCTCTCGCTGCTCCTCCACATCGGTGTCAGCCTGGCAACCCAACCCGACAAGGAAAAGGGCCGCCTAACCTGGGTCGGGCTCGGGATTTTCTCCAAGCAAGAGTTTTCCTACTTTGTGGCAAAGCTCGTTGGATGCATCCTGTTTTATGCGTTCCTAGCAGCCCTGATGGTCAACGGCTTCATGGCTCCGGTGTCCGCGGCTTCCTTGGCTGCAGGAGCGACATGGTTGGTGTTTCTGGACAATGTGGCGAAGATGATGCTCAAGGCCGCGGGAAAAGGCCGGGCCTACAACCTCCTGAAGGAAGACCGGTTTTGGGGCGGCTTGTTGGCCGCTTGTGCGGTCTTCATGATGTTTTACTTCAAGTAATCCTCAGCAGGGACAGGGCATGGGCTTCCGGATCCTATCCATATCCTGCCTCTTGGCTCTATCCCAAGCCGTTGCTGGAAAGCCGAATATCCTCCTCATCCTTGCGGACGACCTTGGCTACTCTGACCTCGGTTGTTACGGTGGGGAAATCCAAACTCCCAACATTGATGCCTTGGCACGGGGCGGGCTCCGGATGACCCAGCTTTACAACACCGCCCGGTGTTGTTCCACCCGGGCTTCCCTCCTCACCGGATTGTATCCCCACCAAGCCGGCGTAGGTTGGATGACCGCCGACAACGGGTTGCCCGGCTACCGGGGCTTCCTTGCAGACCGCTCCGTAACCATTGCAGAACTGCTCAGGGATGCAGGCTATTCCACTTTTCTTGCTGGCAAGTGGCACTTGCGCGGAAAGGGCAACCCGGATTGCCTACCGACGAACCGGGGCTTCGACAGGTTTTACGGCCATTTCAAAGCCTATGCTAGTTTCTGGAGGCCGGATCTATACGTACATTTGCCCGAACGCCCTTGCCTAGAGGTTCCTGATCCAAATTTTTACTCAACGGACGCCATTACCACGCAGGCACTCCGGTTCCTATCCGAAGCGCGCCAAAAGGACGCCCCATATTTTCTCTACCTTGCTTATAATGCGCCCCATTTTCCCCTCCATGCCCCGGCGGAATCGATAGACAAATACGTGCCGGTGTATTCCGCAGGCTGGGATGCCATCCGGGAATCACGCTTCAAAAGGATGCGGGAGATTGGAATCCTCGATCCCCGGTGGACATTCTCCCCCCGTGGCCATGTCCCCAAAGTTCCGGAGCGCAACCTCCACTCCCAATATTACGACAAAGCGATCCCAGCTTGGAAAGAACTCGAACCTACCCGCCGGGCCGACTTGACCCGTAGGATGGCGACTTACGCTGCCATGGTCGAAATCCTCGACCGAAACATCGGGCGGGTCGTCCGGGATCTCAAAGAAAGCGGGGAACTTCAAAACACACTCATCGTGTTCTTGAGCGATAACGGAGCCTGCGCCGAGTGGGATCCATTCGGTTTTGATGACAACCCCTACCCCCAAAACCGGCTCTATGAAGGGGAAGGGCTCCGGCTGATGGGCCAACCCGGAACCTTCCATAGTTATGGTACGGGCTGGGCTAATGCTTGCAACAGCCCCTTCCGGCTTTACAAACACTACACGCACGAAGGGGGCATCTCCTCCCCGTTCATCCTCCATTGGCCTGCCGGGACATGCCGCGAAGGTGAAATTGACCGCCAACCGGCACATTTGGTCGACCTTTCTGCCACCCTGCTGGCAGTTGGGGAAGCCCAATACCCCAAGGAGTGGAAAGGCCAAAAATTGTCACCTTTGGCTGGAACCAGCTTGATGCCAGTCCTCAAGGGCGCCCCAATGCCTGTCCGTCCGATCTTCTTTGAACACGAGGGAAACCGGGCCATCCGCCTTGGGAAGTGGAAGTGTGTTTGGACTAATTTCACTAAAGACTGGGAGCTTTATGACATTGTTGCGGATCGCACTGAGACGTCCAATCTGGCCGCGGACAATCCCATGATCGTAAAGTCAATGGCCGGCATGTGGGGCAAATGGGCAACGGAGAACTACGTCCATACCGAGAAGGTCGTCCAACCCGCTACCGGGATGCCCAAGATCTATTACAATCCCGTCCATCCCTGAGCCTCCCGGGAGACAAACCCTCAACTCCCGCTCCGCATCGGTTGGCTGCCTCGGATTTTCGCCCTATGGCGAACGGCTTCCTTGGTCATCCGTTCTTTCCTTTCGGTTTCCATGCCTGAGAGGTCGTTCGCTTCGCCCAGGTCATCGGCCAGGTTATACAATTCAGTAGATTTGCCTTGTAGGAGGATTTTCCAATCGCCTTCCCGGTAGGCAGTTTTGTTACCTGTCATCCAAAGGAGGGGACGCTGTGGCAGGCATTGTCCGTCCATCAAGTGGGCTTTCAAGCTCGTGCCATCCAATTTTGTCTTTGGATCGATCCCTGCCAATTCCGCGAATGTCGCCATCAGGTCAAAGGAGAGGACGGTATGGTGGGAAACCTGGGGGCGGATTTTCCCGGGCCAGTTGAAAATGCCTGGAACCCGATGTCCCCCTTCATAAATCTGGCCTTTGTGCCCACGGAGCGGCCCATTGTCGCTACCTAGTTCCTTTTTGCCGGTTCCCCCGTTGTCTGAACAGAAGACGACCAGGGTGTTGTCCCGGATCCCTTGTTTTTCGAGTTCCCCGACAATCCGGCCGACTTGGGAGTCCAGGTCTTCGACCATCTCCCTGTACGCCCTTGCAGCGTTGGCTCCGGTCAACCTTGGCACAGTTTCAACGTTTTCCAAGCCTTGGGGCACCGGTCCCTTGAGGACTTTACGGTTCGCTTTGTCACCTGGCCCTTGGTAGGGATAATGAGGGGCGGGGTGGGGAAGGTAGAGGAAGAAGGGGGTGGCCTTGTTTTTACGGATGAACTGGATGCCGAGATCAGTGATCTTGTGCGGGGCATAGCCAGGGATGTATTCCAGCTTTTGTGCTACCCACCAATCGAACCAGAACTCCTGGTCGATGTGGGAGAAAAGGTCGATATTCCCTGAGACAAAGCCCTGGTATTCGTCAAAACCCTGGGCGACTGGATTGAACTTTGGATCGTAGCCAACGTGCCATTTACCGAAGATGGCCGTGGCATAGCCTGCCCTCTTTAGCATATCGGCCACGGTTTCCTCCTCCAATGCAAGGCCGGTGTGCCTGTGGCTTTTGGCGGTGACCACGCCGTCGATTCCTGAGCGTTGTTGGTATCGCCCGGTCAGGAGGGCAGCCCGGGTCGGGGAACAGACCGCACCATTGCTATGGTAGTCCGTCATCCTGGCTCCGGTTTTTGCGAGGTTGTCTATATTTGGGGTGTTGAAAGTCTTTGAGCCATAGCAACCCAATTCCCCGTAACCGAGGTCGTCCGCCATTATGACGACAATGTTCGGCTTCTCTGCACACAGAAGCTGGGATGTGAAGAAGATAATGGTACTGATGGGCAAGTGTTTCATTGCGTGAAAACCATTGGCGATCCGCAGCCAAGTCAAGATGCGGTTTGTTCCACTGCCTATTTTGTGTTCAAGATCCGCACTCTGGCCAGCAGGGACGGGATGCTACAGCCCCATTGGAACTAGTTGTTTCCTATCACACCGAATACTCATGCCAGTTAAAAGAGCTCCAGGATGACGACCATTTCGATGGAGAATCCGCACTGTGCCTTAGCTGCGTAGCTGGCACGTATTTGGAAACGGTAAAGTATCCATTAGGGCATTTCAAAGTGACCATGACTCTCCGGGAATTCCTATCCCCTCGCCAACCGGACAGGACGAACCCAAGCCAAGGTAATGAAGCCGCCAACAATACGATCGGTGCCCATGGACGCCTCAGGGGGCAGCTTTGCCTCTTGCCCGAAGCGATATAGGGGGTACTTGGCCTGGACAAATTGCCTAATCTTTTGGAAGAAGGGGCGGAGAAACCCAAAACCGCTTCCGCATGATTCCAAATCCAATCTTTTCGGCATTCGGCATACTGCTTGCCATCTTCCTGTCCAGTATCCCCGCCCATTCTGCTCAGCAGCGTCCAAACATCATTTGGATCGTCGGGGAAAACTTGAAGCTGGACCTGGGTTGTTACGGTGCCAAGAATGTCAAGACCCCGAACTTGGATGCCTTGGCCTCCAAGGGGATGCGCTACACTAAGGCCTTCTCCACATCGCCAGTTTGCGCCCCTAGCCGCAGTGCGTTCTTTGTAGGGATGTACCAGACTTCTTCCGATACCCACAACATGCGTTCCCATCGGGAGGATGCCTATCGCCTCCCAGAGGGGGTACGACCGATTACGCACAGGTTGGCGGACGTCGGTTATTACACTGCGAACATCAAGACCATGGGGAGCGAGACCGTGGGTTCCGGCAAGCTCGACCTGAACTTTGTCAACGAGGGTAAGTTGTACGATACCGACAAGTGGGAAGGTTTGTGCGGCAACCAGCCCTTTTTCGCCCAAATCAACACGCTGGAGGCCGAGTACGATATCTACGACCGCCAGACCTGGCGCCAACCTCGGGTCGAGTGGAAAGGGGAGAAGGGGCATGAAAAAATCGCCACACCCGAGAACGTCACCCCGCCTCCATATTATCCAGAGCATCCTTTGGTGCGGCAGGAATGGGCGCGGTACTTGAACTCGGTCTCCGGTATGGACAAGACCATCGGCAAAATCCTCCGGAGGTTGGAATCCGATGGTTTGGCCGACAATACGGTCGTCGTGTTCTTCGGGGACAATGGCCGCATCGAACCCAGGGGCATCCATTGGGTTTACGACACGGGGATCCATGTCCCCCTGATCGTCCGTTGGCCAAAGGGTTTTCCAGCCCCGGCGAACTATCGTCCTGGAACCGTTTCGGAGGAGGTCATTAGCCTTATCGACATCACGCCCACAACCCTTGGCTTCGCCGGGATCGAGCGCCCCCTCGGCATGCATGGCCGAATCTTTCTGGGGGACAAGCTCGGGCCCCCACGCAAATATGCCTTTTCAGCACGGGACAGGATTGATGAAACGGTCAACCGCATCCGCAGCGTCCGGGGCGAGCGTTACCACTATATCCGCAATTACTATCCAGACCGCCATTTTACCTCCCTCAACCGCTACAAAGAGAAGTGTTTCCCGATCAAACCCTTGATGCGCCAACTGATGGACGAAGGGAAGCTATCCGGTCCGCCCGCTGAGTTGATGGCACCGACTGTCGCCGAGGAACAACTTTTCGACACGTTGGAAGATCCCCACGAAATCGACAACTTGGCCGCTTCCCAAGACCCCGTCCATCGCGAAGCCCTCATCCAAATGCGAGCAGCCCTGGACACATGGATCGTCGAAACCCAGGACCAGGGCGTTTTTCCCGAGCCGGATCATATCGTGAAACCCTTCCAAAAGGAAATGCACGATTGGTTCGGCACCCCGGATTGGGCGGCAAAGCCGGAGTGAGCGAAATTTGAGCGGGGATTTCTAATCGCCGAGGGATCGGGCAGTTGCAAACAGCCCTTCCGATAATGGACTATGGTCACTCAGTCGGGCTGTTTGCCGCCGTGCCATAGGTTCCATCGAACGGGTCGCGGCTGGCGATGACTTTGATGCGCCCGGTCTGGGTGAATTGCTGGTTCCAGTCGATCTCCATGTCCCATGTGATGCCGTGTCCTACACCTTGAAGGATCCCTGGGCCGGCTTTTCCGGAAACGGCTGTGGCGGTGTGGGGATAGGTTGCCCCATTGTCGATGGACCATTTTACCGTGATCGTACAGGGATGGTTGTCTTCGACGGCCAAATCAAAGAAGATTTCCATGAGCTTGGTATTCGGGACTTGGGCAGCAGTGACATTGGAGACGACCGGGGTAAGGGGGTGGACAGGCGGTGGATTGTTATTCCCAGGATTGTAGGTGAAGGCGGATGCTACCGGGGCCGTCCCGTTGTCGATGGCTTGGATTTCGACCAGGAAGGGTTGTTCCCCGGCCTTTGGCTCTATGAGAACTTCGTTTTGGATGCTGGTGATGATGGCTCTGGAAGTGATCGTTGTGTCGGCGGCGATCAGGTTCCGTAGGGCGACCGTTGTGTTGGTCATTACGTGTTCCTGCGATGCTGCGGTTTCCGGGGCAAAGCCCACAGTGAATTGGATACCCCCGATCGTGGCTTTGTATATGTCCCCCGCGCCACCGTCCTCCAAGATGATTTCGGGGAGGTCTGACTTTTGCTGGGATGTGCCGACCCAGCTCCCGGCGGAGTCGAAATGGTTGGAGTCGTTGACCCAACCGTCGATGGCGGTTTCTTTTAGTGCGACGGTGGTGAGCGCAAGCATGTCCGTCCGGAAGGCTACTAACGCATCGACAAAGGATTGCCCCCAGGTTTCAGTGTTAAGTATGGTGTCCCAATCATGCAACATTTTGTCCGTCCCGTTCGCTGCCGCTTGGTGAGCATCGCCGACGAGGGCGTTATAAGTGTCCTGTGCAAGGTTGCCAGTTTCTGCTGAATATGCCCCAGTGGATTGGAATTTTGCATGGGAGGCTGTGGTTGCCAGGAATAACCAGAGGGCGGTGGCCAAGTTCTGGATGTTTTTGGAGGTCATGGTACGGGTTTGGATTTAGGGTCTCGGTAAAATTAGGAAAAAAACCGGCATCTTACTACCTCCCCAAGGCGGATTCGCAAGGCCGGGACTTACCTCATCAAACGGATTACTGGCTTGTAGTAATCAGGGTAAGCGGAAAGCTTGGGCGGTTTCCCTCTCTTCCAGGGACTTGATCCGTTCTTCCGGGGGGACGCTGACAAATAGCCAGTCGTCGGACTTGATCCGTACGTTGTTGCCCGGTCGGTAGTGGTCGATCAACTCGGGAAAGTGCATGTGGATGCGGATCCCGCTGAAACCTGGGCGAGGGTTGTCCACTGTTTCCCACTTTTCGATCTTGCCGAACTTGCGGTCGGAGCGGTGGCGCCATGTGCGGAGGGTCTTTTCCACTGCTGCGACGGCCACCCGCTTGTCCCTGGCCTCGTATAGTTCATCATGGATTTGCTGGGCCACCCCGTCGAAAAGGGAGATTACTACCCGTCCGCCCCCGAAGTCGTAGTCCTCCACAGAGTCGATCTTTCCTGGTAGCCAGCGGATCCGGTTGTAGCGTATGTTCTTGCGGGTTTGCAGGTTCTTGGCTTGGTTCATGCTTTCCTGGTCGAGCCAAATGTCGTTGAGCCCGAATTCCTTGTCCTGCCATCCGGCTGCCCACCCGAAGTTGAACTGGGCTGTTGCCCCTGGTTGGATATCGTCCAGGGAGATGGGGCGGCTGTTTTTCCAAACCCTTGTGGCTTGGTCGAAGTCGAAGGTGACTTTTCCGTTCACTCCATGTTTAGCCGAGGTTCCGGTGGATTCGGCCTCAAGTTTGTTCGTGCTGAAGTCCATGGAGAGGATTTTCCATCCTTGTCCCTGGCGGGCGTAGAAAGTGAGGTCGTCCTCGATCCGGATGGCGTGGTTGTGCTAGGGGATGAGGTCCGTATATTTGGAATCAGGTGGCGGGATTGTATTTTCTTCCCCTTCCGGAGGGATGTAAAAGGTGCCGTTGATATGGGTCCCCAGCGGGATGTCGCGCAAAGTTGCCGGTGCGCCGTTGTACCAAACGCCGCCGCAAGGGAGCATGGCAAAGTAGTGGAGCGGGCCTTCCCCATAGCGTTTGGGGTTGCGGTCGCCGTCCAACCGGATGCCGCCCCTGCGGTTGATCGGGTCGACCACGACCAATTCCCCTGCCAGGTAGACCCCGGATCCATGAGGCGGGTATTCCGTCGGTTTCGGGATGTAGTTTTCGAGGCTGTCCTCCGCCTTTGCCGGTTGGAGGAAGGTAAGGATGGCTGTCAAGAAAGGGAGATGCCGCTTCATCAAGCCTGGATCTCCTGAAGGGTTTCGTTGCTATCGGCAAAGGTGTCCGTCTCGACTCCCATCTTTTGCGCCATGGTCAGCAGGAGATTGCTCATGTGGGCTTTTCCGTTCACCGGGTTGAAGCAGATTTTGTAGTGTTCCGCTGGGTTGGAAAGGGAATATTGGGCGAAGTCCTTCATCTTCTTGTTGTAGTCGATGTGGGAGCCGTGTTTGAGGCCGAGTTTGGAACCCCCTGCGAGGACTAGGGGCAGGTTGGCATTGCCGTGGGAATGCCCGAAGGCCATGCCGCTACCCCAGAGTGCCATAGTGGTGTCCAGGAGAGGGCCGTTGGCATCTTCCGTTTCGGCCAGGCGACCAACGAGGTAAGCGAATTGCTGGGCGTTAAAGGTGTCGCTGGCAGTAAGGTCGGCCATGCGTTTGGGGTTGCCGTTGTGGTGGGAAAGGGAATGGCGGTCCTGGTTAATGTTGATCTCGGGGATCGGGAGCCCTTGCCCTTCGCTTCCTGAGCTGAAGGTGGCGACCCGGGTCATGTCGGTCTGGAAGGCCAGGACGACGAGGTCGTACATCGTGCGGAAGTAGTCCCCGACCTGCTGCGTCGAGACATTGCGGTCGAGCTTGGAACGGGTCGCCTTATCCACTTCCGGGAGCGGGGTGTCGAGCCAGGCATCCGCCCGTTCTGTCCGGATTTCGACTTCGCGGACGGAGGTCAAGTACTGCTCCAGTCGGCCTTTGTCTTCCTTCCCCAGTTGGGCATCCAAGTCTCGGGCGTCATCCAAAACGGCATCCAGGATGCTGCCTTTGCGGTGGAGCCCCCTGCGTTGCTGCGCGAGTCCGCCCGGCGGAACTTCGAACAGACGTTTGAATACGACGGAAGGATTGTTCTGGGCGGGCAGTTGGATGCCGTCCGCCGTCCAGGATAGGGCACTGGAGCGGTTGCTCAACTCCAACGAATGGATCCGGGTCTCCTCCGAAGTCACCATGGCCATCAACTGGTCGACGGAAATGGTGTTTCGCTCCGTCGTCCCGATCTTTCCTCCTGTTAGCCAAATCTTCTGGCAATTGTGGTGGTGCCCCAAGCCATGGGGGTGGTACAACCCGCTGATCGGGGTGATGTCGGCACGGTGCTTTTCCAAAGGCTTCAGAATCTTGGAAAACTTGTAATCCTTGCCCGTCTCAGTGACCTGGAAATCGATGGTATTGACCCCGTTCGGCAGGTAAATGAAGATACACCGCCGGGGTTGCTTGGCATCCGAAGGCTTCGCCCGGAGAGGCTTCATCACATCAAGTAGCGGTAGTGCCAGGGAAACCCCCGCCCCCCGGAGAAGATGGCGGCGGTTGATGAGCCAGTTTTGGGACAGGTATTTCATTGGGAATTTCGACTGGGTTATTTGAAAGCAAATGCGATTGGTACCATAGTCATAAATAGACTGATGTGAGTGAATGCAAAAATTAAGATAGATTTGCACCATTCCTGTATGATCATGTTTTCCCTTTCCTCGGTTAAACTGTGCCTAATTCGCAAGAAAGGATCAGTAAAAAGTCTACAGGTGACCATAGAGGAAAAGCCAATTGATATCCCTGTGTGCAATGGCATGCTGTTTAATGCACCAAAGAGAGCTTCAGGCATTGACCGGTTTCGCCCAATCCGCGTTTTGTATGCTGTATGATTGTTAAAGCGGCAAGATGCTGCTTCTAAAGTGAAAAATTCCCAGTAGATAGGGGATCAACTCGCCACCAAGGATGCCAGGACACACCGTTTGCCTTTGAATGTCCGGCGCCCGTGCATGGCCACATAGTTGTCCACCAGCGCAACATCCCCCGCAAGCCATGGGACATCGAAGGCCAGTCCTTCCGCCAAGTCCGTGATCTCCTGGACGTTTTCCTTCCCCAAGGCCGAGCCGTCCCCGAAGGTAATCGCCTTTTCCGGGTCGTTCCGGGCGTCTTTCCAGCCTTTGAAGGCTGCGATCAACTGGTTGAAAAAGACCTTCCTCCCGTCCGGCAGTTCCTTGACTGCTGGAAGTACGGGCGTCGTTGCCCTCAGGCTGCCGTCTTCCATCCATTCCCAGGAATATCCAAGTTTTGTCATTCTTGCCACCGCCCCAGCTTTGTCCTCCACGGAAAACGTGTCCTTCCAACTCCTCCCCAACCCGCTTGCCAGGTCGTTTTCGCTGGGCATGACATTCGTGTACTTCAACCCCTTTTCTCCGCAGGCCTTGGCAAATGCCGGGAGCCTTTCCAGGATCTTTGCGAAAAGGGCGTCCGAGCGGCAAACCGGGGTTTGCCCGCCCTCTTCCGCCGCGATTTCGCAGTAGAAGAACAATTTACCTGGAAATACTGGGGTCTGCGCCATTTCATGATGCAGCGGGATGTCGACATCGCCGGGTGCCTCATTGGCGGTGAAGACCAATTCAGTGCAGTTCTTCCGGACTGCATTGGAAAGGGATTCGCTGTATCGGAAGGGTGGGAACTGGAATGCCCTGATGAAGGCATCGAAGTCATAGGCAGAACGGACAGGGAAGCCCCGGAAAAGAACTACCCCATACTCCCTGGCCAGTTGGTCGAGCCGGCTCCGTTCTTTTCCAATCCAAGCCGCCACTTTCTCCATTTCGCAATCCGGTTTCGGGCAACCCAAGGCTAGCGGGAACATTTTGCCGGAATGGGTTTGTTGGGCGGGGAGCGTGATTTCCAGGGAAAGGGGGTCAGCAAGGGTCATTCAGGCAGAAAAGCGGAGTCCGGCTATTTCCTCAAGGTAATCCATCGACTTCTTCTGCCGATCCTGCAAAAAAACACCACCACCCCATGATGAAACTTATCTGGTTAGTGTTTCCCTTTCATACCATAGCCTCTCTCTTGGCCGCGGAAGATGCTTTTCTGGAGTCCTATTGCTACCGTTGCCACGATGCCGAAGTGAAAAAAGGTGGCTTAGACCTCGAAGGTTTGGCAAGGGATCCAGTTGATGGATCTGTCGCGTATGGCCAATGGGTGAAGGTGTACGAACGGTTGGAGTCCGGCGAAATGCCCCCCGAAGATATGGAACAGCCTGGAAAAGCTGCCCAGGCAAACTTCCTGTCCGGCCTCCACAGGGAGTTGGTAGGCATCACCTTGGCCGCCCGCAAAGGCGAGGGCAGGGCACAGCTCCGCCGCCTGAACCGGGTTGAATACGAAAACACCCTGCGCGACTTGCTTGGGGTCGGGGTGGATATCCAAGGAATTTTGCCAGAAGACAACATTGTGGCCGGGTTCGACAACCAGGGCGCAGGATTGGAAACTTCCGCCACCCACCTTGTCCGTTACCAGGAAGCCGCCGGGGTTGCCTTGGACGCTCTATATCCAACCAGGATCCTTGGGGGCGACGCCTCCATCGAAAGGATCAGGCTGACCGGTAAGGAATACCTCGAAAGCCGCCAACCCGTTCACCGCAAGGGGATCGACCCCTACACCCGCCTCGATGGGGATAGTTTTGTCTATGGTGCCCAACTCTACAAACATGGCAGCATGCAGACACCCCGGACCAAGGTCGCAGGGGAATATACCATCCGTGCTTCCATGAGAGCCTTGAACTCTAAGGTTCCCATTCCTGTCGACATCGGCAAGATCTCCACCGACCGTTTCGGGCATGAAAAGCTGGAGCATTTGCTGGATGTCCGTGATGCCCTTCCGGACGAGTCCAGGGTCGTCGAAGTCCGTGCCTTCCTTCCGGCTGGCGAATCCGTTTACCTTTCCCCGCGTACCCTAACTCTCTTCCGGAACCTCGAAAAGGACGCTTCCGGGAACCCCGTCCTTCCAGACTTCTCCGGCCCATCCCTGTCCGTGGATTGGATCGAGCTGGAAGGCCCTTACGATGAGGGGTCAGGATACAGGGAGTTTTTCGGGGATTGGCCACGGGTGCCCCAGCGTTTGCTGGAGGACAAGTTCATTCTGGCCAATTTCCTCGGCTCTGATGCCCCACTAAGGACGGCCAAAGAATCCAAAAAATTCCTCATGGAAGGCCTCGAAAGCAACAAAATGTACGGCTACCACCGAATGAACCCCAACGAGTTCCACAAGCCCCACAACCATCTACGCCTCCTGGTAAAGGATCCTGCGCCCGAGGCGGAAAAGCTTATCCGCCGCTTCCTCGCCAAGGCTTTCCGCAGGACTCCGGAGGAAGCGGTCGCCAGACATTATTTGGACCAGGCCGGGGAAAGGCTCGGCCTAGGGATGCCGCTGGACGAAGTCCTCCTCAAATCTTACAAGGAAATCCTCTGCTCACCCCGCTTCCTCTACCGCTACGAAGAACCTGGCGCACTCAATGGCTACGCCCTGGCTTCCCGCCTCTCCTACTTCCTCTGGTCTTCCATGCCCGACGACCGGCTTCTCCGACTGGCCGGAAACGGCCAACTCCTTGGCCAAGAAGTCCTCCGCGTAGAAACCGAGCGTATGCTCAAGGATCCCAAAGCATTGCGGTTCGTAAGCCGCTTTACGGGCCAATGGCTCGACCTACAAAAGTTCCATGATATGAAGCCAGACCAGATTTACAAGGAATACGACGAAGCCCTCGCATGGTCCATGCCGGAAGAAACCCGCAGGTTCTTCGTCGTAGTCCTGGAAAACGATCTCCCGGTCACCGACTTCATCCACTCCAATTGGGGCATGCTGAACTCCCGACTCGGCAAACATTATGGCATCCCAGGTATCGAAGGGCTAGACCTTCGGCGTGTGGAACTGCCGGAAAATTCCCGGCGTGGCGGCCTCTTGGCCCAAGGCAGCATCCTCAAGCTCACCACCAATGCCACCTACACCTCCCCCGTCAAACGCGGGGTTTGGGTACTCGACCGTCTGGTCGGCAAAGTCCTGCCCCCGCCTCCGCCTGACATTGCTGCCGTCGAACCGGACATTCGCGGTGCCGTAACCATCCGTGAGCAGTTGGACAAGCACAAGGACGTACCCGTTTGTGCCTCCTGCCATACCAAAATCGACCCCCATGGCTTCGCCCTCGAAAACTACGATGTCGTGGGCGGTTGGCGTGAAAGGTACCGCGTTGCCAAAGGCGGGGCAGGGATCGACTACCAACCCCTCCCGAACTATCCCGGCCAGAAAGCCTATCATGCCAAACCCGTGGAAGCCTTCGGCAAAATGCCCGATGGCCAGCCCTTCCAAGACATCGACGCGTACAAACAACTCCTCCTCCTTGATCCTGCCCAAATTGCCCGCAACATCGCCGAAAAACTCACCACCTACGCCACCGGTGCCCAGGTCGGGTTTGCCGACCGCCAAGCCATCGAAAGCATAGTCATAAAATCCAAGCCCCAAGGCTACGGCCTCCGCACGATCCTGCACGAAGTCGTCCAAAGCGAACTATTCAGGAATAAGTAACCAAGGCTCCATGTGATAGGCTTCAGCCAACAGCGAGCGCCACACTTCAAGAATCCCCATACACCAATCCCCATTCAATCCTGGAATAAACACCAACCAAGAACTCCTTCCCATGCGCCTTTCCCTCCGCAACCCCCTCCCTCGCCGCGCCATCCTCCGCGCCGGTGCAGCCACTCTTGCCCTCCCGATGCTGGATGCCATGCAACCCCGCTCCCGTGCGGCCAACGCCAAGCCCATCCAACGCCTCGTCCTCATCCACCGCCCTCTTGGCACCTACCATCCCCACCTCGTCCCGGAAACCCAAGGTCCCGCCTACAAAGCAACCCGTTACCTGGAAAAACTAGAAGCCCATCGAGGGCACTTCACACTCCTTTCTGGGGTCGCCCACCTCGGATACCCCAACGGGCACTGGACGGACGCAGCCATCTTCACCGGCACCTATCCTGAAGGCATTGCCCGATCAGACAACATCCACAACACAATCTCCCTCGACCAAGCTGTGGCCCGACATGTTGGGCACCATACCCGCGTCCCTAGCCTCACCCTCAATACCGCCAACTGCGCCTCCCTTTCCTGGAATGGCAAAGGCGTTCCCGTACCCTTCCTCCGCTCCAAGACCGAACTCTTCAAACGCCTATTCATCGACGGGACTGAAGAGGAAATCGCCCGAGAGATCGACCGCCTGCGCCACGGCCACAGCATCCTCGACGGGATGCGCGACGAACTGAAAACCCTTGGTGTCAAGCTCGGCAAGGGCGACCGCTCCCGCCTTGACCTCCTGGCCACCTCCATCCGGGAAGCCGAAAACATGCTCCTCCAGGAAGAAGCCTGGGCCAACAAGCCCAAGCCCAATGTCGATGCCACCGAAAAGGAATTCTCCCGGTCTAACAACTTCATCGAATCCCAGGACCAATGGTACCAACTCGTCCAGCTTGCCCTCCAAACCGACTCCACCCGCATCGTCACCCTCGGCCTAGGAGAGCATAACAATAACAACGTCCCCGACATCAGCCTCGGCCACCACGACGCATCCCACCACGGAAAAAACCCCGAAAAGATCGAGCAATTTGCCCGCTACGAAGAGAAGGAATACGCCACCTTCTCCCGATTCCTCTCCAAACTCGCCGAAACCTCCGAAGCCCAAGGCACCCTCCTCGACCACACCCAAGTCCTCCTCACCAGCAACCTCGGCGACGCATCAGCCCACGCCTCCTCTAACCTACCCACCTTCCTCGCCGGAGGCGGCTACAAACACCAAGGCCATCTCGCCTTTGACAAACAGAAAAATTACCCCCTTTCTAACGTCTTCCTCCGCATGGCACAAAGGCTAGGCCTCGAAACCGACCAATTCGGAACTTCCACCACCGCCCTTACCGAACTGGGGTAAATCCTCTCTCAATGTCAAAAAACATGGTAAATTGGACTGACCCTAATGACCTCCTCGTCTTTGCCCCACCTTGGACTGCGCGCAGCCTGCTGCCGCTTTCCCGTGCTCAGCCTG
>JAYPDO010000086.1:17802-18009 GCA_038125285.1 Opitutia bacterium
TAGTCAACTCTCCCCAGGCCAAAAAACATGACAAATTGGACTGACTCCAATGACCCTACTGACCCTAATGACCCTAATGTGACAATCCCTAAGTGTTCGCGGAGCGTCACGATCGATTTCTGCCTAACGACCAAGCTGTGCGGGGCACACGAAGTGCAGCGTAGTTTGCATCCGAACGAGCGCCTTGTTATATGATTTTTGTTTTAA
>JAYPDO010000087.1:0-17964 GCA_038125285.1 Opitutia bacterium
GGCAAAGATTGCGTCAAAAAGGAATAAGGATGTACAGCGATATTGACTCTCCACGAACAAGCGAAAACTGGCGGGTATTCCCATATCTTGAAACATCTGTTTCGCGCTACAAACGATTCGGTGTCGGGTAGCTGGAGTACCTAGCCGCCCCCTGGACGTTTACAACCAGTTGCCTTGTCTGCGTATTCATGGTGAGTACCGAACGCCCCTCAGAACTTGCTCCTTAGATACCTACGTATAAGCCAGACTGTCGCACCAATGAGGAAAAGGGGGATTGCTGATAGGATTACTGTGGATGCTTGGTAAATGACCAAGGTATCCTTCTTTGCAGAGAAACAGACAGGGCAGGCGGCAAGCGGGTTAGCAGCCAAAAAGCAAAACGCCATCAGGGCGGCGGTATATAATTTATTAAAGGACATAGAGGGAAAGGAAAAGTAGGGGCCAAATGCCTACGACGAAATACCAAAACACCTGTGCGGCAAGGAAGTGGTCACGAAGTATCTCCTTACGTGAATATAACCTGGCCAATAAAAATCCAAGGAAGAGGAGGGCACCCAGGACGTGTACTGCGTGCGAACCAATAATCACATAAAAGGATGAGCCGTAGAGACTGGACTGGAGGGTAAGCCCTTGTTTAATTAACAGGAACCATTCCCGTCCTTGGACAACAAGGAAAATCGCCCCCAACAGGAAAGAAGTGCAGAAAAGTCCGGAAAACCTACCCTCCCAAGGCCGGGTGTAGCCAATGCCCTTGCCAGCCAAGAAAAGGAAGTAACCACTAGCTAGTAGGACAAATGTATTTAAGATCGTTACCGGTATTGGTAACCTCGGCTGGTCTGGGGGTGGCCAGTCGCCAGCCGATGCTCGTGAAACGAAATAAGCACTTAACAAACCTACAAAAAAGAGGATTTCTACAGCGACGAACATTCCCATCCCAAGCACACCGTTGGGTATGGCAGGGGATTTAGAATGTTGGTCAAATGAAGCTTCAATCCTCACATTTACGGGCTTAGTGGTGGGCAGCACCGCCGCCGTTACTGATCTCCTCAAGGTTGCGCTGCTTTACATCATCAAACCGATAGTCAGCGGATCCAGGGTGGCAGTCATGGACAGGGTCTATGTTTATGACAAAAACTTTATCATTCACCCAGTGATGGCCATTGCCATTCTTAATGTCAGGAGCCAGGCCGAAAAATAAAACGAGACAGACAGCTAAGCTGGTGATCAGGAGCCACCATATCATCCTACGCTCTACATTTAAATGCATGAACTTGGCTGCGACCATGTACGCTTTTACAAATGCTATGCCAAACCCAGTTACTAGGACAATGGTGTGGGCTGCGCTGCCGAAATGATGCGCAGTGAGAGGCCCTGCAATACTTACAACAAGAAGGACTGCGAGTATCCAATAAATGCGAATATAGTAAGAGGCGGGGTGGTGAGCCTGAGAATGTGATTCGTGGTTACTCATGGGGATTATCCTGCAGTTGAAGTGTAGAAAAGCGGAAAGAGGAAGAGCCAAATAATATCTACGAAGTGCCAGTATATCCCAATGCACTCGACGCGTTGGAGGTCTTTGCCCCTAGCCGCGTCCTTGGCGACAAAGCCCATTATTATTGCACCAGCGACCACATGCACGCCATGGAGTCCAGTAATGCAGTAGTAGCATCCCCAGAAGATGTTCTTGGTCAGGACATAACCATGGGAGATTTCACCGGTCCATTCCCATGCCTTGACACAAAGGAACATTATAGCTCCGCCTATAGTATACCAAAGGAACTTGGCTGCCTTTTTGCCGTCACCTGATTCTGCCGCCTGGTGGGCTAGCACGGCAAAGAGGCTGGACGTTAGCAGCACAAATGTATTAATCGCACCGGCCTCCATTCTGGTATGTTGCGATTCCGCCATCCAGATTGCCCCATGGTGGAGGCGCATTAGCATGAAGTAAACTAGCAGACCGCCGAAGATGACGACTTCAGAGGCAAGGATCCACCACACAGCAAGCTTACCAGTGGAGATACCTGTCACAGATCGGGTTGTGGCGATTGGCCGTTGGAACGTTGTGGCACTCATGAGGATTTGAAAAAATAAGATGTTACTTTATTTTGCAGGCTCGTTTTGCGGCCAATAGTCATCTTTGCGACCCGGCACACTGTACTCGTAGGGACCACGGTAAACTGCCGGTAGCTCTGGCCAGTTGCCGTGAGGAGGAGGAGAGTCGACTGTCCACTCAAGGGTATTGGCTTTCCAAGGATTCTTCTCCGCTTTCTTCCCATTAAACATGCTCCAGAAAAAGTTAATGATAAAGGGAATTTGGGCAATCAACATGATGATAAGAGACGTCGTGGCAACAATACGAAGGTGCTGTAAGTTTTCACCGGACAATTGGGGAAAGTTGGTAAAATCATAAATTCTGCGATGTTGGCCGGCCAAACCAAGGAGAAACAAAGGGAGGAAAATCAAATTGAAAGGTATGAAAGTTGTCCAAAAGTGTATTTTGTTCACGGTCTCATTCATGTGCCGGCCAAAAATCTTTGGATACCAGTAAGTGATACCTGCGTAGACGCCGATTATAGCAATCGGGAAGAAAGTGTAGTGGAAGTGTGCAACTACAAAGTAGGTGTCGTGAAAGAAAATGTCCGCTCCGCTAGCCCCGAGATGGATCCCTGTTACCCCACCCATGAGGAATGAAGCTACAAAAGACAGAGCCCAAAGCATGGGAACTGAAAACTCAATGCTTCCCCGATAGAGGGTAGCTATATAGAGGAAACACAACTCAGCAATGGGTATAGAGATCAAGAGTGTGGTAACTGTGAAAAGATTGGACATCCTTGGGTCTATCCCGGAAACGAACTGGTGGTGAGCCCATACAACAAAACTTAGGATTCCGGTGCCAAAAACTGTGAAAAGGGCGAGCTTGTAGCCAAAAAACTTTTTACGGGCGAATACCGGTATGATATCCGCCACAATGCCCATGGCAGGGAGCAGGACCACGTACACTTCGGGGTGTCCGAAGAACCAAAAGAGGTGCTGCCAGACTAGCGGGTCGCCGCCTGCATTAGCGTCATAGAAGTGAGTACCGATGGTTTGATCGAAAAGGAGCAAAACAGCTCCGGCGATCAGTGGACCTACTGAGAGCATGAAGAGGATTGATGCTATAATGATCATCCAGCATACTAGTGGGATGTCGAACATTCCCATTCCCTTAGCTCGGGAGTTCATCAGCGTGGTAATAAAGTTGATGCCTCCGAGAAGGAAGGCTATAAACTCCAGGGATACGGCGACCACCCAAAGGGGCGCTCCGAGCGGTGTAAGATTATACTCGGGGAAGGCGGATAGTGGGGGGTATGACGTCCAAGCACCACCAAACGCTCCACCAGGGACAAAGAAAGAGGCCAGTAGGATGATTGTACTGAGGAGAAAGACTTGATAGCTCAGGCGGTTAATCCTAGGAAACACCATGTCATCACATCCGATCATCAAAGGGATCAGGAAATTGCCAAACGCGGCTATCAAAACGGGCATAGCAACCCAAAAGATCATAATGGTACCGTGCATGGTGACCAGGGAATTGTAAACGTTGGGTGTGACGACGCCATAACCAGGGACGGGTTCACCTGGATACGCAAGCTGCATCCGGAAAACGTATGCGAGTAATCCGCCTATGATGGCCATGGCCAAGCCAGTAAACATATACTGCATCCCGATGACCTTATGATCCGTCGAAAGTAGATATTTGCTGACAAAGCTTTGCTCTTGGTGATGGCCATGACTGTCGTGGCTTTCAGCTGAGGGTGCGGAGGTTGTGGCTTCCATTATTAGTGTTTATAGCAAATTATTGTGAAGGTAATTACTCAACCCAGCATGATACTTGTGAGGATTTAATCATTTAGAGGCGAGCAAGGGAGGATTAGTTCCTGCCCTGGGAGCAGTTGACATCCAACTTGCATGGGCGTCTTCGCGCTCAATAAAGAGTTTGGCCGCCATAAGGCCGTGTCCAATGCCACACATTTCGGCGCATTGGATATCAAACTCCCCGACGGCCTGGGTTTTGAACCATCCACGAATGGTGCGACCCGGAACAGCGTCTTGCTTGAGGCGAAACACTGGAATAGAGAAGCTGTGGAGGACATCCTTTGCAGTTAATTCGAAGTGGTATGTGGTGTTGTTAAGGAGGTGAAGTTCGTCAGTCGTGCGGATGTCGTCAGAGGTGTCCAATTTGCCATCTGGACCAGGGTGCTGGAAAATCCAAGCCCATTGCCGAGCTTGGACGCGTATTGTTGCGTCGGCAGGGGGCATATCCAGCTTGACTCTGTTCCAGACCTTTACCGCTCCAACGAGGATTACAATGTCGCAAAGAATTATAAGGAAGTGGGGAATGGTAATCCACTTCTTTTCCTCCTTAGACTTGCCCTCTACGTAGCCGGCTTTTTCGCCAGGTTTGCGACGGTATTTTATAAGGAAACCAAAGAAGACTCCCTGTGCGACAAAGAACCAGAAACCAACTATGGCCGTGATAAGCCAAAAAAGCCAGTCAATGTCAGCGGCGTAGGTTGAAGCTTGTTGAAGGAACTGTTCCATTTTTCAGTGAAGAATAAAGAGAAGAAGTACTGGGGTGAAGATTTAGGGGATCAGTGGTGGTCGCCATGACCGCTTGGCAGGTGTTGCTCAGAAGGGACAGCAGGCTGATCTTGTCTGACGTCATCAGTATTTAAGGTGATGTAGGCTGCTGCGACTGCAAAACCCAATGCCACCCACATGGTGAATTTGAAGGTTTTCAAGCAAAGCGTGTCGCTGGCTTCAGTAAGTTCTTCGAGGGATGCGCTCATGTGTGGTAGGGTAAGATTTCAGGAAAATGGTTAAGGGCTGGTTACGGGATTAAATCAAGACAATGGGGGAAGGGCAATGAAAGAGGGCACAGGACTGTAAAACAAGCTTTGCCATGAGCGATGCCCTTAACCCATTCAACGCATATCCGAAACCAACTTAATTGAGCAAGGAGAATAACGATCGCTTTGCGTTTGAAGTCATGGTTCACGCCTCCGAAGAGCCGACAATGTCGTAAGTTTGCAAAGGGATCAAAACCTGAGGACACGGTGTTCCTTGCTGCGGGGTGGAATGGAGAGTGAAATTAATTAATTCTGGACAACGGGGGCAGTGGCGGGAGCGGCAGATTTGCCTGGAAGAGTCATGAGGTAAGCGATGACGTTCTTCATGGCATCTTCGTCAGGAAGCGTAGCCAGTATTGGCTTCATGGTCATTGCCTCAATATCTGCGGGGTTGTTGCCACGGATACCTGATTTAAATTTTTTCAATTGGGCGAGCATGTACCAACCATCCATGCCTTGCTGGGAGGGCGCTTTCAAAGCAGGGTTGCCCTCCCCATTCATCCCATGGCAGGCCATGCAGGTTGCGTACAGCGCCTGGCCTTTTAGGGCGTCGCCACCATATTCCTTCTCAAAGTCGGCTTTGATGGTTTCCTGAGATTTCTTGGGAAGGGAGGAAATGTATGCGGCCATGCCCTCAATTTCTTTATGGGGGAGCGCACGGGACATGGGGCGCATCAGGTGACCCTCAGCGTCGTCAGGATGAGCACCCCTGACGTTCGTTTGGAACTTTTCCAATTGGCGTCTTAAATACCAATCCGGCAAGCCAGCGATGGAGGGCGCGTGAACTTCACGACGCCCTAAGCCTTGTTCCCCATGGCAGGTAGAACATAGTTTCCAACGAGAGGGAACTGGGGGGGAGGCCTGTAAGGACAGGGCAAAAAGTGCCATAATTGCAGGGATCCTGAGAAAGTTCATTTGAATTGGGACTAATAAATGATGGACTAAACACTCTACAACCTGTTTAAAAATGAGAGGATTACCAGCATTACATCAGATTCCGGGGAACCTATTAGAACGTTTAATGCTGGTGGCCAGGTGACTTTTTCCGAACAAATGCTAGGTTCCTCAGAGGGGTTAGCTCAAGTGGTGGTAGAGTCTGGTCGCTATTTCAGGGGCAAAGGCTTTGCCATTGGAGGTTATTTGGTATCGATCCTTTGAATGTGGAGAAAGCCGACCCGGACTAAACCTTCCAGGTTACTTTCTATACCGGGAAGAAAGCCATCCAGGGGTGCAATTTCAATTGGCGAGAAGTTAATCAGCCTCTTTCCAATCTCCATTGGCCAGACGCCCTCAAATGGATTATTGCATCCAGGTTCTTTTTATCCCGGCAGCCCCCAGAGGTCTTTAAGCGCTTTTGAGAACGGGGCGGTGACCGCTCTCGATACGGGTTGCATGAGAATTAAAGGAAAGGTCTGCTAACCGCATTCATAATGCCAAGGATATTCAATGCGAGGAAGGGATTTCCAAGTTGTGCGGCAAAATGGATGCGTCATCCTAGAAAGGAGTGTTCGGGTCTTAAAGCCGAGCCTCCCATATATTATAATATCAAGCCATGAAAAAATCCATAATTACCCTACTCACAATTACCGTAGCCGCTTGGTTTTCTTTGTCCGCCAAGGAAGAACAAACCGACGTCACCATCTCCATCAATGGTACCGACACCATGATGTACGACAAAACCGCCTTTGAGGTAAAAGCCGGCCAGAAAGTTAAGCTGGTGTTCAAGAACATCGGTAAACTTCCGAAGGCTGCAATGGGGCACAACGTCTGCATTCTCAAGCATGGCGTGGATGTCGCAGGCTTTTGTACGGAGTCTATCAAATTTGCTGCTAAAGATTACTTTCCGGAATCAAAAAAAGATGACGTCATTGCACACACCAAGTTGCTCGGCCCGGATGAGACGGATACTGTCATCTTCACCGCGCCTGCAGCGGGGGTTTATGATTACGTTTGCACCTTCCCTGGCCACTTTGCCCTCATGAAAGGCAAGATGACCGTCAAATAAGGCGTTACCCTGATCAAACCCATTAAATATTTGAACCCCATGGAACCCGGCGATAGGCCGGGTTTCGTGTTATTGACGGGAAGGCATAAGCCTGCAAATTCATCCTCTCCCCAATTAATTTAAGACGAAAAGACCCAACCCCCGCTTATCCTGAACCGTATGAACGACCAAGTCCTGAAACAAGCCAGGGAACTCGAAGACGCTGAAGCCAAAGGTTTCGGTTCCGCTGTAAAAGTGTACGCAAAATACTCCGGCCCAGGCTGGGTCCAGAGCGCGATCACCCTCGGGGGAGGCTCGCTTTCTGGGGCATTGTTCTTGGGAATCCTTGGCGGGACAAGCCTGCTCTGGCTACAGTTAGTCGCCATCATTATGGGGGTGATCATGCTCTCGGCCATCAGCTACATCACCCTTTCGACGGGCAAAAAGCCTTTCCAAGCCATAAGCGACCACATCAACCCCGCCCTGGCTTGGGGGTGGATCAGCGCAACGATCATGGCCAACATGCTCTGGTGCATGCCCCAATTCAGCCTGTGTTTTGCTGCGCTGCAGAAGAACCTGGTGGGTGGGGACGTTATCAAGGATACCCAAGGAACGAAAATTGCCGTTTCCCTGGCAATCCTGGCCGTGGCCTTTTTTTTCCTGAAGATGAACGAGTCGGGGAGTAAGGCTGGGAAATTCTTTGACTTGTTCCTAAAGCTGCTGGTCGGGGCAATCGTGCTGAGTTTCTTTGCGGTGGTAGTCTCGCTCACAGGTAAGGGGCAAGTGGATTGGGGCTTGATCCTGAGGGGCTTTATCCCAAACCCTGGACATTGGAACGAGCCGGGTGGTGAGATCCCGGCCCTGTTGGCCAACCTCCCGGAAGACGCACAAGAATACTGGTCAGCAATTGTTGTGGAGCAACAGAGGTCAATCATGATCGGGGCGGCCGCCACTGCAGTAGGCATCAACATGACCTTCTTGTTGCCATATAATTTGCTCAGCAAAGGCTGGAACAAGTCCTTCAGGGGTATATCCCGGTTCGACCTTTGTACGGCCATGGCCCTCCCCTACATCCTGGCCACTACATGCGTGGTGATCGCGTCGGCATCCATGTTCCATGGTAGGGTGGATCAAAAGCTAGTCAGCAGCGATCCGGCCATCATGCAAACCAGCGCGAACTATTCGGCCGTAAGGGATATGATCTTAATAAAAGAGGGCAAAGACCCAAGTGCCATCCCTGCTGAGGAAGCAGTGGCATTGGTATCAACAACCTCGGTTGAAGAGCGTAAAATCGCTTCCTCTTTGATCAAACGTAATGCTTTCCAGCTTTCAGCGGCCCTATCCCCTGTCCTTGGGGAGCAAAAAGCCAATCTCGTTTTCGGCTTCGGAATTTTTGGGATGGGGTTTTCCACGATCATTATCTTGATGCTAATAAATGGTTATGCCTTCAGTGAACTCTTTAACAAGCCACAGGGCGGGAGCACCCACCTGATTGGTTGCCTGGTCGCAGGTGTTTGCGGGGCAATCTGGCCATTGGTTTGGGACGGGCCTGCAAAGCTATGGCTTGCCATCCTGGTCTCCGCATTCGGGATGATGCTCCTGCCGATCGCCTACTCGACCTTCTTCCTTATGATGAACAGCGACAAGATCATGGGGGACGAAAAGCCAAAGGGGGACAAACTCCTCTTTTGGAACATCTTAATGGGCATTTCCGTTATCGGTGCCTTCATCGCAGCAATTTCGGCTGTGATCACCAAGGCGTCCGACCCCAAGGCTGGCTTCGTCGTCACGATCGCCGGAGCCGTCTTCGCCCTCGGACTTGCGGCCTACGCCAGCGCACCCAAGATCCGTGACATGGAACAACGAATCAAGGAACTTGAAAACAAATGAACAGACTGGCCATCCTTGCCCTTTTGGTTGCTAGCTCGGGAGCAAGCGAGCCCCAATCCCTCTTCAACGGTAAATCCCTTGATGGCTGGACTACGAAAGAAGGAACTGCCCCTGGGGCAGGTTGGATTGTCGAGGACAACTGCATTGTCCGTTACGAGAAAGCAGGTGACCTTTACAGCAACGAGACCTTCAAAGACTTCGAGCTTTCCTTCGAGTGGAAGATCATGGCCGGCTGCAACAGCGGGGTGAAGTATCGCGTGGCCGACTACTCAGGGGCAATCCTCGGCCCGGAGTACCAGATCCTGGACGATGACAAATGGAAATACGGGGCTGACCATTTGGGAGCGACTGCCAGCCTTTATGCGATCAAGGGCGCGATAGCGGACAAGCCCATCAAGTGCCCCGGCCAATTCAACACCTCAAAGATCATCGCAAAGGGCAACCACCTTGAGCATTGGCTGAACGGCATAGAAGTCGTCGAAATCGATATCGGCTCGAAAGAGTGGGAAGCCTGGCTTGCGGCCAGCAAATTCAAGAAAAGGCCGGATTTTGGATCCAAGGAGGGCAGGATCATGCTCCAGGACCACGGTGGTAAAGTTTGGTTCAGGAACTTGAAGATACTAAAGTTGTGAAGAAGCACTCGCTTTTGGCGGCTTGTTTCCTCGCCTGTGCCTTGTCGTATGGCATAGAAACCCGCAAGGGGTTCAAACGGGCTTAAGATACGATACTCCGGCTCTAATAAAAGTCATACCCCGAACACCACATCTGGTGCTTCAATCATGTTGGAAAGCAAATATCGCTACACTCTTCAGCTTCCAAAGAAAACAAAATCTTCAGCGACTCGCTCCAAAGTTCGACCCATAGCTATTTATATCCGGTTTGGGACTCTGCTTACATTCAGTAGTATCCAATGCTCCGGCTTTGGATTTTTTCTTCTTACAACGCCGATAAATTGTTACAGCAGGCAAGAGGAGCAAGCCACTAACCATAATGTAGGTAGATGGCTCGGGTACGGCGGAGTATGTCAAGTAAAGCGAATTCCCGCTCTGGATAATATCCCAATTGTGGAAGGGATCGTCCCACTGTTCGTAAAAATCTGTGTAATTGATTTCAAAATAGCTGGCATCAAAACCCGAAATCCCTCCAGAGGCCGTAACTATGGCAAACTGATAGCCATCTGCATGTTCACGGTTCAATGCGGGGCGTTGGGTACCAGCAAGGGATCCTTGTTGGTTGTACGGTGAGTTGTAACCGTCAAGGGCGGCAATATCGATGAGTATCTTGTTGGAGGCATTACCACTAATGGTCAGCGCTCCTGTGTAGGACATATGGTCCCAGCCCAGACCATTGGCATCCGCATCCCCGGCGTCCCCGGCCAAATCGTTTATTTCCCAGTGATAAGTCATACCCTGGTTCCAGGTTGCTGCTCCAGTGATAGATATTTCCCCGATTCCCTGGTTCGAGGCGTCATTACCAGGAGAAATCGCCCCACCGTCCGCGATGTCCGTGGCACCGGATACAGAACCTTCACCTTCCAATGTTTGCCCGCTGGCAATGGTAAAAGTGGAGGAGAGCCCGGAAACGGTAAGGGTAGTACCAGAGGAAAGGATAATATTCTCGCTGTTAGAGATTGTAGCACCATTGGAGAGGGTTAGCCCCCCCGCACTCAGGGTAGTATTCCCAGTGTAAGTGAGAGCATCACTTCCATCAAAAGTCAATGTACCGGATCCCGTTTTTGTGAGCGCGACTTGTCCCTCGCCGGATGTCGTAAAGGCGCCGTCAGCAATGACTCCGGAGAAAGTTGTGGGGGACGAGAGATTAGTTGTCAGGGTACCTCCAGCGGAATTTCCGGTAAGGTAGAGTGCACCTTGGAAAGATGTTATGGTAGTTCCTGTATCAATATCAGTGGCAGCTGTTTTGAAATCGTAATCTGAGGAGTTGTGGTTGTCCGTGAGGAATTTGAGGCCAGTGATGTTATTATCTGCTGACAGTGCTGGCGCTTGGGGATCCACGTCGCTGGTAGGCCAGTCATACCATGAACTACCTGCCCCTTGCGGAGCGGCAATGACGTTGAAGAGCGTGCCTGCTGCATTCGTCGAGCCATCGTAAAAGCGTATTGCCAGGAGGGTACCAGCGGACGGGGTGGTTATGCCAGTATCCGTGATTTGACCGGCGTCCCCAGCATAAGTGGTGGCAGTGGTACCATTAAAGCTAGTGCTGAATGAAAACGCACCGTCACCCAAACCACTGAGGTCGGAAGAGTCGCCTACTGTTGTCGTTTTGGTCAGGACATTCCAGGTTCCACGAAATAAGTTGCTGTCGTCCGACTCTGAATAATATCCCAATTCCATCAAATCCCCGTCACTGTTTGTACCGGCAACGTTTTGGGTCAGGTCTGTGCCTGAAAAATCCTTCAATGTTGTTACAAAATCATCCTCCCACGTTACTACGATGTCTCCATGGAGATGAATTTGTGAAAATGATAAAATTAAACCTGCTAGGGTCGCTATATTCGGCCTTGGCATAGGTGGGGCTTGGGGAGGGTTGATATGCGCCAATCCTTTGGGGAGTTTTATAAAGGAGATTGTTTAACTACGTTTTAATGCCGGTCTCGTCTATTAATGTTACAACGGCTTGGCAAGGGAAAGGTTGGGGTTAAACGTTAGTTAGGCGAGCAAGTATCATCCCAATCTAGGGAAAAAGGATGAACTATATTCCTCACGAATGGAGGAATCAATAGGGCACAGAGGCTTGAAGGAACTCATTCCCTCCGCTTCCCCCATCTTGGCGTACTATCATGGCAGCACCCCCGGAAGGGATGATAGGGTAAGTTATCGTAATAGTCGGGGCAGACGTATAACCACTGCCGCCGTTAGTAATGGCAATGGATGCTACGCTGTCACCACTGAGGGTGACTTCTGCTGTCGCCCCGGAACCTCCACCCCCGCTAATTGAAACGGATGGTGTAATGCTAAAATTGGTATCTGCAAAACTGTAACCGGTTCCACCATTCGTCAGGGTCAAGTCGGCTGTTTGGAGGGCATTGCTGCCGCCGGTGCCTGCGGTGGCCGTTGCGGTAGCTTGGTTGCTGTAGTTTATGGCATCGCTTGCATTTGCCCAATCTCCATTAGACTTTTTATAAAATGTGGACCAGCTGGATCCCGTCCAGACCAAAACTTGGTCAGCGGAGGAGGCCGTGTCACTTTGGGTCCATTTGCCGGATGCGCTATCCAAAGCAAGGTCGGCAAGGCCTATGGATACAGGAAAGGGGTTACTGAGAAGAAACTTGTTTCCAGCGGAAGGGTGGTAACCTTGGGAATCAACCCCGGGAACCACGCCAGATAGGGTAGATGAGAATGAATCGGTATCTTTGCGCACTAAAACCAAACCTTCATCAGGGTAAATGACAGTAAACTCTTGATTGGTGCGCGTACCTGCGGTGAACCATTTGCCATCGCGGAAAAAGTAGGTTTTCCAACCGATGGAATTACCAGCAGATGTGGTATTCCATACGATAACGTTGTCCGCAGATGCCGGAGAACCGACAAGAAGTTCGTCATTGTCTGTGCTGTCACCAGCGGTCGTGTTGTTACCGATCGTAGGCCAATTACCGTTGTACCACGTCCCTCCAGAGTAGCTACCTGAGCCAGTGTAATCATCCAGGGTGAAAGTGGTTGAACCAGTGCGGGTGACGGTGTGAGTGTCATTGACACCAGAATCCCCAGTCGCACTTTCGATCGTTACGGAATCGCCAGTGTTGAGACCATGGTCGGCACCAGTTGTAACGGTTACTGTCCCCGAGCTATTGGTAATGCTGGAGATATTTTCGGGTTCTGTTCCGAAGAGTGAGGCCAAGGTGTGGGCAGGGATTACCGTCACTTCATCTGCCGCGGAGATAGCAGATGGATCCGAGCTAACGGTTACGGTGTCATCGGTGCCAGTCGTGGTGTGGGAGGTAATCAAATATACAGATCCTTGGTTGGCACCACTTGCCTTGACCCGGAGGAAATGGGGGTAAGTGGTCAGGTCAGCGTTCGAAAAGTCAGCGGAATCCAAGGCAACCGTGCTACTGTTGACGCTAACGACCGTACCAGCATAGAGCGACTCGGATAACAAGGAGATGCTCAATAGCTCATAGCGGGTGGAAGAATCGGCGACAATAGATATGGTCTGCGTGCCACTGGATTCTGTGACATCCGCTTTGAGATGACCGGTAAGGGTGACCAGGGGGAGGGAGAGCAATGGAACGAATTTTTTCATCTCGGCCGCGTTAGAAGTTGAAAGGGGGTTAAAAATTTAATGACCAGTGTTGGTCTTGCCCACCAAGCCAATTCGTTTGAGCGGAGGCATCTGCGAACGGCTTGGATGAGCGTGCACAACTGCTTTACCCAGGGGGTAGGCAAGCCAGGGTAGCAGCGTGCAGGAGGATGGTAACATTTGATGGAAGGGGAATATGTTAAGGGGGGTTGGCTAATTAGGGGGGTTAGCACTGTGCATAATCGACTACTCTCACCTTGCATGCAACTTTTTTTTCCAAAATTTTGTCCAAATTTATTAACATCCGTTACCCGGATGATGGGATCGGGTTGTAATTTTCTGGAAAATTTAGGGATAACGGGGTTGGAATGTTGGGATGGAACAAGAAGACGATTGCCGGGCGGGAAAATGTGCAGGGAAGGATTATCAAGTGGCTGTTTTCCTGGATGAAAGGTGCAAGGAACATATAACAGGATACGGCCATCCAGAGCAACCTGCAAGGATTGACGCCGTAAAAAGAGGTGTAGAATCTGTCGATAGTGTACTCAGTGGGGGATTGGGGAAATTTGCATTCAAGCCCGCACCCAAGGATTTCGTTGTGCATGCACATGAGGTTGGCTACTTGGGACTTGTCGAGAAGGACATCAAGGCAGGTAGGGAGATGTTGACTACAGGGGATACGAATATCTGCAACAGCTCCTTGGATATTGCTCTACTTTCAGTCGGGGCAGCCGTCCAGGCAGTGGACACAGTTTTTGGGGAAAGAACCCCTAACCGTGCATTTTGCGGGATACGCCCCCCGGGGCACCACGCTTCAGGGGGAAGGGGCATGGGGTTTTGTATGATTAATAATGTGGCAATTGCAGCCAGATACGCCCAGCAAAAGCATGGAGCGGGAAAGGTGCTGGTCGTGGATTGGGATGTCCACCATGGCAACGGTACACAGGACATATTCTATGAAGACGATTCAGTATTCTTTTTTTCTACCCATCAGGCTCCTTGGTATCCGGGAACGGGAAGCAAGGGGGAAACAGGCTCGGGCAAAGGCCTCGGAACTGTAATCAACCGCCCTTTTCCCGCAGGGGCAGGATGGAAAGAAATCGGCGGATCATTTGAAACCGATCTCCTTGATGCCGCAAACCGATTCAAGCCGGATTTGGTGATCATATCAGCAGGTTTTGACTCAAGGGTGGAAGACCCGCTTGGGCATTTTCGCCTTGAAGACGACGATTTTGCAAATTTGACCAAACTGATGCTTGGAATTGCAGCAGAGCACGCGGGAGGGAGGGTGGTGTCCGTCCTAGAAGGGGGGTATAATTTGGAAGGCTTGGAACAAGCTGTGAAGGCTCATGTTGGTGCACTGGCCTCCAGTCCGTGAAACACTTTTTAACGGATTTCGACCATTGCCTTAATAACCCCGGATTCCGGAAGGAGCCAATTATCAAATTGTGAGGGCAGATCCCTGAAGCTACAACGATGGGAAATAAAAGAACGAGTATCCACGTGCCCATCGCGAATAGCGCCAATCACGGACATGAGGTCGTTTTTTGTTCCATTTCGGCTACTTTTGAGAGTAAGTTCGTGCTTATGGAAATGCGGGTCGTCGAAACGGAGGGTGTCTTTAACCAGGCCTACAAAGACCAACTGCCCGCCATGGGATACAAAATCAAACGATGCTTCCATAGAATCCTTATTTCCCGTTACTTCGAAGACAGCTGTAGGCATGTCACCCATGGTTATCTCACATAGTTGGCCAACAGGATTTTCCTTTGCATCGACCACCGCCTCCACTCCCAGTATTTCCTTGCAGTATTCCAGGCGGGAGCGGTTTACATCTACAGCGACAACCCGGGCACCCGCCATTTTGGCAAAATGGATGACACCGATCCCAATCGGTCCGGCTCCGACCACAGCAACAGTCTCCCCCGGCTCCAACCCTGCACGACTGACTGAGTGGGCTCCTATCGTGAGGCATTCGACTGTGGCCATTTGCTCTGCGGTAAGTCCCTCGGCAGGCAACAGGTTTTCGCTTGGGACAGTTATGAATTCCCTCATCCCGCCATCACAATGGACTCCGATTACCTGAAGAGATTGGCAACAATTCGATTTACCCCGGCGGCATGCGATGCATACACCGCAAGGTAAGTAGGGGTTCACGACAACGGGCATCCCTTCCTTCAAGTGGGAGGCCCCGTTGGGATCAACCACTATGGCCGATAACTCATGACCGAGGATCCTAGGGTATTCAAAAAAAGGCTGACGCCCGCGATGGGCATGAAAATCAGTACCACAAATCCCAATGTTACGAATCCTTACCAAGGTTTCACCAGGTTGGGGAGGAGGCGGCATATCCGTCTCGCAAAGGCAAAAATGGCCAGGTTTTTCTAAGATGATCGTCTGCATTGCGTGCAATTCCAGTGCGCGGGATTTGTCACTCGATTTTCTTGAGCATGAACAGACCTATCCCGACAAACAAGATATTCGGGAGCCAGACCAACTTCTCCGGACCAAGGCCAGGATATTCTTCGGCCAAGCCAACGCATATGGTAAGCAGGTAATATCCAATGGCCAACCCGACCGCCAATACCGCATTGAGCATTGTCTCTTTCCTGCCCCTCCGGATAGCCAAAGGGATACCCATTGCAGCCAAGGCGATTACCGAACCTGCAAGGGAGACCTGTCCCTGAATCTCCATACGGACTTTGGACAATTCCTTGTCCTCAGCATCGGTAAGCGTAGCTTTGTTGGACAAATCCCTTTCAAGTGCAAGCAATTCACTGGATGTCATCATCGATACATTCTTCCGGGTACTAAGGATGTCGCCCTTGTCACCAAGTTCAAAACGGAGGGTAGTGCTCCCGGCCAAGCCAGGATGGTATTTGCCCTGGAAAAATTCGGGATCATCCTTGTCGTTTAGTTCAACCCTCAGGTTATTCGGTTCCAGGACCAAGGTCTGTGAATCTTCGTCATATCGGATCTTACCTGTATCAAACCTCAAAATCTGCCGAACCCGGCCCAGCTCGTCAGGCTTGTTTCCTGAATCGATCGTACTCCAAACCCAAAAGTCCCGCAAGTTTTCGCCATCGTAGTCGCCGACATAAAGCAAGTGCCCGCTAAAATCTGTAACGAATGACCGGGGTTTGAAAAAAAACAGAGGATTCTCCATTGCAGTTTCGGCGAGCTTCAGCTTGTATTTCGTACGGGCACTGGGAGCTGCGAAACCGATGACATAATAAGAAGCGCAAGCTAGGCCGATGCACATCAGGAAAATGGGGACGGCCAGGTGACCCATACTGAAGCCAGTCGCTCGCATGGCCGTGATTTCGGTATCGGCAGAAAGGCGCCCAAGCCCCAACAAGATCCCTGCCAATACTGCGGGAGGAAGGGCGAATTTCAGCGCATAGGGGAGCAACAATCCCAGAAGCTCAACGACAACCCCGATCGAAAACTGCCCCTCAAAAAACTGCATGAGATGATCCCGCATCGCATTCCCAGCGGTCAGGATAAATACTAGGACAAGCAAAGACAAGAAAGCCCCTACAAAGACTTCCTTCAGGACATACTTCTGGATGCGGGTCAACACAGGTTAGGAAAAGCGTAGGAAACTATTGTCTATCCCATTGCTTGCAAAACAATCTTGGCAACCGGAGCAATCCCGGTTGGTTTCCCTCCCCATGAATCCTATCCAAGAAGAAGTCCTCGGCCTTTTTGAAAAAACCGGTGCCCTGCTAAATGGCCACTTTATCCTTAGGTCCGGCTTGCACAGCGGCTACTTTTTCCAATGTGCCCAAGTCTGCCAAGACATGGCTGCAGTCACAAGGATGGGGGAGTTAACCTTGGAGAAAATCTCCGGACTCAAATTTGATACCGTGGTAGCCCCGGCCATGGGAGGCTTGGTCATCGGCCAGGAAATCGCACGCCAAGCTGGCAAACGTTACATCTTCCTCGAAAAGCAGGACAACAACCTCACGCTCCGCCGCGGCTTCAAGCTCCGTCCTGGCGAAAAAGTCCTTATTACCGAAGATGTCGTGACCAAGGGCGGCCGTGTCCAGGAAGCCCTCGACATCGTCCGGGGACTCGGTGCCGACCCTGTTGCGGTCACTGTCATAGTCAACCGAAGCGGGGGAACTGCGGATTTCGGCGTACCGTTCCACAGCCTCGCGGCCTTGACATTCCCGACCTACAAGGAGGACGAACTCCCTTTGGAACTGGCGGCAATCCCTGTAACGAAGCCAGGGAGCTGAAGGAAGCAGAAGCTAAAATGGATACGGTGTGTTTTTCGAACCATCCCGACCGGCCTTCACGTTCATACGGAACCAGCCGCCCAATTTTTCCCCAAGAAATATAACACGACCGGACAAGGGTTGGTGAAGGCAAACCCACCAAAAAGCAGAAAACCGAAACCCAGTAGAAGATGAGCATGCCTATATGCAATAGAGGGGAGGGGAGGAATCGGCGGTATGTCTCTTGGGCGAGGCCATAATGGGGGGGCTTAAGGCGGATCAAGTCGCGACTGACCAAAACCAGTAGAGCAGCCGACCTAAATTCAATAACAACGCGCAAGAAAAGAGGGCTGCCCAAGCCTGCAAATGGAAGGCCGGGTCCGCAGTGAGGGACATACAATCCAGGAAAACTGCACCGACGAGAGCCAGGCACCCTCCCAGGAACTGGGCACGCCCGGAGTAGCCATTAAAAAGCTCTTGGGCAACGCAAGGTTCTGGAGCTTCCGCAAGTGAGAACCCCAATCCTTAGCTAATTTTGACCGCCTTGGAAAGCCGTCCCACCATTTGATAGACCTCACCAAAATAGTATAGCCTGCCAAGGTTGTCACCATATGGTATCGATTTCACTGGTTCGCTAATGATTGAGATAAGTGAGTAGACAGGCTTTAAAACAGCATTGTATCTCTGTATTATCTGCTCAGATGGAAGAAACTCCCGAGCT
>JAYPDO010000088.1:0-17957 GCA_038125285.1 Opitutia bacterium
GCTCACGGGGGCGCCCGGATTAGCAAAGACCCTCCTCATCAAGACCCTGGCCCGCCTCTTCGACCTCCCCTTCAACCGGATCCAGTTCACTCCGGACCTCATGCCGCCCGACATCACGGGCAGCGAGATCCTGCAGGAAACAGAGCACCAGCGCGCCCTCACCTTTGTCAAGGGGCCGGTCTTCGCCAACATAATCCTGGCCGACGAAATCAACCGTACCCCGCCCAAGACCCAAGCCGCCCTCCTGGAAGCCATGCAGGAGAAAAAGGTCACCACCGCCGGAAAGACCCACGACTTGCCCCTGCCCTTCCATGTTTTTGCCACCCAGAACCCCATCGAGATGGAAGGCACCTACCCACTCCCGGAAGCCCAGCTTGACCGCTTCCTCTTCAATGTCCTCCTTGACTACCTTTCGGAAGACGACGAAGTCGAAGTTATCACCCGCACCACCGGCATTCACACGGAAAAGCCTTCCCCCATTTTCTCCGGCGAGCAACTCCTCTCCGCCCAAAACCTCATCCGCCAAGTCCCCATCTCCTCAGAGACCACGCGATACGCAGTGCGGCTCGCCGCCGCAACCCGCCCCAACACCCCCCAAGCCCCGGCCTTCATTAACGAGACCATCCAGTGGGGCGCCGGGACCCGCGCGGCCCAGACACTCGTCCTCGGTGGTAAAGCCCGTGCCCTGCTGGACAACCGCACCCACGTCACCCCGGACGACATCCGCGCCCTTGCCAAACCTACACTCCGCCACCGCATCCTTCTCAACTACCGCGCCGAAGCCGAAAACAAAACCCCGGACGACATCATCAGCCAACTACTAGCACAATTGCCAACGTCGTAGGAAGCACGAATAACCAAATCCGAATTCCGAAAAACTTAACGCCCGCCTCCCGGGATCGCCTAGCCCTCGCCCAGCCAGTATAAACTCCCGACTCCCCCACTTTCCAATCCAGAATGTTTGCTGCGACCCTAATCGACCCGGAAGCCCTCCATCAGATCCGGAACCTCGAAGTACGAGCACGCAGCCTTTTGCAGAACTATCTCCGTGGCATCCATAGGAGTTCCCACCATGGGCATTCCACTGAGTTCACCGAATACCGGCAATACATCCCTGGCGAAGACACCCGCAACCTCGACTGGCGGCTCTACGCACGTACCGACCGGCACTACATCCGCAAGTACGAGGACGAGACAAACCACCGCTTCCACATCCTCTTCGACCAAAGCCGGAGCATGGCCTATGGCTCGACCAATGGGTACAACAAGGCCGATTACGCCGCCACACTCGCCGCCACGCTCGCCTACCATTTGGAGCAGCAGCACGACGCCACAGGCCTGACCACCTTCGACGTCAAACCGACCCACCACATCCCCCCACGCTACCGGCCTGGCCAACTACGCCGTATTTTCCACCACCTGGAAATCCGCCCCAACGGGGAAGGCACAGACCTGGCAGCCACATTGGAAGCCACCCTCCCGCTCCTCCGCCATCGGGCGACCACCCTCCTCATTTCGGACTTCCTTGCGCCCCTGCAACCGGTCGAGCAACAACTTGTCCACCTCCGCGCCCGTTCCCAGGAACTCATCATGCTCCAAGTCTTGGATCCCGCAGAACTCACCCTTGGCCTGCACAGTGATACGCTCCTGGAAGACATGGAATCGAGGGAAAAGCTGCACATCGACCCGCAAGCCGCTAAGAAGTCCTACCTCCAAAAGCTCCAGAGCCACCTCGACCACCTTAAAGCCTTTGCCGCAGCAGAGGACATACAGTACCACCTTTTGCCGACCAACCAACCGATGGAGTTGGCCCTGTTGGACATCATCAAAACCCACTCCGCATGAGCCTGCTCGCCCCTCTTTATCTACTAGGCGCGCTTGCCATCGCCATCCCGATCATCCTTCACCGGCGCAAACAACGGCCGGACAAGACCACGCTTTTCAGTACGCTGCTTTTCCTCGAACCGACCCCACCGAAGTCGAAGACCAAGACCAAGATCGAGCACCCACTCCTCCTCTTGCTCCGCTGCCTGGCCATCCTCCTGGTCGCCCTTTGTTTTGCCCGCCCCCTCCTTTTTAACCCAGATAATAAGCCGGACTTCCGCCAAAGGCACCTCCTGCTGGTAGACACCTCCGCATCCATGCAACGGGGCGACCTTAGGGAAGTCCTCCAGGACTCCCTCAAAGACACCATCGAAACCCTCAAGGGAAACAATGCCGAAGCCGCGTTGATGACCTTTGACCGCGAAACAAAGGCCCTCTCCCAATTCACAGACGCCTTTTCCTCCCTTGCCCAGGAAGCCCCAGAACCGACTTGGCACGGCACAGACATAGGCGATGCCCTCTGCACCGCAGCAGAGTTCATCCAACAAGCCCCGAAGCCCCCGGAAACCGCCTTCGAAACAGGTGGCACAATCCATCTTTTTAGCGACCTCCAACAAGGAGCCGACTTGGCCGGATTGACTGGAAAAACCTGGCCACCGGACATCCGAGTTGTACTCCACTCCCTGACCCCGTCCCTGGACGCAACGGATAACGCCTCCATCGAGGCCGCCCCCGCCCTACCCGGAAAACCGGAGGAAGCCCGGATCCGGATTTCGAACGCTGCGAATTCTTCGGCGAGCCAGTTCACTTTGGCGTGGAAGGAACAGGGGACAGAGGACAATGCTACCAGTAAGGCCGAGCCCCAGGTTGGCACGATTTTGCAAATTGCCCCAGGGGAATCTGTAATACTCCCCGCACCTCCCAAGCCTGACGCGGCAACCACCACACTCGAACTGACCGGCGACTCCAATCCCTTTGACAACCAACTCCACATCGCCCCGCCCCCGGCTAGGCCCATCCATATCCTCCACATCCGCCCGAAAGCGGACGACACCCCGAAGGGCACCCACTATTACCTGCAAAAAGCCTTCCAGCCTACGCAAACTCTGCTGCCCCAAATTGCATCCCTTACGCCGGATGCCGTTTCCCCTAAGCTAGATTTCACACAGAACCACCTCATCGTGGCAGAGACCCCCATTCCCGCGAGCCTTACAGGACTCCTCGAAGACTACCACCAAACAGGACGGACTATCCTTATCCTCCTCCAAGACCACGACCATCTCCCTGGCCTCACCACCCTCCTCCGACTGCCTAACCCAGGTAGCGTCCCCGCCATCCCGGCCAAAGACTACCACCTTTTTGAAAACCTGGACACCTCCCATCCAGTCCTCGCCCCCTTCCAAGACCCCCGCTTCCGGGACTTCTCCAAGCTCCATATTTGGAAACACCGCCCATGGCCTTTGAATATGGAAAGAGCCCAAATCCTGGCCAAATTCGACGACGGCCTACCCGCCATGGTCCATGTCCCCCACGAAAAAGGGAACACGCTTGTCCTCACCACGTCCTGGGCACCGGGGGACAGCCAACTCGCCCTCTCCACAAAGTTCATCCCCCTCCTCTACTCCATCCTTGAATACAGCATCGGCAACCTCCAACCCCAAACCCGCTACACAACGGACACCCCCATCGACCTTTCCCAATTCCCCCGGACTACCTCTATTACCGCACCCAATGGGGAAAACCATGCGGTTAGGGAAGGCCAAAACCATTTCCAACCCGAGCTACCCGGCATCCACCGCATCCAAACAGGCGAACACTCCCACACTCTCGCCATCAACTTGCCCCCCAAGGAATCGGATCTCGAACCGATGAATGTCGCCGCCCTCCTGGCAATGGTGGGAGGTCCAGCGGCCGGGAACCAAGAAGACCAAAACGCCGCCGCATCCCCCCTCCCGCACCTCGAAGCCAGCCAGAAAATGTGGAAATGGTTCCTGCTTGCGGCATTGTTGGTTTTGGCCATGGAGACGATCCTGGCAGCAAGGTTGACGCGATCGGCATAGTAGAATCGAATAGCGAAGGATTTCCCTATATTGGCTCAGGAAATTCTAGAATTAAAAAGTCCCGGCCATCAAAGAGATACTGGAAACCAAAGTGGAATCATGACCTGCCCCTTCAAGGATGCCGACTACCTGTATACGCTGTACCTGACGAAGGAGAACATGATTACCCAAATCGACAAATATTGGGTGGGTTTAAGCCAGTGACCCCCTTTTCCAACCCCTTACGATGAGGAAGGACTTGTGAGAACCACATTGAAGAGAATTGACCCAGATAATGGAGTCAATGATGTCCTGCTCTCCACACAAAAGACATGGGGGTTCAGGATCGGGCTTCGAGGGTTTTGAGTTTGTCCTCCAAGACGTCCCGGGCGAGGGAGCGGGTTTCTTTGTCACGGTTGTGCTTGAGGGCGTCGAAGTTGGCGCGGACTTTCAACTTGGTGTCTTGGGCCAGATAGTCGGTGAGGTGCAGAAGTTCGTCCTTGCCGTACTCCCCGCTTCCTTTCTTGAGGAGGGCGTCAGCGTGGTAAACGCTGGCGGTGAGGACAAAGAGTTCAGTACCGATCTCGACGATGCGGCTGAGGGTGAGCTGGCGCTTTTCCAAAGCGGGGCCATAGCGAGCCATTGCGTGGAAGAGTGTGCGGCCGAGGCGGTTGGACATTTTGATGACGTAATCCATGTGTGCCTTGAGACGGCGGTCGAGGTTGGCCGGGGGGTCTTGCAAGGAGGGGATCCAGCGGGCTGGATACCAAATGGCGTAGAAGCAACCTGCCTTGAGGGCGGCGAACCCGCGTTTCCAGAGGGGAAGGCGTGAGTCCAGGACGGCACCGGCTTGGCTAAGGTGCGGATCCAGGGCTTCCCGGGCCAGGAAGAGGCGCATAATCTCGCTGGAGCCTTCGAAGATGGTATTGATGCGGGCATCGCGGAGGAACCGTTCGATGGGGACGCCGCGTTCTCCGCGTTCGCGTTGGGACTGGGCGGTTTCATAGCCACGGCCGCCTCGGATTTGGAGGGCTTCGTCGGCAATTTTCCAGGCGGCTTCGGTGCCCCACATCTTGGCCATGGCGGCTTCGAGGCGGATGTCCACGTCCTTGCGGTCGACCATGCTGGCGACCATCGCGACCATGGACTCCATGGCAAAGGTGTGGGCGGCCATGCGGGCGACTTTGTCGGCAATGGCTTCGTGTTTGCCAATCGGGGAACCCCATTGGCTGCGCGTGGCGACCCAACGGCGGGTTTCCTCAAGGCACTTTTTGGCGAGGCCGGAACAGGCGGCGGGGAGGGTGAGGCGGCCGGTGTTCAGGGTAGTCAGTGCGACCTTGAGCCCTTTGCCTTCCGCCAGGACGATGTTCTCCCGGGGGACTTTGACGTCCTTGAAACGGATCACCCCATTGTACAGGGCGCGCAAACCCATGAAATGACATCGGTGCGCCACCTGTACGCCGGGGCTTTCCATATCCACAATAAATGCGGTGATCCGTTTCCGCGCACCAGGCAGGGCCCGTTTGGCGGGGGTGCGGGCCATGACGATCGCGTATTTGGCTTTGACGCCGTTGGTACACCACAATTTTTCCCCATTCAGGAGAAAGGCTTTGCCGCCATCCACCGGGGTAGCCTCTGTGGAGAGTTTGGCGGGGTCGGAGCCGGCGTCATTCTCAGTCAGGGCAAAGGCAGAGATGGCACCAGCGGCGACTTCGGGCAAATATTTTTGTTTTTGGGCTTCGGTGCCGAATTGGATGAGCGGCTGGGGGATGCCGATGGACTGGTGGGCAGAGAGCAGGGCGGTCAAGTTCCCACAGTAGCTGCCGAGCAACATGGCGGCGCGGCTGTAATTCGTTTGGGAAAGGCCGAGGCCACCGTACTTTTTGGGGATTTTGATCCCGAATGCCCCAATTTCGGCCAGGCGTTTGATGACGGCATCGGGGATTTCGCCGGTGCGGTCGATCTCATCGGGGTCGGCGTACTCTTCGAGGACGTGGCGGAGTTGCTTGAGGAACTCGTCCCCGGCTTCCTTGTCCGCGTCCGTTTGCCCTGGAAATGGGTAAAGGGACGCGAGGTCGGCCTTGCCCATGAAGAGCTGGCTGGCAAAGGAGGGCTTGAGCGGGGCGGAGTCGCGGGCGTTCTCTGTAAGTTCCAAGGCATCCCGCTTTTCCTTGGACATTTTGGAGGTGTCGATGACCGACTTGGGTGAATCAACTGTGGTTTTCATGGGAGTTGTGGATTGGATTGTTTATGGATGTTGGGGGGCATCATTCCCTTGGGGGGATGACGTGTTTGGGAGTGTCCCCGTTCTGGCCGTTGCGTTTGCGTTGGGACTTGCGCTTGCGTTGTGGGGGCTTGGACGGGGAGGCTTTTGCAACGGAAGGGAAGGGATTGTTGGTCTCCAAACTGGCGGCGGGCCGGAAGTGGGGGCTGCTGTCCATGGCCAGATCCCGCATGGTGGCGGCGACTTTGTCGTAGCCCATATTCCTTGCATAGTTCAGCGGGCCGCCAAGGTGGGGGCACCATCCGGCTCCAAGAACCATGGCGAGATCAACATCGTCCGCCGAAAGGGCGACTCCCTCGTCCACGCAACGAGCGGCTTCGTTGACCATGCTGAAGACCATGCGGTCGAGCAGGTTTTGCCATGGCAGGCCTTTGGAGGCTTTCCACCCAAGGGCTGCAAGGCCAGGGTTCGGTACGGTGGGTTTGCCAGGGGTGTGGGAGTAAAATCCGAGGCCGCTTTTCTTCCCGAGGAAACCGGCTTCGACCATTTTCCCGAGGATGTCGGGCAAGGGACCAGAGTCCTTGAGGTTGGAAACCAGGAATTTGGAGACATGGAGCGCGGTATCCAAGCCGATCTCGTCAATCAGGCGGAGAGGGCCCATGGGCATCCCGAAATCGAGCATGAGCTTGTCGATCCGCTTCACATCCTCGCCGGATTCAAAGAGCTTGAGGGCTTCCAGCAAATAGGGAATGAGGATCCTGTTGACCAGGAAGCCGGGGCGGTCCTTCGAGTAAACGGGGATTTTCCCGATCTTGTGGGCAAATGCGAACCCCCGGGCAAGGGACTCCTCGCTAGTGTGTTTGGCCTTGATAACCTCCAGCAACGGCATCTTGAGCACGGGGTTGAAGAAATGGAGGCCGATGAGACGGGAGGGATCTTTGAAGTTTTTCCCAATTTCCGAAATTGGGAGGCAGGAAGTGTTGGTGGCGATGAGGGTACTGGCCGGGGCTTTGGCCTCCAGTTCCCCAAGGACTTTTTGCTTCAGTTCCAAGTCCTCGACAATGGCTTCGATGACCAAGTCGACATGATCAAGCGAGACGTCACCGGAAACCGGGGTAATGAGGTCGAGGCCATGCTGGGCTTCCACTGGCGTCATGATTTTGTTGGACACCGCCTTGGCATAAAGGGATCGGATGTGGGCCATGCCCTTGGCCAGGACATCCGGGAAAACATCCTCAAGGACGACATGGATACCACGGGAACTGAGCCAATGGGCGATCCCGCTGCCCATGATGCCGCCGCCCAGAACAAGGGCGTAGCGGACTTCCTTGGGCTCCCCTCCAGCAGAACGGGCACCAGGGTTGCGGCGGGCTTGTTCGCGGAGGAAATGCAGACGGAGCAAACTCTTGTGTGCGGCAGTACCCGCCAATTTTGTGAATTCCTTCTTCTCCCCTTCCATGGAGACCCGGGGAATGTAAAGGGTACTCCCAGCGACAACCTTGAGGGCAGCCAACGGGGCGGGATAGTTCCCATGAGTTTTCTTCACCAACTCCTTACATGCTTTCCATGCCATGATTTGGGGGATGGGAGTGACATTGGCCAAATGGTGCTTTTTCTTTCGTCGGCCTTTGGCGAGATACTTGAGACCGGCTTCCACCAGGTTTTCCTTGTGTACGACCTCGTCGACAATGCCAGTCCTCTTGGCTTGCTTGGCATTGAAAACCTTTCCGGCCAGGATGGCGGAAAGGGCTTTGGGGAAGCCGACGAGCTTGGGAAGCCTTGTACAACCGCCCCAAGCGGGGAGGAGGCCGAGGTTGACTTCTGGAAGCCCGAGCTTGGTGGAATTGTCCATGGAGGCGATGCGCCAGTCCGTGGCCAAGGCGAGTTCGAGGCCGCCGCCGAGGCAAGCACCATTGACTAGGGTGGCTTTGGGAATGGGGAGTGCTTCGAGCCGGTTGAAAAGATTTTGCCCGGTTTCGATCAAGGCGGGAAACTCCTCCACCGAGGCTTCGGAGAGGGCTTTGAGGTCAGCCCCAGCGAGGAAAATGCCAGGCTTGCCACTTTCGATCAACAGGCCGGTGATGGAGCTTTCGTGTTCGAGCCAAGAGAGTTCGGAGTCGAGTTCCGCGAGGAATTCCGCGCCAAGCACATTGGCCTTCTTTCCAGGGGATTCAAAAGTCCAGAGACAGGTCTTGCCCCGTAGGATTTTTCTATGGATGTACTTGTTCATTGTGGATCTGGGGAGAGAGGTTCTTTGTTCTTAGTTCTTGGTTGTTGCCTCGAGCCAAAGGGCGGCGCCTTGCCCCCCGCCAACGCAGAGGCTGACGAGGGCTTTGGAGGCGTTCCGGCGATGCAGCTCCTTGAGGGTTGAGAGGACAAGGCGGGCGCCTGTCGCCCCGACCGGGTGGCCTAGGGCGATGGCACCGCCATTGACATTTAGCCGGCTGCCAGGGATCCTGCCGAGCGGTACCCTTCGGTTGAGTTCCTTCTCGCAGAACTCCGGTGAGCGGGAGGCTTTGGCTACGGCCAGAACCTGGGCGGCAAAGGCTTCGTTAATTTCAATGAGGTCGGCATCTTTGAGTCCGAGGCCGGTTTTCTTTTCGGCATCGTCGATCGCATAAACGGGACCCAGGCCCATACGGGCAGGTTCGCAACCGACGTAGCTAGAATGGAGCAACCTGCCAAGGGCGGCCTTCCCTGCTTTCTTGGCCGCGGCTTCTGACATGACAAGGAGGGCGACAGCACCATCTGTGATCTGTGACGAATTCCCTGCGGTGACCCGGCCAAACTTGCGGTCAAAGACAGGTTTGAGCTTAGTAAGGGCAGAACGGCTTTGTCCTTCCCGCGGGCCATTGTCCTTCTTCACAAGCAGGGCTTTTTTCCCGGCGGAGTTAGGGATGTAGGGGAACATTTCTTCCCTGAGGCGGCTTTTGGCGGCGACGGCCTTTTTATGGGAGAAGAGGGAGTAGAGGTCTTGCTCCTTTCGGGTGATGTTGAAATCGCGGGCCAGGATGTCGGCGGTGTCGCCCATGTTGAGCCCGGTAGTCGGGTCGGTCAGACCCATGCGGAGGGCGGCTTGGGGCTGGAAGTCGGCCATGTTGAAGGCCATGATGGCTTTGAGCTTGTCCAGGGGAGTCCTGGCCCGGGACAGCTTGCCGAATTTCATGGCAGTGGTCTCGCTAAAATGGAGGGGATATTGACTCATGCTTTCAGTGGCGACGACGAGGAAGACCTCCCCTGCCCCGGAGTCGGCAAGCTGTTGCGCTTGGGAGAGGGCTTCCAAGCCGGAGGCGCAATTGCGGTGGACCGTATGTGCTGGGATGCACTCGGGGAGGCCGGCACGCAGGGCAATGACCCGCGAGAGATTGGCATCCCCCGCGGGCTGCCCGACACAACCGGTAATCACATGGTCAACCCTCCGGGGGTCAATCCCGGTACGTGCAAGGAGTTGCTTGAGGGCTTGGGCGCCCAGGTCGGCTGCGGACTCTCGGGAGAGGTCGGTACCGAATTTACAGAACGGGGTCCGTACCCCGTCGATGATGTTTAGGGGACTATTCATAGTTGGTTGGCGTCGGCGGTGGAACGTATTGTCCTGCGGCGCAGGCTGGCGGCAAGGGTGTGGGGGGATTTTTTCCTTGGGCGGGCTTTGGTGCGGTGGTCGACGATGCGCTCTTCTTTGAGCGCTTTGCCGAGCCCTTGGAGTTCCCCCATTTCTTTCTCAGAACAAAATTCAATGAGGTTGGGGCGGAGTTCGGCGGTCTGGACGAGACGTTTTTCCAGGACTTTGCGGACAGAGTCCGGATTGGCTCCTGCGGCGAGGGTTGCCCGGAGCAGGACTGTGTCCAATTCCATCGGGTCGTCGTTGATCTTGCGGAGTTCGATTTGCCAGGTGCCGACCCCTTCGACATCGTCCAGGACGTGTTCGATCTCGTTGAAGTCGACGAGGGTTCCTTTGATCTTGTGCAACGCCATGGAGTGGATGCCGGAGACCCTCGAAATGCGGCCGACCAAACGGGGGACATTCCGACCGCACCTTGGGCAACGGTCATGGACGAGGCCTCCTTCGATGAGATCGCCGGTCCTATACCGCAACACGACGGTCCCGCGGGCATCCAGGGGAGTGTAGACGATTTCGCCCCGGTGCCCTTCCGGAAGGACTTCGCCGGTCTCGGGGTCGATGATTTCCACGACCCCCATGTCGGGGAAAAGATGGTAGCCTGTAGCCTCCTCCCCGACGGGGGTGGCACATTCGGGAAACGCCATCTTGGCCTCGGTGAACCCGTAGGTGGCCATGGTGGCGATGTTCTCCGCGCCGAGTTCCTTGGCGAGTTTGGACAGCTTGCGGCGTGTCCCTTTGGCGACTTTTTCGCCGCCAAAGGCAAGGACGCGCAAACCTGGCAACCTGCGCCCTTCCTCAGCACCTTGTCGTAGCAGGTGGTAAAGGAAGGTCGGCATCCCGACGAGGATGGCGGGGTCTATCTTCTCCAGCATATCCAGGTTCCCGGAGGTACCTAGCAGCTTGCCCCCTCCAGTACCGACAGAGAATAGTAGCTTTTCCTGGGCGGCGTAGTGGGCAAGCCAATAGGCGAGGTGCGGGGCGTATGGGAAGAGATTGGCGACACGCTCCCCGGGGAGGACATTGCCCAATTCGATAATGCGTCCCCCGGCGGTGCGGAGGTTGGCAAGGTCGTGTGCCGTGTGCAGGAAAGGTATGGGGTCGGCGGAGCGGCCAGTAGTGCTAGTGAGCAAGAGGGGTTGGTATTCCCCGCGGAGTTGGCGTTGTACACGATCCCTGCCGAAGAGGATGGCCTTGGCAATGTTGGAAGGCTTGCGGCGAAGCTTGGCGGGGTCGGGCTGGAGGAGGAAATCCCTGGCGCGTTTAGGGTTGTCCGGGGTGGCGAGGAGCTCGGACTTGCTGGTAAAGGGGAGCTTGCGAAGGTCTTCCACAGAGTTGATCGGGCCGACATCCCGGAGGATTTCCCGGTAATATGGGGAATACGGGAGGACTCGGCCTTGGATAAATTTCCGGAGGTGGTAGTTTTGGAAATCCCGGGCTTCGCGCGGGGTCATGTTATCCCAGTGTTTCATCGGGAGGTTCCTTTCATACGGGAGAGTTCGAGTTGCTTGAGTTCCCCGACATGGGCCTTAGCAGTGAGTTTTCCGGCATTAATGTACTTTTCCGGCTTGAGGAACTCTTGCCAGCGGCTGTCGGCAGCGTGGGGCTCCAGGACGAGGTCTGCCATGTCGATTTCAGGCTCGACCATGCGGCCATGGGCGGTCTCGATGCTGCGCATCAGGACGTCAAATGCGTTCCCGTTCGCAAAGAGGTTGAGTTCGGCATTGATGCGGTGGCGCAAAGGTTTGCGCTTGCGCTCGAACTTCTCGGAGTCTTCCCGGTGCTGGCGCATTTCGATGCCATGGGGTGCACGGAAGACTGTGCTGACGGCGAGGATGTTCTCGATGCCACGGTCATGGAGGGAATGGACAGGGAGGGGGTTGCTCACCCCTCCGTCGATGTAAATGTTCCCATTGCGTTGGCAAGGGATGCAAATGCCAGGTATGGCAACGCTGGCGTGCAAGGCGGATGCGACATCGCCGTCGCTGAACATGACGGAGCGCAAGTTGTCCACATCCGTACCGGAAACGTAGAGAGGGACGGAGAGGTCGGTGAAATTCGCGTTGTCGAGGAGTTCGCGGAGGTATTTCTCAAGCCGGTCGCCCCGGAGGAGCCCGCGCCGGATGTCCATCACGTGGTCGAACAACCGGCGAAGGTGCATCCAATTGCTGAATTTCAGTGCGGTTTCGGAGAGTTGGGAGGAATCATGGCCACATGCCCAGAGGGCACCGATGACAGCACCTATGCTAGAGCCGGCGATGACGTCGAACTCCAGGCCCAGTTCCTCAAGGACTTGGAGCACGCCGATGTAGGCAAAACCTTTCGCGCCCCCGGAGGAAAGGACGAGCCCGAGACGGGTACCGGCTATCTCGCGGGCAACCCGGCGATACTGGGCATCACGGCGGCGTTCAAGGAGCTTGGAACCTTGGGGGACATGCAACCGGGAATCCATCGTCCGGATAATGTGGTTAAGCCGGATTCCAAGGATCCCCTCCAGAGGCCGCTTTTCCGGGGGAGGTTTCTCCCCTTGTTTTAGGAGAAGGATGGATTTTATACCGGACCGAAACTCCGAAGGGATAGACTTGATGAGAAGGCTGGCTTGGAGGAGACATTCTTCCGTGTTTTCCAGGAGCAGGTAGAAAGGTTGGTGCCCTTCAAGCCTGCGGCAAATTTGGGCGCGGGAGGAATGGGCGGGCAGCGGGCGGATGTGGATGCCGCAGTTCTCCTTGGCCAACCAATGGGAAAGCTGGTCGGCAAAGAGGATGGCGCATTCGCTGTCAAAGAAGTGCAGGCAATGGACGTGATCCAACTCTTGGAAGTCCAAATTGGCTGTGCTTTGCCACTTGGGGTGCTTTGTGGCCACCCCTTGGCGCGGAGACAAGCGAACGCCTGTCTCCCAGTGCCTGGTAGTTGTACGCATTAGGTTGCGGACTTTAAAGGCAGTCCGCTGACTTTTTTTAAGCGGGCCTGGGGGACATCACGGGAATCTTCGACCGGACTCCCCCCGGCGGGCTTGGGTGTGGATTGGAATAGATGTCAATAGTAAATTTACACCCCTTCATAAAAATATTCAATGGGCGCATGAAAATTTTTTACCACACCCATGAGCAGAAGCTTACACAGACCCAAAAAGATGGAACAATCCCTTTGTTAATTCGGCTTGGAGAGTGAAATACCAAACCAGAAAATAAGGAGATGATTTTCCTGTAAAGGGACGTACAGGACAGGTTTCCAAACAGAGGCCCAGGGAAGCTACTTTGCCAACTCGTCGTAGTATTGCTGGACAAGATCCAAGTATTTTTTGGGGACAGGATCGCGGTCGATTGGGGTATCCGAGTTGTCGTTGTCCAGTTTGCGAAGTTCTTCGTCCAGTTGTCCATGGAGTTCAGCCAGGGGATTGAGCACCTCTTCCTTGACTTGGTCCCATTGGGGTTCCTTGCCATGGCGTTTGAAGTCTTTCCGGATGCTGCGGGCTTTTTCACGGATGGCAGCGGCTTTGTTGCGGAGCTTGGGGGATTCAATGAGCTCTTCCAAGTCGCGCAGGTTGTCGCTAAATTCGAGGTAATCCTCCCCAGTCATCGGCCCTCCGGTATTTGTACCAAAGCCTAGCTCTGGGTTTTGGTTACCATTCTTTCCCGGTACAGGCTTGGCTCCAGGAGAAGGCTTACCACCGTCTTGTTCCCCCTGTTGGGGCTCTTCCGCTGAAGGGGGCTGGGAGCCATTGGGGTTCCCATTTGAAGGTTTATCCGCGGAAACAGGATCCTGTGGGGACGAGTTGGCAAGGCCTTGCGGTTGCCCTGGCTGCGGTGCTTCGCCGGAAGGGGTTTGTGATTCCTGGGATTGGGTACTTGCCGGCCGTTGGGGGGCATTGGGGTCGTCTGACTTTTCGTTAGTCAAGGCTTGGGCTTCGCCTTCTTTGGGAGCCTCTCCGGTCGGGATTTGAGGATCCTGGGCTTTCCGTGAAATTTCATCCTTCACTTGCTCCTGCAGTTTTTGGGCTTGGGCTTTAGCACGGCGGAGGGCTTCCTTTGGGTCGCCGAGGACGTGCTTAGCGGCATCGTCGATGTCCTGACGAAGCCCGGATAGGGTTTGTGCCGCATTTTCCAAGGGCTTCTTCGCTTGGGGAAGGAATTGGCGCTCCAAAAGCTCACTGGAGGCCTGAAGATCCTCCTTGAGTTGCTCGGTCGGGCGGTTGCGGAGGGATTCGTAGAGTTTGCGGGAGACCAAGGGTTCGGAATTTTCGGTCTCCTGGGTCACTTCCTTCATTTGCTCTAAGAGCGTTTCCGTCCTCTGGAGTTGCTTTTCGGCCTCGGCGGCGAGTGGCTTGGAAGTGGATGTGTAGGTAAGGCGTTTACATTTGCGGGACTCTTCGGTGTCCAGTTTTTTTACAATTTCTTTTTGCTGTTCCTCCAGGTCACGGGCTTCCCCGCGCATTTGGCGCATTTGTTCCTGGAGCTTGGAAGCGACTTTTTCCCTGAATTCGTCACGGAGTTCCTCAAGTTTGCGATGGGCGCGGGCAGAGGCATTTTGGGCTTGCTCAAGGCTATTTTGCTCCAATGCCTTGGAGGCTTGGTTCATTTGCTGCCTCGTTTGCTGGATTTGCTCCCGTGCCTCACTGTTGCGTTGGGGATCCTGTTGTCGCTGCATCCTTTCCTGAAGGTCGTCGACATCTGCGACTTGCTCCCGCTGTTGCTCCCGGAGACGCTTGAGCTGGTTTTGGATTTCTTCGTTTTCCTTAGGTTCGGTAGCCTGCTGCATGGCGGCATTGAGATCCTTGATCTTCTTGGCGAGGTCTTCCTGGCGTTTGGCCAATTCGCGGAGATGGTTGAGAGTCTGCCTGTCCTCCTTTTGCTGCTGTTGCTCCTCCTGGGATAGCTGGTCAGCGGTCTCGTAGCGGTCTTCCTTATCTTTGAGGTCGAGGTTGTCCAGTTGCTCCTGCTGTTGGGAATTGTTGCTCCTGCCCTTCCCTTTGCCTTGCTTGGAACGCATGATCTCTGTGACTCGCGCCCGCATTTTGAGCAATTGGGCATAGGCGGACTCTTCTGGGGAAAGGGCGTTGGAGAGGGCTTTGCGGTCTTCGGATTCCTTGGCGTCTTTGAGGCTATCGACAGCCTGTTGCATAAAACCTGCGGCTTTCCCGAGGATTTCTGCGATGCCATTATCGTCGAATTGGCTCACGGCTTCCTGCACTTCGGCCAGCAAGGCTTCCTGGCTTTCGACTAGGGTGGCGGCATCCCCGGCAAAGGTCTCCACTTTCGCGAGGTCGTGAAGCAGGTTCCAAGTCGCGGTGATGATAAGTTTTTGGGATTTGACCAGTTCCTCCGCTTTTTTCTGGGCACCGTCCATCGGTTCGCCTTCCTGGGGTATGCCCTCGCGGTAGATGTGTTCAAACGGTCGGATTTCCGCAAAGTTGATATCGGAGTGGATGCGGCGCATAGAGCCGTCGGCGGCCCGGTCTTCCGCCCAAAAGTGCCAGGTTACCAAGTCATCCGGCTCAAGCCCGATCTCCTCCAGTGGCAAGAGATGGGCCGCTTTCCCCGGTTTTATGTCCTTGGGATCATGGAGAAGGATTTCTTTGGCTTCCTGTCCGGGCACATTGTAAGTGAGGCCGTAGGCATAGAGGCCGTAATCATCCGAAACCTGGGCTTCAAACTGAAGTTCCTGGAGGCTGGAGGCTTCGATGTCGCCCCTGGGATGGAGCTGTTTGATTTTGGGCGGATTGTTCGGGACGACTGTAACTTGGAACCGCGGTGGCAGTTTGTTCTGGCGGCCTTCGGCATCCTGGAGATGGAGGGTGTAGTTAGCGGATTTCTGCGGAGACAGGACGATTGAACAACAAGTAGGTTTTTTGGGGTCGGATTGGGCCGGAAGGCTTTCAGAAGGAGCGGTGCTGGACTGTAGTGCAGCTTTATCCACAGGTTTATTGAGGATGAAGCTAAAGGTGACAGTCCCACCCTCAGGAACGGAAAGTTTCTTGACGTCCTCCAGTTCGACGTCAGGCAAGCCAGTGTACTCTGGATTACCAACCAGGGCATCGGCCTTAACCAAAGCTGGGTGGACGTAGGTTTTAATTGAAAACAAGCGGGTCTCCCCGTCGGGATGGACGACCTTGTAACTGTTGTCTGCATCAATGGATGGTAACCGGACAGCGTAGATGGGATCCTCCAGTGCACTGGCCATCGTAAAAGACCGCTCGACTTGCGTACCAGGGGATAGTTGCAAGACTGGGGCAGAATCTGGAGATCCGGCAAATGTTGCGGTAACGAGGAGGCTAGTGCCCGCTTCGATTTCCGCATCACCTGGGTCTATTTCCGGGAGGTTGGCAGGAACGGGAAGGGCATCCGGGTCTGGAGCACTTGCAACGATTGGAAACGGTCGGGAGTACTCGGGTTCCGGCATGACCAGGATTTGCCAGATAAAGAAAAAATAAGCGCAAGCCATCCACATGCTGAAGCTAGAACGGTAAAGCAGACCCTGGGTGGCGACAGCTTGCTTCCAGTCGTTGGCTTTGGCATGGGCGATCGCCTCGTCAAGCAAGCGAGCCTGGAAGAAGTTAAGTGGGGCGCCTTTCTCCAAAGGCTGTTGCTCGATGGCGGTCTCCAGGAGGGTTTTGGCTTCAGGGTGCTTCCCAACTAATAACCGGATCAGGTCGACATACTCGATCCGGAACAAGATGAACCGCATAAACGCAAAGCCTGTCACCCCGACCGCCAGCCCAAGAACGCTAGCAAGTGGCCAGAATTCCCAAGCTTCTTTCACCCCTTCCCTGCGGAGCCAATACACTGCAAACGCCCCGATGAACGCCAATGCCCATCCGCCCCCGAGAAACCTCCACAATTCCATCAATTGGAGCCTTTTGGCTAGGGGGCCAAGACGGATTCGAAGTTGGCGGTCTAACATGGGCAAACAAAATTAGGTAATGCGGGCGAAACCGACAAGTGGAATGTTGGGCTGCCCTCCCATTGCCAAAGGATTTGGAAAGCCTGGGAATGCAAAATGGACAGTGATTAAACCGTAGAGATGATGTAGACCTTGGAGTCTTTGTTGATCTTGGCAGCAGCACCTTCAAGGTGCATTGGAGCTTCCATTTCGACCCCTTCGCCGACAGCCGCGGAACCGGAAACCAGGATTGCCACCTTCCCGTATAGGTTCTCACGGGTGTCTTCACTGTAATGCTGGATCTTCCCTTCTGCGATCCAGCGGCGTAGTTCGAGTTGGGACCATTGGTTGTATGGTTCCTTGGCGGAAAGGATGTTTTCCGCAAAACGCTGGCCTGCAGTCGCCCAGAGGCTCTTGGTCAGTTCCTTGGACTCCTTCATGATGCCTTGCATATTTTCGGTGGAAAGCCAGCGGGCGGTCACAGGGGTATCCGCAATTGCATTGGCGGTACGGGGGATCTTTGCCAATACAGCCATCTCCCCTATCACAGCACCACGGCCAACGATGTCGACTATGTTGTCCTGAATGGAGATCTTGACACTGCCTCTAGTGATAACGACCAAGCCGTCCCCCGGATCCCCCATTTGCATCAGACGCTCACCGCTGGAATAGTTCTTTTCTTCGGATACAGCGACAATCGTATCGATGACTTCGTCGGGCAGGCCTTGCAACCATGTCACTTCGCGCAACACCTCCTCAGAGGTCGGCATCCGCACTTTGAGGCGGGTGTCCATGATTTTCTTCATGCGTTGCTCGACATCCTCAAGCATTTTGTTGGCCTCGTCCGCCTCGATCGCACCCTGTTTCTTCATCTTTTTGACGGTGTTGCGCTCATAGTTGAGGAGGGAGCGGATGGCGTCCTTCGTCTCGATGCTGACGGAGAGGTCGGGGAACTTTTCCTGGAGGTCTTTAATGTAGCTCAGGCCCTGGATGCGGTTTTTGTCGATTTCGGCCTTGAGGTTCTTCCTGATTTCCTGTGCCTTTACATCGTCATCCAAGCCAAGGTTCAAACTGTCCACGAGCTTCTTGACCTCGTTCTGAGCCATAACAAAGCCCTTGGCTGCGTCATAAGCGGAAGCAATGCGGTCAGAAAAACTATCCCCGAAAACCGGTACTTTCTGAAGGAATTCCAGAGGGATGCCCATAAAGCTAGGGGTTCCCAACAACCCTTCGAGGTAGGGGCGCCTGGTCAATGGCTCGGCGCCGTTGAGGTCGAGTAGTTCGCTGACGTTGCTGGAAAGGCCGTTGACGGCTTGGGCAGAGAGGAGCCCTTCGCTGAACTGGTTCCAATAATTGGCCTTTTCTTTTTCTAGGA
>JAYPDO010000089.1:0-17725 GCA_038125285.1 Opitutia bacterium
GGAGAAAAATGCCCAAAGCCAGTCGGACAAAACCCCCACCATCAACCTCCGCGACGGAGACATCCACTTCAACGACAAGAAGGTGAATATAGAGGAGCTGAACCTCAAGTTAGCAGAACTGGACTTGCTTTCTAAAGACCCGTCCAAACGGGTCATCCTGCTGGAAAGCGTGGACGGGACACCTTACCAGAATTACTTTCAGGCCCTGGCCACAATCAGTGCCCACGGCGGCGTCGTGGCATTAGTGGAAGAAGAGGAGTAAAACCACGGATGGACACGAATAACCACGGATTAGTGGCAGCAGCCATGAAAGCTAGGCAACTTACCGGGAATGCCTGGTTACAACCATCCGTGTCCATCCGTGGTTCAAAAGGAAAGGGCTTTTGGCATGAAAGCAAGTAAAGCCAGCCGGAAGAAACGCCGGCATGTCCCGGTGCCGATCGCCAGCATGGGCGACATCGCGTTCCTGCTCATCATCTTCTTCCTGGTCTGCAGCGAAGTTTCAAAGGACAAGACCAACCTCCAAGTGACCCTCCCGGAGTCGCGCCATGTGGCAAAGGACGAGGACTCGGTGGCAGCAAGGGTGGCGATTGATGAGAACGGCGAAATCTACCTCGACGGGGTCAAGGTGGACGGGGCAAAGGATGTGGAGTGGGGTATCCGGGCGATGCTCACCAATGCGGTCACGGAAGAGCAGAGGTTTGTACAATTCAAATGCGACGCGGCCATCCCCAAGGAAACGTTTGAACCTGTCCTCAAGGCGATCGCCGAAGGCGGGGGGAGGCTGAAAGCTGTAGGAGAGTTGGAGAAGTGAAGGATGAATGACGAAAGAAGCCCAAATGAAGAAAATCCGAATGCCGAGCCGGGAGAAAACACCCAGCTCGTACTTCGGGCATTCGTCATTCCTCGGGTATTCGGGTACTGGAGTGTTTTGTCATTTCCCAACTAAGAGCAATGCCTCTGTCCAAAATTTAGGAAAAGAATCATCATGAACGATAACCAATACGATAACGATGTAACTCCGGACGACCTCCTGTCGGATTTCCGGGGCAAAGGCATCTTTCCAATCCTAGTCTTCACCGTGTTTATCCACACGGTCGTGCTGCTGGGCTCCAGTGTGCCCTGGATGATGGAGACCTTCCTCGGTTCGGTGGACAAAGATGCCACTGAGGAGGAACGCATGAAGGGGGCAGTCCAGGAAGCCACGGGATCCTTGCGGGACATTGCGGAGAAGTACGGCCTCCATCCGGAAGAGTTGAGCAGCCAGTTCACCAAGAAGGAGAAGCCCTCCCCTGCCACGGCCAAAGTTCAGGACAATGGGGATGCCCCATCCGAAGGTACTCCGGACCAATCTGCACCCACAACCGATCCGGAAGAGCCCAAGTCCGCCATCGAAAAGGAATTAGAAGTGAAGGCCACCGGCCCGGCACTGCCCGCTATCCCTAAGGAAGAGGAGGAGGATTTGTTTAAATAAGCATCTTCTCATTCCTACCCACACATGAACGCCATCAACAAAGACCTACTGCACCTGGACAGGGCATCGCGGATTCCTACGGATCCGTCCCAGTCCAAGGCGTTGGTGTGTAGTGTTGCGGCGATCCTTTTGTCGACTTTGGGCATTGCGGCGTGGCATTGGGGGCAGCCGGCTTTCGAAGCCTGGTTGGTGGCAAACCCCAGTGCCCGCTCACTGCTCAGTAATAACAATACACGGGACCTCCTCGGGACCAGCTTCCAGGCATTTGGCGTGGCCGGTGCGATCTGTGCAGCCACAGGCCTGCTTTCCATTCTCCGCATCACCCCCACCTACCTGCTCTTGCGGGTCGGGCTAGGCACGGTCTATCTGGCCGTGGTGTTCTATGTCGGCTTGGTCTGGCACGGGCTTTTTTCTATCCTCGACGCCGAACTCCCGATCAACGGCGCGGAGCAAGACCGCGCGACCATCCTCATCCTATGGTGGAAATTCTCCTGGCCCGCGATGGCCGCCGGGGTTTATGTGGCCTGGCTACACGCGATGTTGCGCAGCCGTTCGGTTTTTTCGGCATTCACAAAGAAGCCCGGGGAACCGATGTCCGGCGACCAAACCCTCGAAAGCCTCCGGACGCATGGCCCTGACCCACGCTACCGCAAGAGCGTCTATGCAAGCACCCTGACCCACATCACCATCCTCATCCTGATCCCCTGGATCTTACAACTCGGAGGCTGCATCACCCCCTATAAAGTTCCCAAAGGCAGCGGAAACCCTGTCGTGGCCATGGTCAAGATGGTAAAGCCGAAGAAGAAAAAGAAGAAGACCCTCACCCTCCGACCCGATTCCGCCATCCTCTTTGAAATTCCTGACCTCGACGAAACCGAGGCAGACCAGGAGATGAAGGAGATGACGGAGTTGACCTACGAGGCCAACCCGAATGCCGCCGTCGGCCAACTCGGCAAAGGCGGCGGCGACAAAGGCGGTTGGCCGGAAGGGATGGACGATTACAAAATCCGCTTTATCCGACTCGACCACGGTGGACAAGGCTGGGACGACGGGATGCACCAGACCGGGGCGGACATCAATTTCCTCCGTCATTTCGCCGCGGTCACCGGGTTCAAGAAGATCGCCCGCAAAGGGGAAAGCCACGGCATCGCCATGTTGGCCAAGTATCCCAAGGACGGCTTCCCGCCCTTCGTCTATATGACCGGAAACCACAACATGGGACGCGTTGGCACCCGTGAAACAAAAGCCCTCCGTGAATACTGCCTCGGCGGAGGGATGTTGATCGGGGATGCAGGGAGCCGGCAATTCCATGACTCCTTCATCCACTTCATGCGCCAGGTCTTCCCAGACAAACCTATGATTGACATCGCGGACGACGACATCCTTTACCAACTCCCCTACACCTTCCCGGATGGCGCCCCGGCCTTCTGGCACCATGGGGGTCGCCGGGCCATGGGAATCAAACACGAAGGCCGCTGGATCGTCTTTTACCATCCTGGCGACATGAACGACGCATGGAAACTCCAGGGCTACACCGACGTCACCCCTGAAATGCGCGACGCCGCCATGAACCTAGGGATCAACCTTGTGCGGTACTCCTTCGACAATTGGAATGACGCCGTAGCCAAGGCCAGGAAATAAGGAATGACGAAACACCAGAGTACCCAATGACGAAAGAAACCCGAGTGACGAATTTCCAAAACCAGACACCAACGGAGCGCGGACCGGAATGTCCCCTCCCCTTTGAGCAAAGACCATTTCGTCATTTGGTCATTCGTAATTCCTTGGGTATTTGGGAATTTGGGTACTTCGTCATTAAGCCCCTCTGCTAGTCATGGAATTCATCTGGAACATGGAGTACTTCAGCCTGACGGGCTACGCCAGCGCCATTGCGTGGGCAACGGCCTTGGCCTTGTGGCTCCTGCACTTCCTGTTCCGGCCACACCAGATTGTCTGCCATTCGGCCTTCGCGCTCGCCATCGCGGCCTTTGCATTGGGGAAGCACAACTCCCTCACTTACGTAAACAGGATCCAGCCCGACCTCACCGAACAAAAGGCGGAGCTGGAGGCCAAGATTGCTGCCGAGCAACAAGCCGTGCTGGACGAACGAGGCTCCCAGGTAGCCCAAATCCGTTTCGCAGAGGATGCCAAGGATGAATTCCTCGACCGGGCTGGCCTGGAGGAGGAAGACCTGGAAACCATCGACAACATCCGAGAAGAACTAACCCCGGAGTGGAAAACGGAGAAGAAGGCCCGCTCCGCACCCAGCGAAGATTCGGAAGGCGAAGGGATGGACACCGAAGCCATCGAGGAAACCGCAGAACCGGAGCCCGTGATGATGAAGGAACAGGACATGATGCGGGCAAACCAATACGATGCATGGAACCTCAATATCAGCAAGTGGTGCATGCTCCTGGGTTTGCTCATCATCCTCCACGACTACCTCCGCCGCCACAACCTCTACAAAGCCGCCTATTTCCCCAAAAAGATCCCCAGCGCCCTGGCCAACCTCATCACCTCCTACCCGGCAATGCTCGACCGTAGCCCAAAGCCACGACGCAATGTCCCAGAGGAGTTGGCCTGGCTGGCCAAGCGCGGCGACCCGTTTGTCTATTTCACGGCAAACTCCGACGACGCCCGGCAAGCCAGGGAAGCCCTTCGTCCCTTCACCGGAAAAAAGAAACGTCCCCTGCAAGTCCTCAATACCGACGAAACCACTTTCACCGATACCTTCGCCTTCGAGAACTGGTGGTTCAACCGGGCCTCGATAATCGTTAATGACGAGGGGCGACCGGAAACCATGCTCCAAAGTTTTACCAACCTCCTCGAAGGCCGCAAATCCACCCGCGCAAAGGTACGCCAGACCGCCCACTTGGTATGGGACATGGACTCGCCGATACCGGACGGATTGGGGCAATTGGCCGCCAGGACCGGGGTGTCGGTTATGCGGTGCAGGGGAAGTGAATGACGAAATACCAAAATACCCAAGGAAGCACGAATGATAAAATTTCAAACGACCAATACCCGTAGCGGAATTTATGAAAATTTCCGACCAAACTCCCTACTCCCCACTCTCTACTCCCTACTCCTCGCCTTGGGTCTTTCGTCATTCGTCATTCCAGCGTCAGCCGAAGACCGTGAAGTCACCGCCGAGCAGCAAGCCGCCATCGCCGGTGCTGGTGACGAGATCCCGACCGCCATCCCCAATCGCCCGGCAAAGCTCCCGGACCTCACCAAAGGCGATCCCATCCCCCCGCAGAAGAAAGGCCCGCTGCCATGGAGCCTAGGCCCGACTGGAATCCTGGGGATCATGGTCGGGGGGTTTGGAGGCGACCAAATCCAGGTCCAGGGCGCCCGCAAAGGTTCACCGTCAGAAGGAAAATTCCTCTTTGGCGATGTGATCACAGGGATGAACGGCCGCCCCTTTGTCGCTGGGGAACACTTGGGCTACCGGATCGGCAAGGCCATCATTGAAGCCGAAAAGGAGGAAAACGGCGGCCATCTCTCTTTCCAGGTTTGGCGCGACAAAAATTTCATCAAACGCAACAGCAGCAAAGATCTCCAGGCCATCGACATCGAAGAAGTCTTCACCGAGACCAAGAATGACGACTCCCTCTTCGAGTGGAAATCTAAAGAAGAAAAGGAAAAGGAGATCCAAAACCAAGGTTACGATGACTTCCCGCTCGACCCCATGACCTTTGAAGTTGCCATAAAAATCCGGGTCATGCCGCCCTACAGCGACACCTCCCCCTACAATTGCCCCAAGGCCGACAAAATCCTCGAAGACGCATGGAAAATACTGGAAGCCAAGTTTGTCAAAGACCCGAAAAATCCTCGCAGCGGCCGTGGTGGAGTCTTGGAAGCCATGGCCTTGGTAGCCTCCGGAAAGCCGGAACACCGCGAGATCGTCCGCCAATGGGTACGCAGCCCCCATAGCCCTTGGAAGCCCCCCACAGAGCCGATCGGCGCAAGGTTCGAACCAGGCTACCGGGGATACAATGGATACCAAAGTTGGCACCACGGTTACAATGGCCTCTATTGCGCCCTTTACTACGAAGCCACAGGGGATGAATATGTCCTTCCCGCCCTCCGTAAATACGCCATCGAAACGGCCATGGGTCAGAGCGGGGGAGGCAGTTGGGGGCACACCTTTGCCTTCCCATCCTTCAACGGGGGCGAACTCCACAAGATGAACCCTGGTTACGGGGCGCTCAATGCCGCCGGGAACCGCTGCTTTTTCCTCATCACCCTTGCCCAGAAGCTCGGAATCCAACACCCGGAAATCGATGACGCAGTCGAACGCGCCCAGAAATTCTTTGGTTCCTATGTCGACCAAGGCTGCATCCCCTACGGCGACCACCCGGCCTATCCTTCCGACGACAGTAACGGCAAGAACACAGGCGTCGCCTTTTCCCTCAACCTGCTCGGTGACAAATACGGGGCGAAATACTTCTCCATGATGTCCTCCCACTGCTCCTTCACAAGGCGCGGAGGCCACGGGCATGACTACCACGGCAACTGGTCGTTCTGGGGAGCCACCCTCTGCGGCCCCGAAGTCCGCATCCTCGGGGAGCGCAACATGCGTTGGCGCCGAACACTTTGCCGCCAATTCGACGGAAGTTTCGTTTACCACTCCCCAACAGACGGAGGACTTGCGGGGCCCTTGCGTGATCCAACAGCAACCGCAGTCATGACTTACTCCGTCCCCCTAAAACAAACCCTCATCACAGGGAAAAACCCGGACGAATCCCTTTACCCGGACAAGAGGGAAATCAACCAACTCCTCGCCAGTGCCTACCCACAGTTCAATGATGACAAGCTCAAGGAACTTGCCGGATCCCACTGGCCAGACAGGGACACAGACGCACTTTTCGAAATCCTCGACATGTTCAAACCCAAGACCCGCGCCCAAATCGCCAGGGAACTGGGCAAGCGCTACCAAGCCGGGGAAACCACAATTGCAGCCAGGCTCGCCACTTACTTGGGCCACAATACGGCCCGCTACAGGGATGGAGCCGTACAAGGCTTGGCCGCCTGTGGCCAGGACGCCGCCCTCCCCTATCTGTCCAAAATCAGCGCACTCCTGGATGACCCCCACGACTTTGTCCGCATCTCTGCAGCCCGTGCCGTGGCGACAATCACCTCCTCCAAGGAGTCCCAACAGGCAATGCTCCAAGCCACTGTGGACAGCTACAAGGCTGTCGCCCCCAATAGCGTGGGGAATGCTACGCAGAACTTACTATTCGGAAACGACACCCTCCTTGCGGCCAACCCCTTCGCGGCAGGATTCAAAGACGAGTTAGTCGTGGATGCCTTGGAAAAGGTGATCCAACTCGACCCCGCCGGCAAATCCTTCATGGGATCCCGCGCCAAAGTCTGGTCGAAGGACACGGTGGTCAAGCTCGCAGGGCCGCTCACCTTCGCAGCGGAAGAGGAGCAAATCGCCGACCAGATGTTCGCGAATCGCTCCGCCCCGGCACAAGCCATCCTCAACCAGCATGGTTACATGGAAGGCATCCTCGCCTCTGCCCACCGTGTCAGGAAACAAGCTGCCATCCCGAGGGACATCCGCGCAAAAGTCGGCTTCAAACGTCCATTGGCCAATCCCGACCAAGTCAAAAAGTACAAAGGGCTGTACCGGGATCTTATCCCAGCCTTCCAAACCGTTCTGATCGGAAACCCACTGGCCCAGATCAGGGAGAAAAAGGGAGAAACGGTCATCATCACCCCACTGGATGAAATGCTGCGGATCATCCAATCAGACAAACAGCCGCCTAGCCTCCCCAGCATCGAAAAAGACGTCGCCGCACAGTTCGCCCAGGAATTGGCAGGGGCGGAGAGCAACCGGGAGAAGACCCGGTTTTGTAAGGAAGCCCTGGCAAACCCCGAACGCAAGACCTACTTCCGAAAAATGGCGGCCATGACGCATCTCACCGAACTCCTCGGCCAGGATGCATTGCCAGAGCTCCTCCCTTACCTCAATCACAGTTACTGGCGCCTCCAGGAACACGCCCAGAAGCTCGCAGGGCCGCTTTTGGCTAAAATGGACGCCCCTTCCCTCACAAAACTCGTAATCGGAGCAAATTCGCCCCATAACCAAGCTGGCGTCCTCCTTACCCTGGGTAACTATCAAATCCAAGCCGGGACAACCCTCTCCAAACAAGCCCTGGCCAGTCCGGATCCCGGCCTCCGCAACGCCGCCCTCCGTGCCTACGCCAAACTTGGCGGCTCATTCGCCATTCAAGACATTACCGCCCACCTCGCTAAGTCCACTGACCGCGAAGACTTGCGCGGTTGCGAAGAAGCCCTGGTGACCCTCCTGAAGAATCCGGCCTCCACCGCAAAGACCCGGGATGCCCTGGTCGCCATGGTTCCCCAAGTCCAAAACCTCCCCCAAGTCCGACAACGGCTCTATTACGTCCTTGGCCAAGCCGGGGATCCGCAGTCCATCCAGACCCTTACCAACGCAGCCCGGACTGAGGACGTCCAACACTTTGAAGACATCATCGCCGGACTCGCCTTCTCCAACAGCCGGGAAGCCGACCAACACCTCCTCCGGTTCGCGGCACAAAGCCCTAAAAGCGCAAAGGTCGTCGGCAAATACGCCGTCCACCGAATGGTCCTCGGACCAAAAGGTTTTGGCGACCTCAACGACAAAGTCCGCATGGATTTCGCCGAACCCATGCTGAAGCTAGACATGGACAAAGACCTTATCAGCTACCTCGGTAAAATCCACGAAGCCCGCGCCCTCCGAGCCCTCATGTATTGCCTCGAACGCGGGGTCGGCGGGGCTGCACATGCCCTCGTCCAATCCACAGAAGGCCTCAAAAACCTCCCTCCCAAGGACGCCGACATCGCCGCCAAAGCCATCCGGGATGTCATGGAATACATCGAAGTCTCGCACCTCCGAGGCGGGGTAACAGCCCACCTAAACAAGGAAGACAAATACGTCGAATGGCAAGCCCTCCAAGCCCGTGCTGGCAAAGCCCTGCTCAATGTCAAACAGCCCGGGAAAGCCCCCATCACCGGCTTCAACGACCTCGACCTGGATTTTTAAGGGCGGACAAGTGTCGGTTAGAAAACGAAAAGGGAGTGGGAGCAAATTTCGGCGTTAGAAAACCGCAACCGGGTTTCTTGCAAAACTTTCGGCAACGGTTCTGATACAAAGTCGAAAAAGGTACGATAAAATCCAGATCTTGCGGTAAATAGGAGGGGGATGGGTCGCCGAGCCAGCCGGGAATATTGCCAATCTGACAAAACTTTTTCAGACCAGGGTATATTTCGAATTGTGATGAAGGGATACCAGTTTGGACTATTCGCCCTGAAAGCAGGAAAGCTGCCCCAGATGGAGCAGCTTCCCGGTAAGAAACTCTGGCACGAAAGGGTTTATTCCGTGGTGGTAACGTTCAAGCGGATGAATTGGTTCCTGGGGGAGTCCGAATCGTTGAAGGCCTTGTTGAGTTTGTAGGTGACATACTCCATGCCCCCGTCGATTTCAATTGAGGATTCCTCCGTCAGGCCTGCACTAGACCAGCTGTACATGTCATTGCTGGTTTCGACGACGTAGTTCAAGTTCGGGTCGGTCGCGGAGGTGCGGCGCACAAAGGAGAAACGGAAGTGTTTTTGCCCTACGCCTTTGCGTTCGAGCGGCCGTTTCTTGGGCAGGTTCGAACGCTCATCGTCGTCTTGGGCCATGCCGCTTCCGCCGAAGGCATACTCTAGGAGGTTGCTCATCCCGTCGGAATCCGGGTCGCCGACGTCCGCCTCGAATTTGTTGGTGATTTCAGATGTCGTCCAAGTGAAACCGGTTTCAGGGTTGGTCTGGCCAGTCCGTTTTTCACTGAATTTGGTGAACCTGCGCTGGTAGTCCGGGTGTTGGCGCATGGCCTCCTTAAAGTCGTTGAAGGTGGCAGCCTTGACGTTGATCTCGCGGGTCACTGGTGCAGCGGGGTTGTATTCCTGCCCATTAACCAAGCCCCCAGCTTGGGTGGCAGTAATTTGCAACGTCCCAGGGGTCTTGGTCATAATGGCGAAGAACCTCCTGCCGTCAGGCTTGGTCACGATTTGCGTCCGGGTACCGGAGGCAGCTGTACCGCCGGTAATGGACAAGTTGATCGGGTTGCCCGAATCCCCGCCGGAAAGTGCGGCAAAGGGGATGAGGAATGGACGGGGGCCAATCTGAACGTCTCGCAGTTTGGTACCTTCGTCACCTTTGCCGATGAAGGTGATGGCCTGCGGCTCCTTGTCGTTGATTTCGAAGGTGTGGGTAACAGGAGTTGCGGCATTGTAGGCGACAGTCCCAGCCTGGGATGCGGTGATCGAGACGAAGCCGGCGGTATCGTTCACAATATGCAGGACGTCAGTGGTGCCCGCCAGAATCTCAGCAGGGCCGGAATTGATCGTGAAGGTGATCGGGAGACCTGCGGAGGAAGAGCCGATCAGGGTGATGTCCTCGTCGTACTTGTTCATGTCCGGCGGAGCCTCAAAGGTAATGGTTTGGTTTTCCTTGCTGATCGTGAAGGCACTAGTCTGGCTCGCAGCTCCAGTGTAGTGGTTGTCCCCTGCTTGGGCAGCGGTCACGATAACCGAGCCGTCTTTGAGGATTGTGCCAAGGTCCCCTGCGATGCTAAAGACGGTGGGGTCGGAACTGGTGTAAGTGATCGGGAGTCCGGAGGTGGCAAATGCACCGAGTTCTACGGAACCGGTGCTGACAACTTGGTCGCCCACAGCAGGGAAGTTGATTGTCTGGCTGCCGCCAAAGGTCGGGTTTTCAGTCTTAAACGGATGGTTGGCGGGCAAGAGGTCACGAAGTCCCCACTTGATGGCCAAGTATGCCTCGATCTTGGCTTCCATCCTTTTGGTAAGGGCGGAATCGAAGACCAGCAATTCAGCGACCTGGCCTGTAAGGCTACCAAGGCCGTCAGGCGTGCCGCCCACGCGGTTGTTGCCTTCCTCACGGGTATCGAGGATGGCTTCTCCCCGGCCAGTCTCTTTTGTGCCGTTCACAGCGAATACAAAGTCGGCGAGTTTGTTCCCCTTGAGCTTGGCTCGGGAAATCGACATGGCGGCGACGGACCCAGCCCCGGCATGGAGACCGCCCGGGCCACCAATGCCCACACTCAATTTGTCACCGGCAGGGTCACGGCCCAGTATCATTTTCTGGCCTTCCTGCTCCTTACCGATTCCGAGGTAGGGGCCTTGGGCAGCCTTACCGACCACAAAGACAGTCCTGTCCTTGGCACCTTGGAGGCCAAGGTTCGGGATGTCCATGAACCCGGAGGTGAACTCTACGACAGTACGGGAATTTTGGGTATTGGGTTTAAAGACCGGCATCTTGGCAATTTGGGACTGCGTGGCGTCGAAACCATTTCCAGAACGGTCTTTCCAAGTGTCGATCTTTCCTCCGCCGAGGAAGTCGGAGAGTTTGTCAGCCAGGCCGTCGGCATTGATGTCGTTAGCGTCGAGCCAGAGGCGCAGACCTGGGTAGGAGTCGGAGAATAGGTTGGCCAGGGTGACGTCGAAGGTGCGAGTAACGTCCGCGGCGGCATTGTAGTTGGCATTGCCGGCTTGCTTGGCCGTAATTGAGACCGTGCCTTCACCTTTGAGGGTGATTCGATCGCCTGCAACGGTGGCCACCGCTGTGTTGGAACTGGTGTATGCTACCGCCAGGCCGGAATCCGAGGAACCGCCGGCCAAGAAGTCCAAGTCACCCACTGCCTTGTTGGCAACCGGCGGGAAGGTGATGGTTTGGTCCGCCTTGGCGATGACTAGTTGCTTGGTCGCGGTGGCGGCTTGCCAGTCGTCATTACCGGGTTGCTCGACAGTGATCGTCACCGTGCCCGCACCATTGATCGTGACAGTATTGCCGCTGATCGAGGCCACGGCAGCATTGGAACTGCTGTAAGTGAGGGCAAGGCCGGAGTCCACTGTTGCAGTCAACGAGAAGTCGGCATCACCGAATGCCTTGCCGCTAAGATCCTGGTTGAAGGTGATGACTTGGGGCTGGAGGGTATCGTCAATCACGGTCACGGTCTGCTGAACGGAGGCTGCGGGGTTGTAGGTTGTATTACCACCTTGGCTAGCCGTAATCTTCGCAGTACCACCCGCCTTGAGGGTCAGCTGGTTCCCTTGGACGGTTGCGATGGTGGTGTCGTCAATCGCGAAAGCCGGGGCAAGGCCGGAATCAGCCGTAGCGTTAAGGATGTAGATACCGGAACTGAGGTTCAGGGACGGCAGCGGGTTGAAGGTGAGGGCTTGGTCGCGCTTGGTGACTTGAAGGTCTTGCTCGACGATTTGGGCAGGGTTGTAGGCAGGGTTACCGGCTTGGCTTGCGCGGATGGTCGTGATGCCTTGCCCGACAATAGTGACGGTTACCCCGCTAATGGTGGCCACCGCGGTGTTCGAGCTTTCATAGCTGACGGCGAGCCCGGAACTGGCGGTGGCGTCCAGGTCAAAGTCAGGGTCACCGAGCTGCTTATCAGCAAGCGGGTTGAAGGTGATCGTTTGGTCTGACCGGGGGACTTCCGTCACTTTCAATTGCTGTGGGGTGTCCGGGGCTGGGAACCAGTTTGCATCACCTGCTTGTTTGGCGATGATGTTGATGGTACCGACCCTGTATACTGTTACCGTGCTGCCGCTGACCGAAGCGACGGTCGGGTCAGAACTGGTGAATGTCACCGGCAAGCCCGAGCTGGATTCTGCGGACAGGACGAAGGGTGCGCTCTCCGGGGTTTTGTCCGGAAGTGGCTGGAATACGATGGATTGGGCTCCGCCGAAGGTCGGACGGGAGATCTTGTGGGGATGGTCAGCTGGGAGTTTGGAAAGCAAGCCCCATTTGCTGGCCAAGTAGCCTTCGATTTTGACGCGGGTCAGGTTCGGCAATGCTTGGTCATAGGCCACCACTTCTGCGATTTCACCAATGAAGCCGTTACCGATATGGGTCAACAGCCCAGGGGCTGCGGCCTGGATATCACCGGAAATGAATGTCCCGTTGACCCAGAAGCCTTGGTTGCCCGGGGAGACCCGGAGGGTGACCACGTTGAATACTTGGCTGGATACCGTCGAGGACAGATCGTATTGGCCGTCGATCTTTTGTACCAGTTTGGCATCGGCGGAGGTCATCTCGACGTTACCGCCGAAAGGCTTGGTCACCGCGCTTTGCCCGGAGTCCTGCTTCAGCACGGCAAACATCATTTTCACGCCTTGGATATCAGGAAGAGCCAAGGTCTTGCCGGAGGCGATGTTTACGGTGGCAAGGCTGTTGAGGCCGTTCTGCTTGTATTCGACCAACTGGTTCACGTCGCCCTGGATGGCATTAAGGTTGTTGCCGGAACGGTCGGACCAGGTCGAGATCACCGAGGCATTGGTGTTAGTGTCAGGGTTGCGGTCAGCGTTCACATCCGATGCGTCGAACCAGAACTTCATCCCTTGGATCGAGTCCGCAAAAAGGTTGTAGAAGTTAATCTGCAAGGACTGTGCGACATTCGGGGCAGCGTTATAAGTGTCGTTCCCAGCTTGTTGGGCAGTAATGGTCACAGAACCGGCACCGCGGATGCGAATCTTCTCGCTCCCGGCACTACCCACGACGGAGGCGATGAGGGGGTCGGAGCTGACATAGTGAACCGGAAGGCCTGAACCCGAGGTTGCCCCTGGGTCGAAGTCGAAGTCGCCAACTGACTTTTCAGGAAGGACGCCAAACGCGATGGTCTGGTCGAGCTTCCCGATCTCGAAGGTCTTGCTGACCGGGATGGCAGCGGCGTAGGTCGCATCGCCCCCTTGGTTGGCAGTGATCGTCACTGAGCCGGTACCAACGATCCTCACCTTGTTGAAGTCGCCGAAACCGTTATTGTAGATGGCCGCAATCTCGTTGGTCGGCTCTGTCAATGAGTCGGTCTTGAGTTCCCCAGCATAGATCCGGATGTCGTCCAGCATCCCGGCGAAGTAGACCGGGTTGACGATCCGGCGGCCGATGGTCACGTTGGTTCCCGCAGTGGTGTTGACTGCGCCACTACCGGCGACGGTGCCCCCATCGTCCACACCGTCGACATAGATCTTGGTGTCCGCAACCGCGCCATCCTTCGGATAGACCACGATGACGTTGTGCCAAGCATCGTCGAGGACGTCCGTGGTACCGGTCTTGGACACGGTGTTGTAGTCCACTTTTACTTTTCCGGCGGAGAGTTCGACGCTGAAGTGTTGTCCGGCGGCATTCGCGCCCCAACCAACGATCCCGGCGCCATCATTGCCAGAGGCACCGCCTTTGAGCCAGAAGGAGACGGCACGTTTGGCAGTCCCGAGGATCCCTTGGTTACCGAAGTTGACCGCGTAATCGTTGGTACCGTCCAACTCCAGGCCGTTGATAAAATTGGCGGCTTTCCAATTTATGGAGCCGTCGGTACCAGCCAGGACCAAGGAACGTCCGTTGCCGCTGGAATCACTGATCGTGGTACCTCCGGTCTCATCCAGTTTCCACCATGCGTTCATGTGGAACTGGCGGGTGGCGACCGGGGCGGCGACATTGATATTGTTGATCGCATAGGTCACCGGGAGCCCGGATGCAGCGGTGGCAGTAAGGGTGACCGTATCTCCGAACTGGACGGCGGAGAAGTCCTGGTTGAAGGTGATAAGTTGCTCTGTCCGTTGGTCGATGGTCAAGGTACCGTTTACATAGGCGAAGGAGTAGTTTGCAGCGGCGGCACCATCGGGGACGATGTCGTAGTTGCCTGCCGCACTGTTGATGTCAGCAGCCGTGGTAGCGGCGGCCGGGGTGGTGAGGACATTGGCGTCGTCACTGTTGACAAAACCGGTGTACTGGACGGTGAAGGCCGGGTTGGCCGTGTTCACCTTACGGGTAAAGCTGTCTGCCGTAACGGTCAGGGCTGCTTTACCGACGATGATGTTACGCTCGACCGGGATGGAGGGGAGCAGGTCGATGGTCGGCTTTGCAAAAGCCACAATGGTACCAGGGCCTGCACCTACAATCCTGGCTTTGCCTCCGTCGTAGGTCGTCAAGTAGTCGGAAGAAGAGGTATTGGCCAGCTTTTCAATTTCGTCGACTGTGAGAGCCTTGGTGTAGTACCTAAAGTCGTCGATCAACCCGGAGTACTTCTCGGTAGCCCCAACAGTTTCAGGGCGGCCTATCCAAAGATCCTCATCGACTTCATTTACAGACCTGCCGCTGTAGGTCTTGCGAGCGACGACCGGAAGGCCGTTTACGTAGAGCTTGATGTTCCGGGCTTTCCATGTGGCGGCTACGTGGGTCCATTGCCCGGCGACGATTGTACCCACCCCGGCACGGGTGTCATTATCACTGAGGTTCTTACTTCCGACACGGAACCAAAGGTCACCATCGCTACGAGTACGGATAGCCCAGCCTTTACCAGTGTTTCCACTCGTGTCCAGGTTGATTTTGGCAGCAAAAATGGCATTGGCAAGGGTGGTGGGCTTGATCCACATGGCCACCGTCATTTCTTTGGCAGATCCGATTTCCTTGGGCAACACGACACAGTCGTCCACACCATCGAAGTCCAGGGCTTTGCCGAACTTACCGTCTACCCAGTCCGCTGCATCCATATTATTGAGGGTGCCACTATTGCCAGAAAGGGCGTCGCCAGCTATCGTGCCAGTACCCTCGTTGAAATTAAGGTGCAATTTCATGCCACCGGTGATGGTCGGGGTGATGGAGGGATTCCCGGTGATTTGGACGACGCTCTCATTCTTACTGTAGAATACCACTTCGGATCCTGCAGCGTTGGAAGTGGCATTAAGGTCAAAATCAGCACCACCATAGGTACGCTCTCCGAAGTCCTGCACGAAGGTAAGGGTCTGTATGCCTTCGCGGATGCGGAATAGAAACTTCTTAGTGTCGTCCCCGGCGGAGTTGGCAACCTTGATGTTAGCTTCGAATTCCCCTGTCCTCGTAGGGGTACCCGTGATCAAGCCAGTCGCCGAAGCGAGGGTAAGGCCGTCCGGCAAAGCTCCGGAAACAACAGAGTAGGACTCCGGCCCTTTGGTCGCCTGGATCTGGTAGGAGAAGGCATTACCATAATTCCCCTCGATTTTATTCACGAAGAAACCGGATAGCACGACCGCCTCGTCATTAGTAATGACCCGGTTGTAAATCCGGATGTCATCCATCATGACACGGGCATACCGTTGCATGGCGATGGCATTGCCTGCATTTTGGGAACCATCCCGGGCACCGAAGGTCAGTTGGGAACCGCAGGCGGGGATTGTTCCCCCCTGGGCTCGGTCCATGACCAGTACCCCGTCGACAAAGATCTTGCTTCGGCCACCCCCAAATGCAGTGGCGATATGGTGCCAATCCCCGTCGTCGATTGGGGAGATGACACGGTTGTTGTCGTCCCCCGCACCACGGAGTGTGTTGACTAAGGTGTCGGCAGTACCGCTATACCGGCGGATTTGCCAACCTTGGCCGCTTTCACCGCCTTTACAAAGGTAAGGTTCCCAACCGCCGTCAGGCCATTTCTTTGCCCAGAAAGAGGTACTGAGGCTTCCTCCTGTATCAAAAACAGTCTGCCCCTGGCCGTCGTCCACATTGATGTAGCGGTCGCCACCACTAAAGTCGATGGCCTGGCCGGTTCCTGTCGGGGTATCAGTGATAAAGACACCTCCTACATTTGTACCATGGAAGTTGTTTCCGGAGGTGTCGTCCGATGTACCGTCGTTGAAAAGCCATTCCCCGAGGAGTCCTGAACGGGTCGGGGTGTCGAAGCCTTCAACCCCTTTGACCGGGACGATCTTGGGGCTGTTGTCAAAAGCAGGTGCAAGATCCCGGTATGGATGGTTATTCGGGAGGGAGTCCGTACCGCCCCATTTGTGGGCGAGGTAACCCATGACCTGGTTGTCCTCCTGGAAGCCCAACTTGCGGTTAAAGATCAGGACTTCGGCAATGTCGCCCGCAAAATTCTTGTTGGTAGCGACAGCATCTTTACCGAGCTTGATGTTCTTCAGTGTCCCGCCGGCCTGATAAATCCTGGAGACTTTCATCGAGTAGGGGCTAACGCCTACGGAAGCAACCTCCACAGAGGCTTCATCGAGTACGATCCCGTCGTCGTTGCCGCCTTCCTCTTTCCGTTGGTGGGCAACATAGATAGTAGAATCGGTACCGTCTGCGGCCAATGCGCCGACTGCGTACATCAAGTCCCCTGCCCCGTCGAAACGAATGACCGGCTTGAGTCCGGCCTGGGTCTTTTTGTAAACTGGCTGGTAATTGGTGCTGGTTTGCTCGACTACCACGTTGTTGCCAGATCGATCCGCCCATGTGGCAATCTTGGTGTCGTCTTCGGTATCGTCCACGAAACCATCGTTGTTGATTTCGGTGGCGTCCAACCAGAGGACAAGGCCTTCGATGGTGTCCTTGTTCAGGAGGGTGTTGGTCGCAACAAAGCTCTTGGCGGCACCGGCCCAGGCCGAACCGGTGACATTGGTGACCTGGGCACGGACGTAGTAGGTCGTCGCGTTGGTAAGTCCAGTGACCGCGGCCAGGGCTTCCTCGTTGAGGCCGAAGGTGCCTGCGACCTCCACCACAGCGTCCCACTTGGCATTGTCTGCCGGGTCGACTTCAGTGGAATCACCAGCGTCCTCGTCGCCATAGAAGAATTTGACGCTAGGTTTGTCTCCCCCGGTCTCAACGATGATGATACCGCCGTTGAGGTCGCCGTTGCCACCGCCGTAAAGGGTGGTGACTTCGGCATCCGAAAGGCCTTTGCCGTATAGGCGGAAGTCGTCGATATCACCCCGCATGTCGGAGTTGCGGTTGACATCCGTACCAAGGTAGAAGCGGGTCGGCAGACCTCGGTCAAGAACCTTCCCTGTTCCAGAAACGATCAAGGTGCCGTCGTGATAGAACTTCATGGTACCGGCAGTACGATCCTTAGTGTAGGTCAATAGGTGCCAACCCCCGATTATGGTTGAACGTATGTCAGCAGTTTGGACACGGTCACCCCCGTGATCCCAATAGACGGCACCGTTCCCCCATGGAAGGTGGGATTTCATGATTTCCCCGGTTCCGTTATCCTGGTAAGCCTGGAAACCAATGGTGTTGGCCACGAAGTTGGAGGCACCATATAGCCAGAATGAAACAGTAATACCATCATAAACGGAGGGATCCGGGTAGGAGGCCACATCCATGTTTACAGCGTTGTCACCAGTGTCGAAGCGGATGGCCTGGCCAAATTTGCCAGCGACAAAGCTTGGCCCCGCATTTCCGAAGAAGGTACCGACGAACCC
>JAYPDO010000090.1:0-9939 GCA_038125285.1 Opitutia bacterium
CATGTCCGAAATTGATGCGATCCGAATCCGGGGAATCCGGCAGAATAACCTGAAGGGTTTTGACCTGGAGTTGCCTTTGGGGAAGCTGGTGGTGGTGACCGGTTTGAGCGGTGCTGGGAAATCTTCGTTGGTTTTCGAGACGCTGCATGCAGAGGGGCAACGGCGGTATGTGGAGACGTTTAGCCCCTACACCCGGCAGTTCATGGAGACGCTCGACCGGCCGGATGTGGAGGAGGTGGAGAATGTGCGACCTTCCATTGCGATCAGCCAAGGCAACACGGTGAAGACTTCCCGGTCTTCCGTGGGAACCATGACGGAGCTTTGCGACTATTTCAAAGTCTGGTTTTGTCACAGTGCCGAGCTGCATGACCCGGCCACCGGGAAGGTGATCAAGGAAGAGACGCCGGAGTCGGTTTGGCAGGATGCGAAGGCAAGGTGGGGCGGGAAAACGGTGTTGGTGACGTTTACCGTGCCGTTGCCGGACAATCTTCCCGCTGAAACCGTGTTGGACGGACTCCTTTCCCAGGGCTATGCACGGGTGTTGGTCAATGGAGCCGGTGTGAAAACCGGGGAATTGTCCCCCGCCGACATCCAGGGGAAGGAACGGCTGGCCATCATCCAGGACCGGGTAAAATTACAGGATACGAACCGGGCGAGGTTCCTGGAGGCGGCGGAATGGGCATTCAAATATGGGAAGGAGTCCTTGGCCTTGTATTCATCGGAAGGGGAAAAGTTGGAGGTGTACCAACAGGGCTTGCGTTCACCGAAAACCGGGCAGGTTTTCAAGCTCCCGTCCCCTGCCCTCTTTTCCTTCAATTCGGCGGTGGGCGCATGCCCGAAATGCCGGGGCTTCGGGAGGACGATCGAGACAGATTACCGGTTGGTCATCCCGGATCCGGGCAAGACGTTGAAACAGGGGGCCATCCGTGCGTTCCAGGGGAAGGTTTACAGCGAATGCCAGAAGGATCTGATGCGGGCGGCAGCGGAAAACGGGATCCCCACCGATGTGCCTTGGGAAGACCTCCCGCCTGTCCACCAAGCCTTTGTCCTGGACGGGGAAAAGGACTATGTAGAGGACAGTGGGCAATGGTACGGGGTTAAGCGGTTTTTCGACTGGCAGGAGGGACGCACATACAAGATGCATGTGAGGGTGTTCCTATCACGCTACCGGGCCTATGTCGCCTGCCCCGATTGCGGCGGCACGCGGTTCCAGCCCGAGGCCTTGAATTGGCGATGGCAGGGCAAAAGCCTTCCAGAACTTTACCAGCTCCCGATCGAGGATTTGCGCGCCTTGCTGGCACCTTTGGAAACGCACTTCCTTTCCGTCAAAAGCAACCCGGTCGACCTCGCGGCGCGGTCCATCCTTTCGCGCCTCGACTACTTGGTGCAGGTCGGGGTCGGTTACCTGACATTGGACCGGACTTCCCGCACCTTGAGCGGGGGGGAGTCCCAGCGGGTCAACCTGACCGCCTGCCTGGGGACTTCCCTGACCGACACATTGTTCGTCCTGGACGAGCCTTCCATCGGCCTCCATTCCCGCGACATCGACCGGTTGCTGGGCATCCTGCGGCGGCTTGTGGACGCGGGGAACACGGTGGTTGTGGTGGAGCATGACGAGGCGGTCATGCGGGCGGCCGACCACATATTGGAACTGGGTCCCAAACCTGGCGCCGAGGGCGGCAAGCTCACTTTCTCTGGGCCCTACCGGAAGATCCTCAAGGCCAAGTCCAGTTGGACAGGGGATTATTTGTCCGGAAGGCGGGACATCGCAGTGCCGGAAAAGCGGCGAAAGGTTGGCGGGAAAGGCCAACCGGTTTTGAAAATCCGTGGGGCCTCGAAAAACAACCTCAGGAAACTCGACCTGGACATCCCACTGGGCTGCCTGGTCGGGATCAGCGGGGTATCCGGGTCGGGGAAATCGACGTTGCTCGGCAATGTCATCCACCAGGGCGTCCTCAACCAATTGGGGAAATCTGCCATGGACATGGCCGTGACCAAGGAACTGTCCATCGTTGGGCGCGCGTTCTCCGAAGTGGTCATGGTCGGGCAGGAGGCAGTCAGCAAGACGCCCCGCTCGAACACTGCACTCTACACCAAGACCTGGGAGATCATCCGCGAACTTTACGCCCGCACAGACGCGGCCAAGATCGAGGGCTTTACCGGCTCCACCTTTTCCTTCAACAGCGGCAACGGCAGGTGCCCGCGTTGCGAGGGGCTCGGGGTCGAGAAAATCGAGATGCAATTCCTCTCCGACATCTACATCAAATGCCCCGACTGCGAGGGGAAGCGTTTCCAGCCCGAAGTCCTGGAGATTTTGTATGATGGGAAAAACGTCCACGAAGTCCTGGGCCTGACCGTGACAGAGGCGGTATCCTTTTTCAAAAAGACCCCTGGGGTCGTCAATCGTCTCAAGGCATTAGAGGCGGTCGGACTGGGCTACCTAACCCTTGGCCAACCGCTGAACACGCTTTCAGGCGGCGAATCCCAGCGGCTTAAACTGGTGAAATACCTCAATGATTTTGGCGAAGGCGAAACTGGGGCGTTGATCCTCCTGGACGAGCCCACAACCGGACTCCACCGGCATGACATCGCCAAGTTGGTGGAGGTGTTGCAGGACTTGGTGCGGCAGGGCCATAGCGTACTCGTCATCGAACACCAGATGGACATCCTCAAATCCGTTGACTGGCTCATCGAAATGGGGCCGGAATCCGGGGATGGAGGCGGCAAAGTGGTCGCCCAAGGCACACCGGAGGAATTGGCAAAGATGAAGGTGCTTACCGCCCCCTGGTTGCAGGACGCAATCCTCGGCGGAGGAAAGGAGGAAGGGGAACTGTTACTCGCGGCCGAAACCCAGGCGCCCTATGGCAAGAAACGGGATGGAAGGCGAGATGTCGTCCGGGTGATCGGTGCCAGGGAACACAACCTCCGCGGCCTCGACATCGAGATCCCGCACCGGCAGACCACTGTGGTCACCGGGGTGTCCGGATCAGGGAAATCCACCCTCGCGTTCGACATCATCTTCGCGGAAGGCCAGCGTCGTTTCCTGGAGTCCATTTCCTCCTACACCCGCCAATTCGTCGAGCAACTTCCCAAGCCCGACTTGGACTCATTGGAGGGCATTGCCCCAACCGTAGCCATCGAGCAGCGCGTCACCCGGGGAACCCGCAAGTCGACAGTCTCCACGATCACGGAAGTCGCCCACTACCTGCGTCTCCTCTACGCCCGTGCTGGAGTGCAGTACAACCCAAAGACCGGCAATCCAGTCGGCGGCCAGTCGGCGGAGTTGCTCAAGGACAAACTAACCTCCCAAATCGCAGGACTCCGCCCCAAAGAACCGCACCTTTTCCTATGCGCCCCGGTCATCCGTGGACGGAAAGGCCACCATGAACCTTTGGCCAACTGGGCAAGAAACCATGGTTACAAAATTCTCCGGATCGACGGGATATTGATCCCATTGTCCAAGTTTGAAAAACTAAACCGCTACCAGGAACACGACATCGACCTGGTTGTGGAGGACTACGGGAAAGACGGTTGCGAACTGGACAACAAAAATCCCAACGCCCTGGCCGAAGCCGTCGATTTCAGCCTGCGCCTCGCATTGAAACAAGGCAAGGGGGCCGCCTTCCTCTACAATCCCCGCACCAGCGAAACCATACAGTGGTATTCCACCACCCGCACCGACCCGGAAACCGGCGAATCCTTCCCCGAACTCGACCCCAAGCACTTCTCCTGGAATTCCCCCAAGGGATGGTGCAAGGAGTGCCGGGGATTCGGCATCCTTGACCAAGACTACTACCAAGGCAAAGGCGACACCTCCCATGACATCCCCTGCCCGTCCTGCGGCGGCTCCAGGCTTAGCGAATTGAGCCGTGCCGTCCACCTCCCCTTGCGGGAAGGCACCGTCACCCTGCCCGAACTCCTGGCCATGGATTCCGCAGGACTCCTCCGCACCTTGGACAAATTGAAACTCGATGGGCGTGGCCAAGCCGTCGCCACGGACATCATCCCCCAAATCAGGGAGCGCCTGGACTTCATGGAGGAGGTCGGCCTTGGCTACCTCGGGATGGACCGCTCCACCTCTACGCTTTCCGGCGGGGAAGCCCAACGCATCCGCCTGGCCTCCCAACTTGGGGCGAACCTTTCCGGCGTCCTCTATGTCCTGGACGAGCCCACCATCGGCCTGCATCCCCGCGACAATGACCGCCTCCTGGAGTCCATCCACTCCCTCAAGGCCCGTGGCAATACCATCCTTGTCGTCGAGCATGACGAGACCACCATGCGCCAGGCCGACAAAATCCTCGACCTCGGTCCCGGCGCTGGGATCCATGGCGGGCAACTCTTGGCGCACGGCACCTTGGAGGAACTCATGGAAACCGAAGGTTCCCTGACCGGCAAATACCTCAAGGAAGGCATTCCACATCCCATGAACGGCAGTCGTAGGAAACTCCCAGCAAAATGGAAAGCCACCCAGAAAACCCAACAATGGCTAGTCCTCAAAGAAGCCCGGCTCAGGAACCACAAAGGCGACGACCTCCATATCCCGCTGGGCAGGTTGACGGCGGTCTGCGGGGTTTCCGGCTCGGGAAAATCCACCCTTATTCGCGACCTCTTGCATCCGGCCATCGAGACAGCGATCAAGGCCAAGAAAAAGATGGTTTCCGGCAAACTAGTCTTGGACGAAACGGGTTTGATGGCTGCAGACCGGGTTTCCCCTCCGTTGGACAGGCTCTACAACGGGGACATCTTCAAGTCCGTCATTGAGGTGGACCAAGACCCCATCGGCAAGACCCCCCGCTCCACCCCGGCCACCTACCTCGGCGCGTTCGACCTGATCCGCGATTTCTTTGCGGGTCTCCCGACTTCCAAAGTCCGAGGCTACACGGCCAGCACCTACTCTTTCAACACCAAGTCAGGCCGATGCGAAACCTGCAAAGGCGTCGGGCGAGTAAAGCTGGAGATGAACTTCCTCTCCGACACCTATGTCCAGTGCGACGACTGCAATGGCCGACGCTATGGCCCGCAACTCGAAGACATCCGCTGGAAAGGCAAATCCCTCGCGGACGTCCTGGAAATGGACTTCGAGACCGCGGCAGGATTCTTCGAGTTCCACCCCAGGCTCAAAGAGATGATGGAACTGATGGTTGAAACCGGCCTGGGCTACCTCACCCTCGGCCAAAGCTCCCCCACCCTCTCCGGGGGCGAAGCCCAACGCCTCAAACTCGCAACCGAAATCGCCAAAGGCCTCCAAAACCACCGCGAACGCAAACGTGGCCTCGTCCCCCAACATTTCATGGTCCTCGAAGAACCCACCATCGGCCTCCACCTCTCCGACTGCGAAAAACTCATCCACATGCTCCACCGCCTCGTCGACCTCGGCCACACAGTCGTCGTCATCGAGCACAACCCCGAAATCCTCGCCGAAGCCGACTATCTAGTCGAAGTCGGCCCGGACGGCGGCGACGCCGGGGGTCACATCCTCTACCAAGGCGAACCTGGAGGGATCCTGAAAACCAAGGAAAGCCCGACCGCCCCTTATCTAGAAGGGATGCTCAAGGGGTAGCCAGGATCAGCGCGCCTCTTTGGCCAGGGAAAACGAGATTGTCCCCAACTTCGCGAAATCGGCTTCGTAGTAGCCTTCGCCGTCCTGGCCTATCTTACCAAGGGCGCCGGAGATGATGATTTGCCCGGGCTCCAGGGTGTAGCCGTTTTCAATCGCCCAGTTGGCTTGGTGGAGGAAGTTTTTCCATTGGCCGCCTTTGGCGTTGCCGCCTATGGTTTCGTTGGCGGGTTTGCCATTGCGGAGCAAACGGATGGGCAGGGCGTCCAAATCGAGGTCGGTGCCGGGGTGGAGTTTGCCAACGATGAAGTTGTCGGAATCGACGTTTACGGCGACCAAGTCCATGGCGGAGACCTCCGCAGGCCAATCATGCCTTCCTGCGGGTAGTTCGATGACTGGGACAACGCCCTGGATGGAGGCTTTCAATTCCTCGACAGAGGAAACCTTTCCGCGGATGGTTTTGGACAGTATGATCCCGAGTTCGGTTTCGACTCCCGGGATTGCGGTTTCCCGGTATGGAAGAACGGGTTTCCCACAGGATTCGACCCAACCACTTTTGAACAACACCCCTCCCAACGGGGCAGGAATGCCGAAATGCTTTTGCCCGCCTTCGCTGGCGACCGCGCCTTTGAAGCCGGCGATTTTTTCTGTCCCTGTCAGCATCCGGACGTATTCCCGCTGCGCCTTCCATGCTTCCGGCCAACGTGCTTTGGGGAATTCCCGGCTAAATTGGGGGAGAGCGGATCCGGCCAGTTTGGCCCGGGCAGTCCTTTCCGCAAATGCTAGCAGTTCCGCGTCACCGAGGATGCCCCTTGTCTGCATCCATTCCGTGGCATGGGCGGGCCATTGGGTAATGGGATCGAAAGTCGGCCTCAGTCCGTATCCGTGGCCGCCCTTTGCGAAGATGTGCAGTTCCGCCGGGATCCCTGCCTTTTCAAGCGCACCGAACAGGGTGGAACTTGCGAGGGGCGTCACCCTGTCATCCGCGGCATGGGTAAAGAACATGGGCGGGGTTTTCGGGGTGACATGGAGGTAGTCTTTCAAGTTGCCGGTTTCCTTGTCGGCAAGCCCGCCGGGATACACGAGGATTGCGAAGTCCGCATTGCATGGGGAGGTGTCAATGGTGTCGATCCCGGCATAGGCACGTTTACCTTCGGACAATGCGGCAAGGGCGGAAAAGCCAAGGATTCCCACTCTGGCCGGATCAATGCCCCACTTCCCTGCATTGGCACGAGCAAGGGAAACCGCGCGTTGTGCGTCCATGACCGGGCCATGGGCCTTCTTTGGCATATTGATCCCTTCCCCCGTAGCTTCCAGGGTGTCCCCATGCTGCCGGGTAGGCACACGGTATTTCAGGACGATGGCGGCGACCCCAATCCTGTTTAACCATTCCGCCACTTCCGTCCCTTCCAAATCCCAGGCCAGGATGCTGAACCCACCTCCCGGGCAGACCACGACCGCCGCCCCGTTCCCATTGCCTGCTGCTGGGAGATAAACATGGGCTTGCGGGGTGGATACGTTTCCCAACTTGATGATCTTCCGTCCAGCGATCAGTTTGTCCCCAGGTTTGTTGAAATCCTGTTCCTCACCAGAAACCAGGGCGGCCGGGCCGGGCATTTTCCCGTCCGACCAAAGGTCGAGGACGGCATGGGGGCGGGATGCCTGTATGGATTGGGCCAAAAGTAGAAGGGCTGCAATTTGAGGGAGCTTGGGTTTCATAATTGGATGGAGCATCTATCGGGAACCTATCCTGCCATGCGACCTTTTTTATCGACAATCCACTTCCAGCCTGGGATCCAACAGGACGCCCGACCGAATTGCCATGAAACCTTTCTGCTTAGCCCTTTCCTTATTGCTCCCCGCCCTTTTGAACGGGATTTCGCCCGGACCTGCAACCAGCAAAATGGAGGAAACTGGAACACGTCCGCTGGCATCCCCTGACGAGCCGAACTTGGCCGTTTCGATAACAGCCGGGGTTGACGAAAAAAGCCTTCCCGCGAGGGTGGTCCTGACAGACGCCGAAGGGAAACACGTGGATGGTTCGGGACGCGGGGTTTACCGGGACGGGAGGTTCTTTGTGGAAGGGGCTTTCGAGGCGACTGCCAAACCTGGGAAAACCAAAATCCGCATCACTTGCGGGCCAAACTACATTCCCATCGAAACCGAAATTGAAATCCCTGAAGGAAAACGGGCGGCCTACCGGGCGATTATGGAACGGTGGTTCTCGCCGGAGGAGTTGGGTTGGTATGCAGGGGATAACCATGTGCATGCCCAGCATGACAAGGAAGCGGCAGTCCGCACCGACCTGGCCTACACTGCGCTCCAGGGGCGTGCTAATGGCTTGTCATTTATCACGGAGGCAGGTTCGGACGTTGATTACAGTGGTTTGGAAAAGCTTTCTGGCGACCAATTCCTGATGAGATTCGCCCAGGAGATCAGGCCTGGTGCGTATGTCGGGCATTTCAATACCCCCGGGATCCGCGAACCCCTGGGTTACAGTGAGGTAGAAAAGATGGTCAAGCAGCCCTTACCGGCACAGGCCATTTATAGGACAGTGAGGGAAAAGGGCGGGGTTATCATTCATACCCATCCAATGACCCCTCGCCACCAACTCCACTGGATGGGGGCGGGTGAGGCCTATCCCGATGCCGTCCTCGGCGACTGTGCGGATCTTTTCGATGTGGATGCGACCCACACGAGGACACTGTGGTTTGCCATGCTCAATCTGGGCAACAAAATCGCTGCAAGCAGTTACACGGACAGTGCGCTCGGCCGTGTCTCGACCCTTTCGCCGGGAGACCGCAGGGTCTATTGCCAGGCCAAGGAGTTTTCCTATGGAGCAATCGTGGATGCCATGCGCGAGGGCAGGACCATGGCCACGAATGGCGGTACCGTTTTTGCCTTCCTGGAAGTGGACGGGAAATTACCTGGCGAGGACATCCCTGTTGCCAAGGGACAGGAACCCAGGTTCTCGCTTAATGTACATTCCCTGGAAACTGTCCGGTCCGTAGCGTTGTATCTCAATGGGGAGCGTTCCCACGCCTTCGATGTGAAAGATTTAAAAGGGAAAAGGGAAATGCAGTTCGGGGGGAAGGTCCAACTTGACCAGTCCAAGCCATCCTGGATCGTTGCGGTAGCGGAGGACGAGTCGGGCGGTTGGTGCGTGACAAGTCCTGTGTATTTCAGTCCAACGGGAACCTGCAGGAAAGATCTCCGGGAAGGGGCGTGGTCCATTCTCTTTGAAATTTCCAACCACTCTCGCTTCGCGCAGTTGCGGAAGGAGTTTTTCGGGCACATCCTGGCCACGGTGGCCGAAGGAGACAGCTTGAGGAAAATCGAGGTGCTGAAGGATGATAAGGCCGTCTATTCCTTTGAACCCGGGCAAGGAAACCGGTTTGCCGACGGGAAGGTTCCGGTTAGCGAACTTTACGGATCCTACGCCAAAGGCTGGGTATGGCATCCTGATCCGGCAAACCCCCAGCACTTTCAGGCGGATTGGCCTGCCGCGGAAACCGGTTGGTATTCCATACGTGTGACAACCAAAGGGGGCCGCACACACCATTCCGACGCCATCTTCTTTGACACAGCCAACCCGAACAGCCACTCGACCTCCGTTGCCCATCTTAACGGCAATGATACCTCATTTAACCTTTGGGGGCACGGGGAGGACGAACCTCTGGAAAATGTGAGCCCACCCTACACGCAAGGAGGGTGGTGGTACCCGAAGGGTGCTTCGTGGCGAATGTCAACAAAGTTCGGGCAGTCGGAATCCGAAACAGGTTGGCCTCCGGAACGCGACGCCAAGCGTTTCCGTGCCAATGGGCAAAATTAGGAAATCCAATACAACAAGGGGTTGCCACTTGAAAGGAAGGCTTGAAAAAGCAAGTCCCCCCGCCCAAGACTAGTCAGTAAGGTAAAATTTACATTTCCTGCCATGCCCCAACGAAGCGATTGCACCCGGGTTGGGTGCCCACTAACCAGAGCCCTGGTTTTATTGGGTGACCGATGGGGCTTGCTTGTCATCCGGGACATCATGATCTTCAACCTCCATTAGATCAGGGAGTTCCTTGGAGCCGGCGAAGGGGTGGGCACCAATATCCTCAACGACCGGCTCAAGTCCCTGTCTTCCCAAGGGATTATCGACAGTATCCGGCACCCGACCAATGGCACTTGGAAGCTGTATTATTTGACTGGTAAAGGGAAATCACTCTACCCGCTGCTCAGGGGGATGTTCCTTTGGGGCTCCGAACATTGCGATGGCGTACAGTTTCCGTCTGAAAAAATAGACCGCATGCGGAACCACGGAGAGGAATTCCGCAAGGATCTCATGGACACCCTTATAAAATGGGAGGAAGGGCACCTGCCGGGGGATAGGGACAAAT
>JAYPDO010000090.1:9949-17503 GCA_038125285.1 Opitutia bacterium
CGCGCAACCGGCGCGCAAACGTTGGGCCAAGCATTCGCGGTGGACTTTGGCGTCCTTCGTGGTACTGCTCCTCGGCGGGTATTTGGCCGTGGAGCCAATCCTGGAGTCCATTGTCCGGAAGCAATTGGATTCCGCGGGCTGCGAGTATGGGGATCTCTTTCTTACCCGTCCAGGTTTTGGGGGGATCGGAGCCGCGGGGGTGACGAGTCTGCGGTTCCCTGAGGAGAGCGGGTTTGTATATTCCAGAGTCGACAAACTGACTTTCAACCTCGGGTATGACCTGTTCGAACTGGTTGGCTCGCGAAAGGTAAAGACTTTGCATATCCAAGAGCTAGAGGTTTCCCTCGATTTGGCGGCGTGGAGGACACTACCAAAGTCAAACGAACCCCCGCCAGATATCCGGGACCTGCCGAGGATTTTCCTGGAAGCCCTCCCAAAAGGCTGGCCATTGGGGAGACTGTCTTCGGACAAACTCGTCGTGAATTTGAAGAAGGGGGACGAATTGTTGCAGTCCATCCCCTTCCAACTCGCCTTTGACGATTCCGGGGCAATCAAAGTGACTGCTCCGTTTTTCGAGTTCCGCTCCAACCTCCATCCAGCCCAAGGGGAGGCCGACGCTAAGCTCCGTTACCAATTGGACAAATTACCCGGCTTTCTGGAAAGCCTTTTCCCCGTCATCAAAGACGCCGGGACGATCGAAGTCTTGGTGGTGGACGGAAGTTTGGTGGTTACCGGTAAAGAGTTTGGCAGCACGACCCTCTCCGCAGCATTGGAATCCGTGGCCACCCCCCAAGGTGAGTTTCAGTCCCCTTCCCTTTCTCTAGAACTGGGTAAAGGTTTACAGCCTGAAAAGGCCATGTTCCGCACCAAGTTTGCCGACCTTAGGGCAGAAGACATGGAAGTCTCGTCCGGCGAGTTGGTTTTGGACTTCGGGCGGGAAAAAGAGGTTTACCTGAAATTGCACTGCGGGGTAGGTATCATCCATGGATACCCATACCAGTCGCTTAACCTTGCCGTGACTGAACAGCAAGGGAAGTTGGATGCGGTTGGGGCAATCGAACAGTCTGGGGAAACTATCCCGTTCAAGGCCACGCTGGAAGATCCGATTATCTTGGCCTGGGACAACTGGCTGCGATCCCCCGGGAGCGGAATCCCCGGGGTTAGTGAAGCTAAGGCTTTGCTAGACAGGTTGGATGTCCTGGTCGGCCCGGTAGAACTGGAAGGCAGCGAAGTCCTTAACCCTCTTTCCACAGGTTTGCCGGGATCCTTGGTATCTGGCGTTTTCAAAGCAAGGAAAGCCCCAGGTGAACCGGGGGGCACCCTGTCGGTGGACAACGCAGGAATCCATTTCACCGAATCCAACTTGTCCATATCCGGGATAAAGGCGGAAGTCGACCTTGCCGTGGAAGGCCTGCCATCCACCAAAGGGGATGCCTTCCCTGTCATGGAAATCGGGGAAATTAAGTTCGGCAACCTAGTCCTGGCCAACGGCAAAGTCCCCTTCCGGTTGCTGGCTACAGGCGACGGCGAAGCGGCCAGGAACGTGCTCGTGACAAGGGACATCCGCTTCGACTCCCTGGGCGGGAAGCTCGGCTTGGCTGGCAGCACTGTCCAGTTGGACGGTTATGACATGGTGGCCTTTGCCAAGATGCTCATGGAAGACATCAAACTGGAGGAGGTGCTGAAGTTAGTGGACGACTTTCCTGTCCGGCTTTCAGGAAGTTTCAAGGGCGGTTCGGTCACATTCCAATACAGCCAGCAAAAGTTGTCCTTGGTCGGAGGGAGCCTAGGGTTGAACAGCTTGGATGCTGTGGATGGTGACGCGGCAAGAGGGGAAGTCGTCTTGGGATATGATGCTAAAGGGGCATTCACCAAAGGATTGGAAAAAGGTACGCCGCAGTTTGTGAACATGAAACGGGTCGAGGAGGCGTTGGCAAAGTTGGTATTCACCGGCCTGACACTCGAACTCAATCCCCCAGACGCTCCGGGGCTCGTGTTCCTGGCCGACATACAGGCCAAGCATGAGGGCAAGGACTGGTCCGTGTCCCTGAACGCAAAGGCCAGCCTGTTTGGCAACGTAGCACAAGGAGGCGCAGCCTTGGATGTGGAGGGGACATTGCAACTGAACGGCGATTCAATTCCTTTCACAATCCACACCGCACACCCCTACTTCGGGGACTTGGCGGCATGGTTCCAGTCTCCGGCGGAAAAATTGCCCCAAGCCCCGGAATCAGATGATGTCGCAGAGGTCGCATCCGTAAGGCTTGGTCCTGTAGCACTGAAGGAAAGCAAACTTGTGAACTGGTTGGTTCCCGGCTTGCCCAAGGTGAAAGTCACCGGATACTTCTCCGCCTCCAGGGGTGCCGGGGAGGAAATCCTCATGGTCGAAGCCAACATCAAGAAGCTCTCCATCCCGGAACAGGAGGTAACGGTTTCCGGCATCCGCACGAAGGCCCACATCGGTTGGGATCCAGCACCGCATACCGAACAACCAGCGTTGCTGGAGATCGCAAAAATCGAGGTAAAGAACTGGGAATTGGAAAACGCAAAACTCCCCTGGCAGCTCTTCAAGGAAGGGATCCTGCAAACCCCCGGTGGCGATGTCTCTACCCTCGGGGGCTTCATCGTCTTGGGCGCGACATCTGTCGTCCTCAATGGCCCGGAAACCGTCACCACCGGCCTTTTCCGGCTCCAGGAAATCGACTTTGAGAAGGTCATGTCCCTGACGGACACCCCGCCCATTTTCCTCCAGGCCTCCTTCGACGGTAGCGTCCCATTTATTCTAAATGGCGACAACCTCCAACTCATGCCCGGCGCGCTCCATTTGAAAAACGGCACCAACGCCCTGTTGAAATACGATGCCAAGGGCCAGCTTACCAATGGCCAGGAAAAGGGCACCCTGGGCTGGAAGAACATGGATTTGGCCGAAAAAGCCCTACAGGAGCTCCACATCGAGGACCTTACCCTGAACCTTTACCCGGAAAACGACCGCGACCTACCACTCCAAGCCATGGTCAAAGGCAGCCACGACAACGGCAAACGGAAGGTCAACCTCGACCTCACCCTAAACCTGCGGGGTAATGTGAAGGCCATCCTGCAGCAAGCGGCCAAAGGCAAGTTGGAGATTTCCCCGTAGATCGGCTTTACAAGCCCCCCACCCTCTCCATAACCAATCGGATTTTACCCAAACCCAAATACGAAAACATGAAACACACCCTCCTCGCCACCCTTGCCATCGCAGCGGCTTCCCAAGCCTTTGCAGCGGAAGAATTTACCTCCATTTTCGACGAAAAATCCCTCTGCGGTTGGACACAACGCAATGGCACCGCCACCTACCGGGTCGAAGACGGCACTGTCGTCGGCAAGACCAACGAGGGCAGTCCAAACTCCTTCCTTTGCTCGGACAAGGAATACGGCGACTTCGAGCTACTCTTCGATGTCAAGGTGCATGAAAGCCTGAACTCCGGCGTCCAGATCCGCTCCCAGACCAAAGACACCTTCACCGGCCGCGTAAACGGCCCCCAAGTCGAGATCGAAGAATGTTGCGAAGCCGGCTACATTTACGGCGAAGCTGCCGGTGGTTGGATGACCCCGAAGGACAAACTCATCCCCCACAAGCACTTCAAGCCCGGCGAGTGGAATTCCTACCGCGTCATCGCCAAAGGTGCCCGGATCCAAGTCTGGCTCAATGGCACCCAAACTTCCGACCTCTTGGACGAAGAGAAATTCAAGACCCACCCCAAAGGCTTCATCGGCCTCCAGGTCCACGGCATCAAAAAAGGCACCGGCCCCTACGAAGTCGCCTGGAAAAACATCAAAATCCGGGAACTGTAAGTTTTCCATCCATAAGGGCGACTAATTGCAGCGCCCAGGATAAAAGAGGGCGGATCCGTTGTGGCACCGCCCTTTTTCATCGGGCAAAACGTTCCGACCTCCACTGGCCATGGAACGCCCCTTTTCTACACTTTTGTACCCTCGTATTGCTTTGCACTGTGATCTCCTCGGTCATCCTCAACGACCTTTGGATTATCCCCCTCATCCAAGCCTTGATCGCATTCTACAACGTTTGGCGCTCTGTTGTGGATTATCCCTTCCGGGGCAAGACGAACCAATTCTTCCTCTCCCGCCTCTTTGCCCTCTTTGTCAACCCCTGCGCCAATGGACATCAGTTCAGTTACTTTGCGCAGAATGTGTACCTTGCTGCCCTGGTAGTCGTTTTGGTCGCATAGTCTAGGAACTCACCCAATTTTCCTTCCCTACCCGAAGTTTTGAACTCCTCGACTTGTTCGCTCTTCTCCTCGGGATCTACTGCCTTCTATCCCCACATCCACCCCCCGCACCTCGACTAGGCAGTGAGGCCCGCCAGGGAGGAGGTAGTTCCTTTTCGGGAAAATGAACAATGGGATTTCCGAACTCGAAGGCACGGGCTGGTTTAGAACAAATAAAGAACCGAAGCCTTATTGGTCATGGATCGACTGAGAAATGATTCACCCCATCCACCGCAGCGTGCGGATGCACACCAAGCGAAGCGTCGGGGAAGATGGCTAAAATCCTAGCACCTAGCCGATTTCTGGATTGCCCGTCCGGCATTTATCGCTTCAAACCGACAAACCCATGACAATATACAAATCCCCCCTCTTCCAAGTAGCCCTGCTCCTCTTAGCCCACTCCGCTTCCGCGGGGTTCGAATGGGTTGATACAGAAGGCAAGCATACCGACCTTAAGCACAACGGCAAAAACATTGTCCGCTACATGTACGAAGCCATGGATCCGGCGGACAGGGAGCGCACATACAAGCCATTCCACCATGTATACGACCGGGACGGGAAAGGTTTCATCACCAAAGGTGCTGGCGGCAAATTTACCCACCATCGGGGCATATACTACGGGTTCTCCAAGTGCACCGTTGCCGATGCTACAGGGAAAAAAACTTCGGTGGATACCTGGCACTGCAAGCGGGCCTACGAGCAACACGTCGCCACAGTCGCCCAGGAAGCTGGCGAAGACAAGGCATGGCACAAAGTGAAGATCGAATGGCGTCTGGACAGCGGGGAGGCATTTGCGGTCGAATACCGCACCCTTTCCTTCTCACTGGCCAAGGACGGCGCATTAGTCGTAGACTTCCATTCCGAACTGGAATCGTTGCAGGACGAAATCGTGGTCGATGGAGACCCCCAACACGCCGGTTTCCAATTCAGGGCTTCCGATGAAGTAAACACCTCCACCAAAGGCCAGACCTACTACATCCGCCCTGGCGACGGGAAGGACGAACCTGGAAAGACCAAGAACTGGCCGGGCAACAAGGACATGACCAACTTGCTTTGGAAAGGCCAAAGCCTTGTGGTAGGAGGGAACCGTTACACGACCGTTTACCTTGATCATCCTGACAACCCCAAGCCCTCGTTTTACAGCGAGCGCGATTACGGCCGCTTCGGGTCCTACTTCAAGACCACAGTGAAGAAAGGTGAAGGGAACCGCCTGGCCATCAATTACCGCCTCAATATCAAACCGGGCGAGCGCACTCCCGAGGAATGTGCTGCCCTTTCGAAAGCGTATTTAGAATAATACCCAGGCTCTTGGCCTGCCGGGATGAAACCTACCGCAGTTGTAGGCCTCCCTCCAACTGCTACCCCATCCTGTGATCTATCAAACCATGTGGAGAAGTCCTTAGTGTTGATGACACCCCCCAATCTTGAAACTTTTGGACTAATTCCTGGGGGGGGGAATACGTCATCATCACCGAAGATGACCCGGAAAAGCCCTGGAAATGGGACTCGCAGGGTATTTCCAAGTCATCATCCTTGACCAATGGCCAGCCTCTCTGGGATGGAGGTTCCCGCCAAATTGGAAGAATCAGATATCGACTGCCGGTGCATCAAATTGACGAGCCATGCCTATGCCGACATGGCCTTCAAAACCGTGAGCCACGAGATTGTATTCCAGTGCATGCTCAAGCCCTTCAACGGGGAAGCGGAACGCAATTCTTTTCATCCCTAGGTTGAGCAGAAATAGCCGCACTTGGCCTCAGTGCAGGCTTGCAAGGTTGGCCGGGAATTCCAACTCTGGGCGTCTTATGAAACCAACACCTGCCCAACTCCTCCCCTCCCTCCTCTTTGCTGCCCTTCTTTTCCAAGGGCTGACGCTTTCAGCATCCGATTTCTCTCTTCCGGAAACGGACGATGGCCTTCCGGGCGAAGGCCCGATCCGTAGGTACCCCGGGTTCCAAAAGCTTTGGGAAAACCGACGCTCAACCTGGGCCAAAGAGGTCGAAAAGGACCAGGGATCCCTCGTCTTCCTTGGTGACTCCATCACCCAGGGCTGGGGCGCGGACATGGGCAAGAGCTTCGACGGGGTAAAGGTGGCGAACCGCGGGATCAGCGGGGACACCACCCGCGGTGTGCTGATCCGGTTGGAGCAAGATGTCCTTTCCCTTAAGCCCTCCGGGATCGTCATCTTGATCGGCACGAACGACCTGGAAGAAAAGGCCGAGCCTGCCGTCATCGCATCCAATGTGAAGCTGATTATAAACGCCCTGGAAAAGCACAATTCCCGGATGCCCATCATCCTTTGCGAAATAATGCCCAGTTCGGATTCCAAACGCCGCCCAGCCGAGAAAATTCGCCAAATCAACAAGCTCGTGTTTGCCCAGGTCAAAGGCGATCCCCAGGTCACCGTCTTGGACACATGGACCCTTTTTGCGAACGAACAAGGGGACGCCAAGAAGGAGGAATTCCCGGACCTTCTCCACCCGAACAAGGATGGTTACGCCAAATGGGCCGCAGCATTAAAGCCTTTGTTGGCAACCCATGGTTTCATTGAAAAGCAAAAGCCCGCGTTCGAACTGGAGGCAGGGTATGAGATGATCTTCAATGGCCATGACCTCACCGGTTGGGGATTCCGCGACAAAAAGTCCTTTGAGCCCACCGCAACGTTCGACGGTAAGACCCAAAGTTACGACGGGCGCTACCATGCCATCAATGGCCGCTTGGTCGTCACCACACCTCCGGAAGGCCGCCGTATCCAGCAACTCTGGTCAACCCGCGAATTCCCTAAGGACTTTACCCTCAAGCTGGAGTTCCGCGCCACCCCCAATGCCGACAGCGGCGTCTTTATCCGGAAACCTCAACTCCAATGCCGTGACTACGTCCTGGCCGGCCCATGGAAAGACCTCAAGCAGTACAAGCCCCAGGAATGGAACGAACTGGTGGCTATCGTGAAAGGCGGTGTAGCCCACTGTACTTGCAACGGCGAGGTGCTGGACGCCGAATTCAAAGTCCCCGCCACAGGCCCGATCGGCCTGGAAGGAGACCGCGGCCAAATGGAGTACCGCTATATCCGCATCAAAGAATCCAAGTAAAAATTGAGCGGATCCTGAGAGCGCCCCCACAGGTCGCCTTCGATATCCTTGATATACCTAGGGTTGGAAACCCTTGGCTTTATTCGATTGTGCCTTCAGCACAAATTCAGAAATTATGAGTTGGGGCAGTATATAGCATCTTTCAAAAATCATTTCCGAAACGAGCACTGTGATGCAACAATCTCGGGTTCTCCCAT
>JAYPDO010000091.1:0-17233 GCA_038125285.1 Opitutia bacterium
CATATATCGCGAGGAAAAACTGCACCAATACCCCCGAGGACAAAGAACGCTACCAGACTGTCTATGCGGATCCTGAACAAAAAGTGGCCGTGGCCGCCCCGACGGCAGGCCTCCATTTCACCAAGGGACTAATAGATGCATTGGAAGCGAAGGGGTTACGGTTCCATGATTTGCTCCTCCGGGTCGGCCTTGGTACTTTCCGGCCGATCCAGGCGGACACACTGGAGGAGCACCCAATGCATTCAGAGTCCTACACAATCGGCCAAGCGGCATTGGACGCATTGAGGGAGGGAGTGGAAGGTGGCACCAGGGTGGCAGTTGGCACGACAAGCGTCCGGACCATCGAAGATACATTGCGGAAGGATGCAGAATCCAAGGTTTCAGCCCCCTTCACATCCGAGGCCAACCTATTCCTTTATCCCCCGGTGGAATTCCTCGGTGTGGATGCGCTGGTAACGAATTTCCACCTCCCCCGCTCCACCCTCCTTTGCCTAGTCTCCGCATTCCTTACCCCAGGGCAAACCGACGGCATCCAGTGGCTAAAGGAAATCTATTCTGAAGCATTGGCAAAGGGCTACAGGTTCTACAGCTACGGCGACGCAATGCTAATCTTGTAACTACACAAACTAACAATGCGTCTAAGGCGTGACCAAGCTGGATATTACAGATCGGCATATCCAACCGACCATGCCTGTTTTAACTAATCCAAATTGCTATAGATGAAAACGACGACCCTCACATTCGCTGCCCTCTGCGCCTTTTCCGCCCAAGCCTTTTCCGATCCGATCGAATTTGACCTCAAGGACGCCAAGGGGGTGAACAGCATCACTTTCGAGCTGGAGTCCTTGCTGGAGCCTATTTACGGAAATGCAGCCGGAATCTCAGGGTCGGTAAAATTCGACCCTTGTGCCCCGGAAAAGACGACTGGGCAAGTGATATTGGATACCTCCAGCCTCCATGTGGCCAACAAGCTGATGAGGGAACACATGCACGGGAAGGACTGGATGGATGTGGCCAAATTCCCCGCAATTATCTTCGATTTGGAAAAGTTGGAGGCAGTCCAAAAGGAAGGGGACAATTACAACGCAAATGCAGTCGGAACCATGAAAATCCTGGCTATTTCCAAAAAGATTACTGTCCCAGTCACCCTGACATTCCTAAAGGGGAGGCTTGCGGAAAGGAACCTTGTCGAGGGGGATTTGCTGGTGATCCGCTCAAAATTTGTAGTGAATCGAGACGACTTCGGGATCAATGCCGGGCAAAAGTTACTGAAAGTTGCCAATAGGATTGATATCCGGGTCGGCATCGCCGGTGCTAATCCCTACGGGAAGTAGTCCAGTTTCCATCCTGGATAAAAATAAGGGGAAACTGTTTCGCGGTTGCCCTTTAAATTGGGTTGGGAAATTTGCTCTGACCCTTAGTCGAACTTGTGTTCCCCGAGCATCTTGGAGACACGGTTCTTGGAAAGGGTAACGTATTGGGGGATGCCGTGGTCGTGAGGAACCTGAACCTCACCCTTGATGAGTGGGGACGCATATTTGAAGAATTGGTAATTCATGCTGACGCCATCCTCATTGATCCACTCTTTAGGGAGCATCTTGACGCCGTTGGCTATGTCTTCAAGAGGGGCAAGGCCAGTTTCACAGACATATTGGTCGCCATCATTGGAACGAGTAAGGACTATCATCTTGTCCGTCTCCCCTGCCACAGCAGCTTTGACGGCGGCACGTCCGGCCATGAACCTTTCGTCATTTTCGGCCTGGGAAGAGCAATGGGCGGCGGCACGCTGGGTAATGCCGAGCTTGGCGGATCGGGCCTTGATGCCGAGGTTTTCCTCGACCAAACGCTGGAGATAGTCACCACAACCGCCGAGTTGGGCATGGCCAAAGGCGTCGGTCGCAGTACTGGCGGTATTGACGTAGTTGCCGTCCGCATCGACCAAGCCTTCGCCGACGACGACCATGCAGTACTTGTTACGGCTGAGGACGCGCTTAACGTCATCCAGGTACTTTTCGGTGTTGAAGGGAACCTCCGGGAGGTAAATCAAGTGGGGCGGTTTGTCGGGGTTTTCTTTATTCCCCTTGGCCAGGGTGGCACCGGCGGCGATCCAACCAGCATTGCGCCCCATGACTTCGATGATGGAGACGAGGTCGTGCTGACCCATGGCCTCGTGGTCGAGGCACATTTCCTTGATGGTGGTGCAGATGAATTTGATGACGCTGCCGTAGCCCGGGCAGTGGTCGGTAATGACGAGGTCATTGTCGATCGTCTTGGGGATGCCGATGGCACGCATGGCAAAACCGCGCTCCTTGGCGAGCTTGGAAATCTTGTTGGCCGTGTCCTGGGAATCGTTGCCGCCGGCATAGAAGAAATAGCGGATATTGTGGGCTTCGAACACTTCGAGGATCCGGTTGTAATCTTCGGCGCGCTTGAGCTTGAAACGGCAGGTCCCGAGGGCGGCGGCCGGCGTGTAGCGGAGGCCACGGATGTTTTGCTGGGACTCCTCGGCCAGGTCGATGATTTCTTCCTTGAGTATCCCGAGGACGCCGTTCAGACCGCCATAAATTTCTTCGATGCAGGGGTGTTCCAGCGCTTCCTGGACTACACCGGCAATGCTTGCATTGATCACGGAAGTGGGGCCGCCGGATTGGGCGACGAGACAGTTTCCTTCTAGTACTTCGGCCATGGTCTTGATGGGTATATTTCAGTTTTGGGAGCGAGATGGTGTAACCTGGGCTGGATTTTCTGCAACCCCAAACCCGCAGGGGGCTAAAAAAAGGTTTCAGGCGTGTGCAGCAACCCGCCGAAACAGCCCGATCCGCACTAACTAAGAGGGATCAAAGCAAGGGGGCAGGCTCGTATTTGGCCGCTTCCGGATAGGCGGAAACAAATTCTCCCACTTCGGAGTGGAAGGCCTCGACTTGGGCTTGGGCATTGCCCAGGAGGGCGGCGGCATTTTCCGTAATGGCCTGGATTTGGTCCCGCCCAAGGCCAAGCCTCCCGTTGGATGCCAGGCGGTCGACCAAGTTGTTCTGGGAAATGGCACCGGAACGGAGGTCTTTGACGGTGGCGACGGCGTGTTCCTTGATCGCTTCGTGGGCAATTTCGCGCCCGACCCCGGCTTTGACGGCTTCCATGAGGATGGTGGTTGTGGATAGGAAGGGGAAATAACGGCGGTTTTCCGCTTCGATGACAGCCGGATAGGCGTCCATTTGATTAAGGACGGTCAGGAAAGTTTCGAGGAGGCCGTCGGCAGCGAAAAATGCGTCGGGCAGGACGACCCGGCGGATGACGGAGCAGGATACGTCGCCTTCGTTCCACTGGTCCCCGGCCAGGGAAGAGGCCATGGTGACGTGGCCACGGAGGATGGCATGGAACCCGTTGATGCGCTCGCAACTGCGGCTGTTCATCTTGTGGGGCATGGCAGAGGAGCCGACTTGGCCTTTGGCAAAACCTTCGGAGGCCAGTTCATGCGCGGCCATGAGCCGGAGGGTCTTGGCAAAACTGGAGGGTCCGGAGCAAAGCTGGAAGAGGGCGGAAACGGTTTCGTGGTCCAGGCTCCGGGGATAAACTTGGCCAACGGCGGTAAAGGAACCTGGAAGGCCGAGGTACCCTCGCATCCGGTTATCAAATTCCTCAACTTTGGACAGGTCGCCACCCAGGAGGGTGGCCAGGTCGAGCTGGGTGCCGACGGCACCTTTGATCCCCCGGACGGGGTAGGTGCCGATGTGGTGCTGGAGGACTTGGCAGCCGCGGAGCAGTTCCTGGCCGAACATGGCGAGCCTTTTGCCAAAGGTGGTGGGCTGGGCAGCGACATTGTGGGTACGCCCGGTCAGGACGAGGTCTTTATAATCATGGGCTTTGGCGGCGATTTGGTGGAGGGCGGCAGCGGCTTTGCCCATGATGATGCCAAGGGAACGGAAGACTTGGAGTTGCTCCACGTTCTCGGTGAGATCCCGGCTGGTCATGCCTTTGTGGACCTGCTCGAACCCGGCCAGGGAGTTGAATTCCTCGATCCTGGATTTTACATCGTGGCGGGTTGTGCGTTCGCGCTCGGTAATGGAGGCGAGGTCAATTTGGTCACGGGCTTTTTCATAGGCTTCAATCGCGCCGGCCGGGATCGAAATCCCAAGTGCCTCCTGTGTTTTTAATACGGCGATCCACAGGTCCCGCTCCATCCGGACTTTCCCTTCTGGGGACCAGATGTCGCAGATCTCGGCGGTTGCGTAGCGTTCGGCCAATACGTTGGAGACAGTTGCTTTGGTTGCACTCATTGGAAATTCGGTGGGTTAGCAGCGGAAAGGGGTTACCCGAGGCACTTCACCACCAGGTCCCGCATGACCTCGTGGTGGTCGTTCGGCTTGTCCACCAAACCGAGGAACGCCGCGACAAACTCGACTTGGAAGTCCACCAACTGCCGGAGTTTGAGGCGCTCTGCCTGCTGGGCTATTTTCCCAAGGTACCAGGGGTTCTGGGTGAAGACGTTGAGCCCGCTTTTAGCAGTGGAACCACCGTAAAACTGTAGGTACTTGGCCCCGGCAGCGCCAAGTTCGCCTTTATCGATGCCACGGTAGCCGAGGCGGATTTCCCCGCCGTCCAGTAGGGTACGAGCCTGGATAAGGACACGGTTGCGGGATTGGAAGCTGGCAAGCAGGGGCCGGGCTTCCGAGTTGTGGAAAAAATACCGGTCTAGGGAGGCGAGGGTGGCTTGGAGGTCGCCGCTGAAAAAATGGTCGGTTGATTCAAAAAAGTCTCCCTCCATCGGGTCGGGAACCATTTCACGGACGTGGTGTTCTTCAATTTTGGCAGCATCCCCCTCCCGGGCGTAAGTTGCCAACTTAACCGCTTCGGAGACGCCCAACCTGGCATTGCCCGCGACTTTTTGGGTCAGCAACTGGAGGGCTTCGTGGGAAATTTCCGCCCCCATTGGGTCGAGTTCGCGGCGGATGTGGACGGCGAGGTCGTTGGCGTTGCCGCCTTCGATGAATTGAAATTCGCTGTTTTTCTGCACCCACTTGAGGAATGCGCGGCGGCGGTCAATTGGGCTGGCCGTAATGAGGAGGTTCACGCTATCCGGGTCAGCGGTTTCCAGGAAACCTTTGAGGCGGTCGATCTCGGCCAGGGTGTCTTTGGCACTGGCCAGTTTCCCGTCGCCTAAGAAGGAGACATCCTTGAGCCAAACCGTCTTCTTGTCCCCAAAAAGGGACATGGTCTGCGCGGCAGAAATAAAAGAGGTGACCACTTGCACGACCTCGTCGGCCTTCCCCGCCCGGCCGTCGATGACCTCCTTGGAGAGGTCGTCCTCCACGCCTTCGGTCATCCCGAGGAAAATGCGTTTCCCCTCGTTGGAGACGAGGAAATCGTCCTCACCACAGATGAATGTGAAGGCTTTTGCCAACGGTCTTGCCCTTAGATGCCTGCCCCCATGGAGAATACCACGGTCGAGAAAACTTCCTCCAACATGTGTTGCACAAGTTTGCGCCGGAGCCAGTCGACCCCGACATTGGCGGCCCGTTCCCGGATCACGTTGCGGCTGCCCTCGATGTGGACACGGTGGGACCAAGCCCCAAGCGGGGTGTGCAGGCCGATGAAAACCGTGCCGACGGGGCAGTCGGCTGTTCCTCCCCCTGGGCCAGCGAACCCAGTGGTGCTCAAGCCATAATCGGCGGAAAACTTTTCGGCCACCCCGGTAGCCATGGCAACCGCGGTCTCCGGGCTAACGGAGCCATGTTGCTGAATAATGATCTCCGGGACGTCCAAGTGCTCAATCTTAATGTCTTCATTGTAGGCGACGATACCGCCCTGGAAGAGGTCCGACGCACCGGGAACATCTGTAAAAATCCCCCCGAGCAAGCCCCCGGTGCAGGATTCGGCGACAGCCAGGGTCCGACCTTGGGCGCGGAGGTAGGCCAGAACGATCTCCGCGACAGAGTCGTCCCCGAAGCACACGAAATCCTCCCCCAGCATCTCCATGCAATGTTCGGCAATGCCGCGGAGGCCACCAATGGAAAAGCCATCATCCCCGTCCGGAGCCAAACGCAGATCCACCCCGCCGACATGCGCACAGTAAGAAATTTTCAACCCGGAGTAGCCTTTAAGAAAACGGCGCAACTTTTGCTCCAGAGCGGACTCCGGGATCCCGAAAGTACGGAGCTGGATATACTGCTCTTCGTCACTGAGGAACCCTTCTTCCTGCAATCGGGGCAAGGCCTGGTTCGTGAACATGGGCTCCAGTTCGCTTCGGGGGCCAGGCAGCATCAACAGCAACTTCCCTTTCATGGACATGAGGATCCCCGGGGCGGTCCCATGCATGTTCATCAATACCTCTGCGCCCTCGGGCACGTAGCACTGGCGCAAATTGTTCGAGCTGAGCGTCCGTCCAAGTCGTGCGAACCTCTCCTCCAAAGCCACCTTCACGGAATCCACCAACTCCAGTTTCAAGCCCAAGGCGTCCGAAACCACCTCACGGGTCAGGTCGTCGACAGTGGGGCCGAGACCTCCGGTCGTGATCACGATGTCGCACTCCTCCCATGACCTCAGGAAAGCCGAGCGGATTTCCTCCACATCGTCGCGGATGACCTCGTTGCGCCGGACGGAGACGCCATGGCGGGCTAATTCACGGCCAAGAAACGCCAGGTGCCCGTTCACACGCAGCCCCATCAACAGCTCATCGCCAAAATTCAAAACATCGACTAGCACAGGCTTACTCATAAAACGCAACAATCTCGGGGTAACGCTTCCAATAATCAAATCAAACAGGTATGGACGGGGTGCAGAACATGAAGACACCGAAAGACGAATTAAAGGAAAAAGTCCGCAGACTCCCGGAAACCCCCGGTGTTTATCTCATGAAAGACGCCCTGGGGCGCACCCTGTACGTAGGAAAGGCAAAAAACCTCAAGCGCCGGGTCTCCTCCTATTTCCAACCATCCCGGAAGCAAACCTACCAACAACCCAAGGTCAACGCGATGATCAGCCTGATCCGCGATTTTGAGACGATTTCCGTCCGCTCCGACGCGGAAGCCCTCCTCCTGGAAAGCAAGCTCATCAAGGAACACCGCCCCCGGCACAACACGATGCTGACGGACGACAAAAGGTTCCTCATGATACGGGTGGACATCCACAACCCCATCCCGAAATTCCAGCTTGTGCGAACACGGAAGGATAACAAATCCCGCTACTACGGCCCCTTCCCCTACACCAAACTCGTCCGCACGACCTACCGGGAATTGCAGACCAAATTCGGTATCTTGCTCAACAACGCCACACCCTCGGGGGTCAGGGAGGACGGCACATTCCAGCTCTACCAGGATGCCAGGGCCGAAATTTACGGCCACCCCAATGAAATCACTCCGGACGAATACAAGGAGCGAGTGAACCTCGCCTGCCAATTTCTCGAAGGAAAATCGAAGGAATGGCTAAAGGAGCTGGAGCAGGAAATGTTACAGGCATCCCAAAACCTGCAGTACGAAAAGGCCGCCGAGCTCCGCGACCTCGCAAAAGCCCTGCGCGAAACCATTTCCCCAAACCGCAAATTCAAGCACGACCTACGCACCGACCGGGACAACTCCATCCCCCTTAAAGTGCTCCAGGAAACCCTCGGCCTCCCCTCCCCTCCCGCAAAGATCGAGTGTTTCGACATATCCCACATTTCAGGATCCTTTTGCGTCGCCTCCATGGTACATTTCCTGTCCGGTGCGCCGGACAAGTCCCAGTACCGCCGTTTTAAAATTAAGACCTTCATAGGGAATGACGATTTTCGCGCCATGCACGAAGTCGTCACCCGAAGATACGTCCGCCTGCACAATGAAAACAAACCCCTGCCCGACCTCATCCTCATCGACGGGGGAAAAGGGCAAGTCAACGCTGCGCTGGCCGCACTCGAGTCCAACCTAATCCCCTGCATCCCCCCCATCGTTGGCTTGGCAAAAAAAGAAGAGACCCTTGTTTTCCCCGGAGAAAATGAAGATCTCCATCTTTCAAGGAAAAATCCTGCCCTCAGGCTGCTCCAGCGGGTCAGGGACGAAGCCCACCGCTTTGCCAACAACTTCAATGCCGAGCTACGTAGCATGGCGATACGGAACTCCTTCCTTGAAGAAATCCCGGGGATTGGACCTTCCAGGAAAAAAATCCTTCTGCAGCATTTCAGGGATTTGGCAGACCTGAAAAAAGCCAAGCCGGAGGAACTCCAAAAAATCCCGGGGATCGGGCCAAAATTCGCAAATACCTTGGCTACCCATTTGAGGAACCTGTAACGAGGGGATGCCCGGGCAAACCCTCCCACCAAGGCCAGTCCAGACTAGCTACGCCACCGGGCTGAGGCTGTCCGCGGCACGGAAACACAGATTAGGAAAACTACACCCTGCATTAGCCGAACTAAAGGAAACCCTTCGGCCAAAAATAATGCTTGTAGAGTTGAGCAATGAAAAGGTTCGTAGTTGTGTAGCTTGTCTAAAAGCAAATGCATTACCAAAACGAAAGCGCCTCGGCCGAAAGGGTCGCAGCCACCCTCACAAAAGAGCTCAGGCAACTGCTACTCCAGCAATCCAGGCTCTACGATAAGGTGGACAACCTCTACCACGCCAACCGGGGCGCCCTCAACCCCGGAGATGCCAACACCCCGTCCTGGCCACAATCCCCGAGGGCGGTCGGGGAAAAAGTAAACTCCCTGCTTGGGCTCCTGGAGCGGAAGCGGGCGTAATCGCCGAGTTAAACAAAAACTCAAAAGTAGGCAAAAACCCGCATGCAACCCCAATCCTATCTTGCGCCCACGCGCTGAGCCCGCCATGTTTGGCTGGCAAAAATGAAGCCCCAGCCGGAAATCAGCATTCAAGCACGGAATCTCACCAAATCCTATGGCCCCGTCATGGCCATCGAGGACGTCAGTTTCGAAATCGAAAAGGGCGAGGTGATCGGGTTCCTTGGCCCGAACGGGGCGGGGAAAAGCACGACCATGCGCATCCTTTGCGGACTGGTACATGCCACTTCCGGCAGTGCCTACCTCGGGGGGATCTCAGTTGCGGACAATCCTGACGGGATCAAAAAAATTGTTGGCTTTATGCCTGAGAACAACCCCCTGCCAGAAGACCTCCGCGTAATCGAGTACCTGCGGTACCGGGCAAAGCTCAAGCAAATCCCTCCCCATGAAATCAACAACAGGGTAGAGGAAGCCCTGGAAAATTGCGACCTCCACCACAAAGCCCGCCGGAGAATCATCCGCTCCCTTTCCAAGGGTTTTCGGCAAAGGGTTGGGATTGCGGACGCCTTGCTGACCCACCCCGAAATCCTGATTATGGACGAACCGACAATCGGCCTGGATCCCCACCAGACCAAGATCATCCGGGACTTGATCCAAAATCGCAGGGGCCGGATGACCTTCATCCTCTCGAGCCACATCCTCCCAGAAGTGGAACTGCTTTGCGACCGGATCCTCATCATCAACCAAGGAAGGATCGTCGCCCAAGGGAAATCTTCGGAACTCCGGCACGAATATGTACCCGGTAACACGTGGAAGATCACGACAAAAGGGGACAATAAAGCAGTAGTGAACATCCTCAGGGAACTGGATCCGAAGGTAGAGATACCCGCTATCATGGAAGAAGGGGGCAAAACCGAAAGCACCTTCACCTTCAAGACATTCGACATCAAGGTCTGCGGGGAAAGGATCATCCAGGCGATCCAAGGGAAGACCAAAGCCACCCTCTGCGAATTGGCACACATCGAACCCAGCCTCGAAGAAATTTTCCTCGCGGCCACCAAACGGAGTTGGGAAGCGACGCTTACCCGGAAACCCTCCGCCGCCAAAGGCACCAACTAAGTGAAGTTCGGCCAGCCCATGAAAAACATCGGGGTCATCTACCGCCACGAGATCTTCCTCCTGATTATCTCACCTGCCACATACATCGCCGGGTTCCTGTTTTTGATGCTCTTTTGGTACCTCTACACGTGGCACATCCTTCCCACCCTACCCAGCGAGGAGCTGCCCACGACCTCCCTCTTCCAATATTTCTGGATCCCCGTCATCTTCATGGTGCCACTCCTGACCATGAAAACCCTGGCGGAAGAACGGCGGCTTGGCACCCTGGAAACCCTCCTTACGACCCCGACGACAACCCCCACTATCGTGATCGGCAAGTTTTGGGCTGCCTACACAGTTTATATGACCCTGTGGCTACTGGCGCTGTTGTATCCAGCCCTCTCCCAGCTTGAAATCCCCTACGGCCGGACAAACTTCAACTTCCTGGAGCCCGCCCCCCTCCTGGGAGGATACCTCTTCATCGCCGTTTCTGGAACAATGCACATCGCCGCAGGGATATTCGCCAGTAGCCTGACCCGGAGCCAACTGGTCGCCAGCCTCCTCAGTTTCGGCATCCTCTTCATCATCGTATTGGGGGAATATCTGTTTTTCCCCCAGATTGAAATCCCCAAGCAAATGGCGGAGAGTTGGCACCATACCCTGGATTACCTCAGCACCTTCCGGCACTTGGAAGACTTCAGCCGCGGGATCCTGGATACCCGACCCTTCATCCTGTACCTCACCTCCACCGCCATTTTCCTCGGCGGAGCGGTACTCATTATCGAACAAAAGGCTAACCGGTGAACCTCAAAACCACGGATTTCCGGGTCGCCAGGAGGCTCAAGGTCGCCAATTTCTTGGTCCAACTCGTCCTGCTGGCCGTCATCTATCTCCAGGTCAATTACCTAGGTACCCGGTTTTACAAGCGGACGGACCTCACCCCGGCGGACATCCATTCCCTGTCCATTGAAACACAAGCCTACCTTCGTAAAATCGATCCCCAGAAGCCAGTACGGGTCATCGTGACATCAGCTCCAACGGCGAACGAAGACTCAGAGGAGCTCTGGATAAGGAACCAAATCCACAAGACCCTCAAGGAATACGAACACCATGCCAATAAAGGGGGGGCGACCCGGTTCATCGTCGAATACGTGGACATCTACATGGACAGGGATCGGGCGCGGGAACTATCCCGGGATTATAACCTCAGGGAGGAAAATAGCATCCTATTCACCTGCGGGAAGCAAATCCGACTGATCCCGGCAGCCCAACTCAAGATCCCAGCAAAAAACGGGATACGCGCCAATGCGATCCAATTTAGCGGAGAACGCCTCTTCACTTCTTCCATCCTGCATGTGATCCAGGACGAAAAGGATAGGGTCTATTTCCTCCAAGGGCATGGGGAACTCTTGCTCGACCAAGCGGATCCGGTCAGGGGGGTTACAGATGCTGCTGCCTTCCTCCAATACCGGAACGTGGATCCCCTCCCCCTAAATTTGCAAGTGGCCGGGCGGATTCCGGCGGACGCGAAACTTCTCATTATCGCCTCCCCCCAATTCCCCTTCACCTTGGAAGAACTGATCCTTCTGAAGGACTACTTGGACAAACGCAACGGGAGGCTCCTGGCACTGGTAGACCCCTTCGTTAACCACGGCTTGGACGAAATCTTCAGGGAGTGGGGGATCGAAGTGGACGACCGCTTGGTCATCGAACCCCCCGACAACAGTGCCCTTTCAATAAAAGGGACAACCCTAGTGAGGGAATACTCCCGACACCAAATCACCCAAAGCCTGGGGGAAGACCATATCCCTGTCCTATTCGGCCAAAGCCGCCCGGTCCGCCCGGACTTCGGGGCGCCCAACGACGAGACCAGGAGCGTGGCCTCACTCCTTTTCTCAAGGGAAGGCAGTTGGGCGGAGGTGGATTACCGGGAGTCCAAAACTCCAACCCAAGACCCCATCGACCCCCCTGGACCCATTAGCCTCGGGGCAGTGTCCGAGCGCAAGGCAGGCCAACAGGGCATCCACATCGCGGGCGGGAAAGTGACTGTGTTCGGAAATAGCAAATGGCTGACCAACAACGGCTTCAAGCATAGGGGCAACCAACGGCTGCTCCATAACTGCCTGATGTGGAACCTAGACCGCTTTACCCTGCTCGACATCCCTCCTCGCCCCATCCTCCAATACGAAGCCAACCTCGACACCAAGGAATTTACCAAACTCAAATACAGCCGCCTCTTGATCCCACCACTAGCGATCTTCGCCCTGGGAATCATCTGCTACTTCACAAGACGGCACTAACCGCCCGGAAAAAAGGAAATCCATGCGCTATCGCGCCACGCTCACCCTATTAGCCATTTGTGCAACGCTGTCAGCCATCATCCTCACCCTTAGCCCAAACCCCGAACAGGAAAATGGGGCAGAGGACGGCTCGGCGCAAATCTTTGGCCCGGAAGTCCAACTCGCCGACACCCTGCGGGTCGAAAGCCCTAAACTCGGTGAAAGTAGCCCGAGATTCCTACGGAAACCCCAGGACCAACCCTGGCAAATCGAGGAGCCCAAACGCTGGCCAGCAAACCCCTACCACATCAACCAGATCCTCAACCAAATCCAATTCCTCCCGAAGAACTACAGTTTCACGGTAGACAGCCTCATCAAAGCCAACCAAAACCTTGGCGACTACGGTCTCCAGGAACCCCACCTCCTCCTCACCCTGGGCTGGGGTGAGAAAAAACAAAGCATCGCATTCGGATCCCCCACCGGGATGGGCAACAAGACCTATATTTTGGGTCCCAGCAGGAAGTTCGTTTACGCTATCAGCCAACAACTCGAACAAACCCTGCTGGACAAACCCGACCAATGGCGAAGCCAAGAAGTCCTCACCCTCCCGATCATTGATGTAAATACCATCAGCCTGCAAATTAACGACAATGGCAACCTGACCAAAATCCGCCTGGACAAGACGGATGACGAGTGGTCCCTGCAGGCACCGATCAACACCAAGGCCAACACACCCCTGGTCAACAATTCCCTCAACCACCTACAGAATGTGAAGGTCTTCCAATTCCTCGACGAAAAGAACTCCGCCGAGGCCCAGGCCGCCCTGCTCAAACCGGACATCCGCATCACCCTACACGGCACAAGGGAAAGCCAGACCCTCCACCTCGCCGAACCGATCGAGCCAGGGGTTCCCCACCTCTACGCCAAACTCGAGGACTATCCGAACACCCCATTCACAGTCTCCGCCGCCCCATTTAAAAACCTCCGTAATGCCCAAACCTATTTCCGGCAAAAGAACTTCCTCCACTTCAACGCCCAGGCTATTTCGAACATTACCCTCACCAAAGATGGTACCAACACCACCCTCCAAAAGTTGGAAGGCGGCGACTGGCAAGTCCAGGATCAGGGGCAACCCCGCTGGACTGCCGCGGAAAACGCCCAAGTCACCAAGCTCCTCCAGACCCTGCTTGCCCTCAATGCGACCCACTTCCCCAATGATGCCCCCTCCGTTGAAGACCTCCAACGCATGGGACTGGAGTCCCCTCTCCTCACCATTGCCCTCAAGACCCCGGAAGAGGGGTCCAAAGCCCTGGCCATCCATTTCGGGAGGCCGGAAAGCGGCGAACCCCTCTACGCCAAACTGGAAAGCAGCCCCTTTGTCTATGAACTTCCCAACCGGACGACCGACCGCCTGTTGGCACACCCGATCCATTACCGCCTGCGCAGGATCCATCCCAACAACCCCGTCCCCCCTGAAGCCAAACTGGCCAGTTTCGAACTAAAGGCAAAACCAGGCGACAAAATCCTGGCCAAGCTCCCCCAGGATGGAGCCGACCCTGCCAACCCAGCCCAAGCAGACCCGAAAGTCCTCGCCTTGGCAGTGCACCTGAAAACCCTCTCGGCCAAGGACTTCCTGGAAGGCCCGTTTAACCCGGAGCAATACCCCAACCAAGGCAAGACGGCAAAATGGGACTACAAACTCTCCGCGACCTGGGATCTTCCCCCTGGGAACGACCCTCCCCAAACCTCCCTGCAAATCAACTTATCAAAAAGGCTTAGCGGCTCCCTCCAAATAGCCGGCCTGGACGGAACAGGGAATTTTACCCTGGGGCAGGACACCATCGAACTCCTCCACCAAATCCTGTCCAAGCCCCCGGACGACCCCAATTATAGGCCGCCACCAAGCCCCAAGGAATAAGAGACCACTATCCCCCTCCATGCCAAAATCCATACCAGCCCTCTTCCTGCTTACCATCCTTACCGGTTTCCTAGAGGCCAAGCCCAACTTGGTCATCATCCTCGCCGACGACTTGGGATACGGGGACATCGGCGCTTTCGGCCAGAAAACCCTCAAGACCCCATGGTTGGACAAAATGGCCAGCGAAGGGATGCGGCTTACCCAATTCTACGCAGGATGCACGGTTTGTGCACCATCCAGGAGCGTCCTGATGACGGGCAAACACATGGGGCACACCATCGTGCGGGGGAACTCCTCTGAACCGATCATCCTCCAACCAGGAACGACGACACTGGCTTCCCTCCTCAAAACTGCCGGGTATGCCACCGGGTGCGTGGGTAAATGGGGCATCGGCACACCGGACAACCTCACCAACCCCAATGACGTGGGTTTCGACCACTTTTACGGCTACATCAACATGTGGCACGCCCACAACTGCTTCCCGGAGTACCTTATCCGGGATGGGAAAGTCGAGAAACTCGACAATGTAGTGGCCGACAAATGGAAGCCCTTCCAAGACCCAAAGTCACCGATGGGCGGACGCGGCGTTGCCATCAAGCGGGCACAATACGCCCCGGACTTGTTCGTCACAGACTCCCTTGCTTTCATCAGGGAAAGCCAACAGGAAGGAAAGCCCTTCTTCCTTTACTATGCCCTTAACCTTCCTCACGCCAACAACGAAGGAGGCCAAAACGGGATGGAAGCGCCTTCCAACGCGCCGTTTGACACGGAAAATTGGCCGGAGCCAGAAAAAGGTTTCGCGGCCGTCATAAAGAAAGTCGACGGCTATGCTGGCCAAGTGATGGAGTTGCTCAGGGAACTCGGCATCGAAAAGAAGACCCTCGTGCTTTTCACTTCGGACAATGGCCCACACCGTGAGGGTGGCCACAGCCCGGAATTTTTCAATTCCAATGGCCAATACCGGGGAATCAAACGCGACCTTTACGAAGGCGGGATCCGTGTACCGACCATCGCCTGGTGGCCGGGCACGATCGAAGCCGGTAGCCAAAGCCCGCACCAATGGTACTTTGGCGACATCATGGCCACAGCCGCCGAACTTTCCAGCCAACCCATCCCTTGCGGCCTGAATTCCGACAGCTTCCTCGGCACTCTCAAAGGCAGCCCGCCTGCAAATGAATGGGAAAGAAAATCCCCCCTGTACTGGGAATTTTATGAAGGGAACAACGGGCAGGCCGTCCGCTTCGGCAAATGGAAAGCTATCCGCAGGCCCATGTTCACCGGAAAAATCGAGCTGTTCGATATTTCCGTGGACGAGGAAGAAGCCCATGATGTCTCCAAGGAAAACCCTGGGCTTGTGGATCAAGCAGTGAGCTTGATGCAAACGAACCATGTGCCCGACCCGAACTGGAAGCCAAAGGCAACCAGGAAAAAATAAGGAGGTATAAAGAGCCAGGGACTACGGGTTATTCCCAACCAACCCACCCCGGAACCCCAGGGTCGTAATAAACCCGCGCACTTGGGACCCAAGGGAAATAAACCCACCCATGGCCATTCCGGTACGTCCAGGGGTAATGGGCCGGGGCAACCCACAACCAACCCAGCCCAAGGGACCAGACCCAGTAGCCTTCGCCAGCAGGGTCGTTGTCCAAGTACAACCATCCCGTTGCCCCATGGTATATCCAGGACGGGGAGCCAGAATAATAGAGTCCGAACCAATCCTGGAATACCCAGCCTGAGGAACCAAGCGGGACGGCGCCGGGATTGGAATCAGAGAGATTTTCCAAATCGACATCCAGGGCTAGGAACTCATCGATATACTGCCCGTCTTCCGTCAACGCCAACACTTGCACCGTATAGCTGGACCGGCCGAGGAAGTTGACCGGGGCGGACAAAAATAGACGGTTTCCCGACAAGGTGAAAAACTGGGCGTCATCATCCCCCACACTCCCGGATAAGCTGTATTGGACACCGGATACCAAGGTGGGCTCCGAATAGTCGATCCCTACTGAAAATTGGCTGGCAGAGCCCCCGGATACCCCGGCCCCGAGCTGCCCGTGGTAATTCAGGCCTATGCCGAGGAGAGTATGGTCCGCCCCCAATGCAAACCAATGGTCTTGCCCGGCGGAAACCTTGGTGATCCCGCCATCAATTACCTGGACTGGGGACAATTCGTTCCCGAAGGAAGCACCGTTCCCGAGCCTGCCCAAATGTGCCCAACCCATCGACCAAACCGAGCCGTCCGACAGAACATAAACGCTGTACAACTCCCCAGCCGCAACATCCATCACCCCGAATGGGACGATTTGGACGGGGAGAAGCCGGTCTTCCTGGGTACCGTCCCCGAGCTGCCCTGCAAAGTTGTCCCCCATTGCCCAAAGGGAACCGTCCGACATCACGAACAAACTATGGCTCCCCCCGGCGGCAATAGCCTTCACGCCGGAATCCCTTATTTTTACCGGGGAATATTGGTCGATGCCTGTCCCGTCCCCAAGTTGCCCGAAATTATTGGCGCCCATCGCCCAAAGCGAACCGTCTGACTTTGTGAACAAACTGTGTTCCTTGCCAGCGGAACAGGCGGTCACGCCAGAATCGACGACCTTTACCGGATCCATTTGCCAAAGGTTTTGCCCCTCTTCCGAACCATCCCCCAAAGCTCCCCATTCGTTCAAACCCATCCCCCATAATGAACCGTCGGACAGGACATACAAACTGTGCTGCAAACCCGCGGAACAGGCAACAACCCCGGAGGCCAAGATTCGGGACAAGTTCGGGGAGTCATCGGTGGTACCATTTCCCAGTTGCCCGTACTGGTTGCCCCCGGCAGCCCAAAGGGAACCATTCTCCATCAGGACGAGGCTATGCTCTTCCCCCGCGGAAACGGCCTTCACCCCGGATTCCACCACCAGGATCGGCGAATTCCTGTCGACTCCCACGTCAAAATCCCAGTAATCCCCGCCAGAATTCCCGTCGCAAAGCTGCCCGGAGAGGTTATTGCCCGTGGCCCAGAGGGAGCCGTCCACCTTTATGAACAAGCTGTGGGTGGAGCCGGTGGCCATTCCTTTATTGCCCATGTATTCCTCCAAGCCGGAGTCGGAATCAACAATGGACAAGGTGGTTACCAAACTACCAGCAGCGAGGTTTTTGGAGAAGGATGGTTGGTCAGGGGAAATCGTCGGCAAGGCTAACCCAAGTTCCGCAGTTGGAGACGGTTTTCAATTAATTTTGCTCTTATTTTAATTT
>JAYPDO010000092.1:0-15471 GCA_038125285.1 Opitutia bacterium
GCACAATCCATCACTGGCAAATTCTCAAATCTGGATGACGTGGCTGAAAGTGACGAAGGAACCAAATTCAAAATCAACTACGGTGAGAAGGATGTTACCCTGACTGTCATCCGGAAGTGACCCAAACCCCGGGAACGCCGAGTCACCAAGCCTCCGCCTTGAAATCAGGGATACCCACGAAATGCCGGAGGTCTACGATGGCCAAGGACAAGCCTTGGACAATCGCCGGCTATGCGGCGAGCAGGTCAAAATCCGCACAGGGTTCGCCTTTCCGCTCCATTCAGACTTATTCTTTAGCTGAGGAAATCAAAGGATTCTCAAAAGTAATTTCCGATTGGATTGGCAACTTCTCGGAGCGGCGGTTTTTAACCGCCGCTCGAGATACTTTCGGAAACGAAACATGGGAGATGCTAAGATAAGCGCGCCCGAGTGATCTTTTTAACGATTGCCACCCGTCGAGGCGACGGCGACAAGTTCAGTGGAATGTCCCCTGGTCAGAAGAAGGCACGGAGGCGGGAAAAGATCCATCGGTAGTGGATGGCGAGGCCGACGAGTGTGAGTAATAAAGCAGTGGCCAAGTGGGGGTAGAGGGACTCCGGGTCGGTTCCATTGGACAGCAACAGTGCAGACCAGGCCGATCCAAGAAAGTCGGTGTGTAAGTAGATGCCGGGGATGGCAGGCAAGGTGGCGGGAAAGTACAAAAAAGATAGGTATGCGACCCCGGCGACCCAGTTCGGCCCCTTCTTGAAAACCAGCCTTTGGAAGGCAATGGCAAAAAGGGTATAGGCGAATGCGTACAAGACGACAGTACCCATTCCCGTGCATAGAGTAACATACCCCATGGTTTTCTCCGGGAATGGAGTGCGGAAAGATTCCACGGCCACCCCGCAGGCAATAAAGCCAGAGTGAAAGGCACCCCACAAGGCTAGTAACCAGAGGAGCCCTTGGAACTTCCCATTGAAAAACGGGAAAGCCGCCAGCCTGGAAAGGCCGGGCTTGGGGACTTGCCAACGGAGCCGGGACCCCATGCGGGTTTCTTTCCGGCAGGCGAAAAAAAGGAAGCCAGCCAGGACAAAGGCTCCAGCAAAACGGATCGTTCCGGTGGCAAGGCCAGGTTCACCGACCGCCCAGGACAGGTAGAGGAATTGGCCGCAAAAGAGGAGAAGGGCGCTAGTGATGTATTTGCGTACCGGGAGGGCACGGTTCTGGGATTTGGGGGAAACAAGGGCGACGGAGGCTTGGTAGAGAAGCCCGGCGAGCAAGACCGTATCCACTGCATAGAGACCGCACTGGACGAGTTCGGCGGAGCCATAGCCAGCTTCGGCCAGTGAGGGGACAGGGAAGCCTCCGGATTTCTCCAACCAGTCTGCCCCGCAGATCGCCCCATACCAAGCCCCGGCACCCAACAAAAACTTGGAGGGCGGTGGCATGGGCACGAGCCCAAGCATAATGGCACCAAAAGCGAGCAAGAGGTTCAGGAGGACAGATTGCGACAAACCAAGTAGGATGGTCGGAAGGTCGATGCCCTTGAACAAATAGCTGGAAACCATGAAGGGCGAGGCCACGGAGTAGAACAACATTACCAGGAAAAGGGCACTGAGGAACTTTCCCTGGATGACCCGCTGCGGGGAAAGGTCGGTAATGTAGAGCAAGTCCGGGTAGCTACCGCCGCGTTCAGACTGGGTTCGGGAAAAGAAGTAAACCGGGATGAAGAGGCTGGATACCCAAGTTGCGACCCCCGAAACCGCCTGGAAAATTTCCCAACCCAGGGAAGCTGAACCGACGTGCAGGGCGACGGCAATAGTGACCAGGTAAAAGACGGCAAGTAGACCGGCAAGAGTCCAAGTGACATAGGGGTTCCGTGCCGCCTGGAGAAAATCTTTTACCCAAACCGGATTCAGATCCCAATTACCTGGCCAAAGCGGGAATCCTGCCAACCCTTCCGGGACATTGCCAGAACCGGCCAAGGCATCCCTCAGGCGCATCGCGGCCTCCTTCCGTGCATCCTTGTTGAAGGGAGCCATCGCTGGAAGGGGAACCTCCGGCTCCCGGGCATTGCTTTCCCGGCGGTTGCCCGGCTTCCGGTAAAGTTTTGCGGACGTGCCATTGCGTAGCCGAATCCCACGGCAGGCTGAGGACTGCCCGATATAGTTCCCGTCAGCGTCCACATTCTTCATGCGTACGGCGTAGCGGAGCAAGGGGTGCGGGTCGCGCTTGTTCGTATTATGGACAGACCGGATGCCCGACTTGTAGCAAAAACGGAGCAGCCAGTACCCAACCAGAGCCCAGAAGGCCAGTTTACAAACCGTCCACCAATGCAACTGGTTTTCCAACAATTCGTGGACAGCATCGCCGGTGAGGGCATCCTTTGCCATCCCAAGGCACCAAAGGATGGCGATCCCCCCGCAACCCAGACCCATCAGAGTCTTGGGGACCAAGTCCAGGTTGGCCAACCCCAGGGACACCGCCCCGACTGACAGCAAAATGTTCAGCGCGAAGAGGAAAAAGGCCGTAGCCAGGACGACGGGAAGGTAAACCCCCTGCATCAGGATGCAGCTAAGGAAGAACGGCCAGGCCACACAGTGGAACAAGGTGGTCATGTACACAGCGCACCTCGACTTCCCGGCCATGGTAGCCTGGGGGGTCAGGGAGGTAATGAAGGAGAGGTCGGCACTCCCGGCCACATGCTCCAGCATCGTACGGCAGTACAAATAAACTGGCAGGAAAACGAAGGATACCAAAACCAGGAAAAGCCCCAAGGCTTCGAACATCGACTGCCCCGGGGATTTCCGCCCGAAGCCCCTCAACTCCCCTACCAAGGCGACCAACACGGTAATCAGGATAAAGCCGCCCATCAAGAGCAGCAACGTCCCAGGCACGACCTTGCTGCTCGCGGACTGCCGGAGTTCCTTGACTAAGACCGGGTTGTAGTCGAAGTAGCGGAGGTGTTCCCCGATCCTGGCGAAGCGGCTGTTTGCCATCGGGTGCAGTCTCCCAAAGTCTAGCCAGGAAAACCCGGCCCTTACTGCACCTTCCCTTCGGTCACATTCATAAAAATGTCCTCCAGGTTGGCCTTATTCTGGCGGTACTCGATAATCCGGTTCCCCTTTGAAAGCAAGATGCCCAACAACTCGGCCGCATTCTCCTCCGAGCCTTCCACTTCGACAAGGACGACCTTCCCGGCAATCCTAGGGGACTCCGAGAAGGGGCATTCCATGAGGTCCCGGAGAAGCTTCTCATGGGGATCCAGGGAACGGATGGTGAAGGATAGCTTGGGGGATCGTTTGGCCAGAAGGGCTTCCGTCTTCCCTGCTTCCAGGATCCTCCCTCGCTCGATGAAGACAGCGCCGTCGCAGATCTCTGTAAGTTCGGAAAGGATATGGGAACTGATGAAGATGGCCTTACCTTGTTTGGCCAGGATGGTGAGCAACTCCCGTAGTTCGATCCTGGCACGGGGGTCGAGCCCGGCGGCAGGTTCGTCCAGGACCAGCACTTGCGGGTCACTGACCAAAGCACGGGCGAGGCTCACGCGTTGCTTCATGCCCTTGGACAATGCGCGGAGTTGCTTCTCCCGGATGCCCAGGATGTTGGTGAACTCTTCCACACCTTCCACCGCCCTCTCCCGCTCTGCGGCCCTGAGTCCATAGGCACGGGCGAAGAAATCCACGTAGTCATGGACGGTCGTGTCGCGGTAGGGGCGGAGTTCGTCGGGGACAAAGCCGAGCATCTTGCGGGCACGTTCGGGGTATTGGACAACGGAGACGCCATCCAAGTACACATCCCCGGAAGTCGGCTCGTCCAGGGTGGCCATGATGCGCATGGTCGTAGTTTTCCCAGCGCCATTGGGACCGACGAACCCGAAGATGTGACCGCCCTCAAACTCGAAGGAGACATTGTTGACTGCGACGGTGTTGCCAAACACCCGGCGGAGGCCACGGACTTCCACTTTCATTGGGTCACCTCCCCTCCGAAAATCCCAATTAGGACACCGTTATGGGTTTCATTGGCAGACTTCTTACCGAGCGGGTTTTCCACAAAGGGCGAAGGGGCGGAGTACTTGGCGTAATAAGAATTTTTTCCTGCCAACCGATGAGGCTCTTCCAGATGTCCGTCCAAAATTTGCCATAGGGCGGTTCGTACGGGTAAACTCTTATCGGTTCTTCCCGATTGATCCTCCGAAAGGGGGACTTGGGAACCCGCCGGGATGTTCTTGCCGCTGTAAAGTGTCCCGTCCTGACCATAGAGGTAAATCCGGTCCAGGTCCACCCCAAGGCCATTGAGGAGCATGGGCTTTTCCCCGGTCCAATCCACCTTGACCCGCTCCTCCCGGTGTTCTGACTTCCTGAGCGCGAAATGGGCTGGAATCCTTGAGGCCACCCACTTGCCTGTAAAAACCTGCGATCCGCCATCTTGCCACTCGACCCGGCGCCCCGAACCGCTGTCCGAGCTTTTCCTGTCCACCAATGGCGTGACTTCCGTGTTCCCCCCAAACTCCAACTTGGACGGGGCCACCGGGGCATAGATAGCAACCCCGCCCACCGTGGTCGCTTCCTGTGTCCCTTGGTCAAGGACGGTAACGGTATCGATCCGGATTTTCGGACGGACGCCCTCCCCGAAAAAGGCCACCAGGAACACTAGCCCGCTCGTCGCGAAGGATATGGCCGGGAGCGTCCAAAGGAACCAGGCTCGTTTCCCTTTTTTGGAAAGGATGATGAGGTTGACCGGCCCTGCCAGGAGGACGAAAACCGTGAGCACCAGGATGACCAGGCCAACCGGTGCCTGTGCACCCTCGACAACTTGGAAGAACCTGTTGAAGCCGCCCTCCCCTTCGTTATGATGGCCAAACCCCATGTATTCGGGGACATCCTCGTTATGGTACTCTTCGACCCCTCTCCTGATCCCGGCCACCATGGGGATGGCAGGCTGGTTTTTACGAGGCATATCCCCAGCATAGAGCTGTTCGACAATCCTCCCAAGGACTGCGTTGGGATCGCCTGGTTTCCCTGCGGACTTTAACCCCACAATATTGCCGAACCCAGTCGCGCTGAACTTTTCACTGAGTCCAGCAACCGAATCACCTTGCCCAAGGAAAGGATCCCCGACCATGACCATATGCCCCCCAGCCATGGACCAGCGGCGCAGCGCGTCCTTCGTCCCTTGCGAAGCCCTCCCCCATTCGGCCTCGGTCAGGACGATGGCGTCATAGCCGGAGTAAGCCAGCCAATGCCCCGGCCAATTCTCGATTTCCTCCGGGGAAGTGAAATATTCGACGAACCTCGTATCCGACCCCGAGACCGGCGCCTGGGTGCCTTCGAGGGCGGTCTGGTTCTGGCTACGGGCTAAGTGCACGACTAAGTTCCGCTGGTAGCCAGAATTTTGTGGGGTGTCCAATCGATTGTCCCACCCCGCCTCAATTATCCCCACATTCCCTTCGCACTCGACGCGGACGTTTTTGTTCCAACTACTCAACGGGAGGGGCGGTTGGTAGAGGGTCAAGGGATTGGGACCCGGCATGACGGTGAACGTACGGGTGATGGTATTGACCCGGAAATCTTCGATAGAAGGACGGGCAGGCAAAGTGAAGGTTACCTTGCGAGGCAAGCTCCCGTTGTTCAGGACTGTAAACCGGTGGGCAGAGTACCCGTGGTAGATAGTGTTCCCGGAGGAATGGGCATCAATATGGAGACCGACTTCTTTGATCGTCAGGGAGTTGGGCGCGGCGGTAAGGCTGGCGGCCACCCACAGGCCGATGAGTGGTACGAAGCGGGGTTTCATTTTTCAAGCAAAGCCATGTCGGGGGGAAGTTCCAGGCCAGTGGCATCAATAGAATCCAGTAGATTGTCCAAAACATCCTCCGCTTCCACACGGTCGAAACGGGCTTGGTAGTTCAAGATAAGGCGGTGGTTCATGACGGGTCTTGCTACAGCGGAAACATCCTCAAACCCGACCGTTGGCCTCCCGTGCATCAGGGCATGGGCCCGGGCGGCTTCCCCCATGGAAATGGCGGCCCTTGGCGAAGCACCGTAGCGGATATAGTCCTTCACGGTTTGCGGAGCTTCCGGGTGGGTAGGATGAGTCGCCGCGACGAGCCGGGCAAGGTAGGCCGCGACTGGCTTGGGGAGGAAGATCCGGCCAAGCACTTCGTCCAGGTATGCCAAGTCTTCGAGGGAGGCTTGCCAGTCCGGCTCGGGGAGGTCGCCTTGGCGGCGCTCGGTGATGATCCGTTGCAGGACGGTTTCGTCCACGGAGTCAAACTTGACGCGGAAGAGGAACCGGTCGACTTGCGCCTCCGGTAGCGGGTAAGTGCCCTCCATCTCGATCGGGTTCTGGCTGGCTATGACAAAGAAGGGCTCAGGCAGTTTCCGAGTCTGCCCTCGTAGGGTAACGGACCGCTCCTGCATGGTCTCCAGCATGGCGCTCTGGGTCTTAGGCGATGCGCGGTTGATCTCGTCGGCCAGTAGGATGTTTGTAAAAACCGGCCCCGGCTCGAACACCATCTCCCGTTGCCCCTCGGCGGACTGTTGCAGGATGTGCGCGCCCAACACGTCGCCCGGCATTAGGTCCGGGGTGAATTGCACGCGCTTGAAATCCAAGTGGAGGATTTTTCCAATCGTCCTTGCAAGGGCGGTCTTCCCCAACCCTGGCAAGCCCTCCATCAAGATATGACCGCGGCTCAGCAGGCCGATGACCACCAGGCGGTGCAAGGACTCGCGCCCCAGCAAGCATTTGTCCATTTGGCCGCAGATTTTGGCGATGATCGCGGTAGCGGGCTCCAGCTCCGCAGGTTGTAAAAGTGTCGGTTTATCCATTCGCAAGTTTCCAAAGTTCCCCCATCACTCCCCTGCCCTCTCAAAAAAAGCCTTCACCGCCCCCCTGTGGATGGGAAGGACCGGTGCCGTAATCGCTTCCCCGCGCCCGGCTTGTGCCGAATCCAAAGCGCCTTTGCCAAGAATAGCTTCCCCGCCCGTCACCTCTGGGGCTGATACGGTAACGCCAATGACCTCCCCGTCTTGGATAGGGGCGCTGAGGCCAAGATATTGCTCCTTGAACTCCGTCCCGGTGGCATCGGATTCGTTCACATATTGCAACTCGGCATGTCCCGGCCCACGGGAAATGCCCCCTTTGCCAACCATGTGCCCTTGGAGGAGCCCACTAGCGATTTGGGCAAGTTCTCCCCCTTCCCCTTCGAGCAGTTTCCCTAGCATCCCTGACATACCCTCCCCAGGTTTCCCTTTCCCAAAGAAATCCCCGGGGTTGGGCAGCAAACCCTTCCCGGCAAGTTCTTGCGCCATTTTACGGAGCTGGCCATTGTTGGCCTCCAGGGCTTGCATCATCCGGGCAAGTTTGGCGGGATCGGGCATCCCGCCTTTGGCGATTTGCTTCATGGCTTCCTCCACATCCTTGGCGAGGGAAGGAGGAAGTTTGGAAGGGTCCAACGCACCTGACTTAACCATGTCCTCCATGAGTCCTCCCAACATCCTCATCCCCTGCTCCAAGGCTTCCTGGTTTTGCAAATCCTTAGGCAACATCTCCAAAAGTTGGCCGAGCATCGAAGCCTCGTCGAGTGCTCCGGCTTTCGACTCGGCTTCCGTGGCCGCCTGCTGCGCCATTTGCTGGTTATTGCGTTGGAGATTGTCGAGAGCTTCCCAAGTCTTCGACGGATTGAAACCGGAGGCCTGCTTTTCGATCCGGTCCAATTCCACGCGCTTGGCATCGGCGTCGTCACGAGGCAGCACCCTCTCCTTCTCCAGCACATCGATCTGCTCCCTGAGCCTTTCCACCTGCTGGCTGATCTCCAGCGGCGGCTCGGCCAGCAACCGCGCATACTTCGTGGGCACCAAGAACGCCGCCGCAACAAAAGCCCCCGCGACCCCCAAACCGGCGAAGGAACGCCCGCTATCCCAACGAACCTTGGGGAGTTCCAGGGAAACCATCTTGCCCTCCCAAGACCGCGCGTCCGCCTCCCCCGACGCCATGATCAGGCCGCCCGCTTGGTTCTGCCGGTCCAAGGCCGCCAAAAGTTTCCTCGTGTCCGGCCTGCTACGGAAGGAATGAATCCCCGCTGCCACGGCCAACACTCCCCATGCCCCGGCAAACCCCCAACGCCAATCCTCCGGATGCACCCCCTTGAAACGCATCGCCAGCACCACAACTCCGGCCATCATCAACCAAACCACACTCCAGCGCAGTAAGCACCGGCACGCCATGACCAACTGCACCCTCAGGGATAGGGCATGGAGTGCGGAGGATGGGTCGGTCGGCCTCATTCGTAGAGGCAAACTAGGTTTGGCACCCGATGCGTCAAGGCCGGTGTGCGGATGGGAGCGGGACGCAAGTGGCGATCTTGTTGGTTGACGCCCATGAAACGCTGGGTATGCCTTGCCAAACTGAACCCTGGGAACCTTTTGCCAAGGGTCTGGAACCAAGGAAACCAATCGATGAAGAAGTGTCCATTTTGCGCGGAGGAAATCCAGGACGAAGCTCTGAAATGCAAGCATTGCGGGGAATTCCTGGACGAGGGGCTACGTCCAAAAGTGAAGGAAGGCGACGACCTACCTTGGTACTACAGCATCTCGTCCATCACGATCATGGTATTGTGCGTCGGACCTCTTGCCCTCCCGTTTGTGTGGATGCGCCCCAAAACCTCCATTGCCATGAAATCCGGCATCACAGCGGCAATCTTGGTACTGACCTGGCTTATGGTCGTAGCCACCATGAAAATGTGGGAACTGATGGTAGAGAATTTGAGCGCGCTGGGCCTTTGACGGCAACCCCGCTGCCTTGGCACCTTCTCGTCCATTGCAAAGGAAGGTTTTCACGGGTTGCCTTTTGGGGCGACGAGTTTCCAGCGGCCTTCCCTGATGGCGCGGTAGCCTTCGTAATCAAAGCAAAGAGGGGATTTTCGGACGATCTGGCAACCTTTGAAGGCAGGCCGAAGGCTCGTACCTTCCATCGGGTATGTATCGTGGCCTTCGAAGGTTGCGGGGTAGTTGGCTCCGGAGAGGTCGACAGGGTGGGCAGGTTGGCTGCAGATTTGGCCAAGTGGGTTTTCCGAACCCCCCTTGGGCCAGTGGGCGACCAGGGGCGCAGAAAAACTGGATGAGGTGGTCGGAAAGCTCCTGGTGGGTTGGTGGACAGACCAGCGCCGAGTCCTGAGCTTGGTTGGTCGAGGATACCACCGTCTTTGAGCAAACGTTCCCTTACCGAACGCTGTGCTCATTATTTCTTAACACGGCATGACTAATCAGTCGAATCAAGTTGTCAGTCTATTGGGTCGCCAACTTTACCCTTTTCAACATGCGTCGGTGGAGTTGCCCCTGGATCTTCTCAAACCCGGCTTTTCCTGCCAAATTGGTAAACTGCCTTGGATCGGCCTCCATGTTATAGAGCATGGATTCGCCACCTTTCCCAACCTTGGCGGGATACCACATGTAGGCCCACTTTCCAGAGCGTAGGCCATGTCCCTTGGAGACGGTGATGAGGGCGTCTTGGCGGGGGAGTTCGGCATTGGGATTTTCCAATAATGGGACAAGGCTTTGGCCTTGGGCATCGGGATCCGGCTGCAACCCCGCAAGCTCGGCAAGGGTCGGGTAGAGATCGAGGAGTTCGACGATGTGGGTGGTCCGGACGCCTCGCTGTTTGCCTGGGACGGAGAGGATGAGGGGCACATGGATGGCTTCCTCCCAAAGGACAGATTTCTTCCACATTTGGTGCTCCCCAAGGAGGTAACCGTGGTCAGCGAGGAAGACGACGATGGTGTCATCCCGAAGTTGGAGCTTTTCCAACCCTTCCATCAGGCGGCCGAATTGTTGGTCCATGAAACTGACCGCCCCAAAGTACCCACGGCGAAGCTTTTTGACGGCCAAATCCTCGAAATCCATCACCCTGCCTCTCGACGGGAGGGGCATGTCGGCGTGGTCGTCTTCAGGGAAGCGCGGATAAGCCAGCCAAGCGGCATCGTATGGGCGGAGGCTGCATTCAGTGGAAACAAAGGGGAAGTGTGGACGGACCAAGCCGACTGCAAGGAAGAAGGGCTGCTCCTGACCTTTCCGGCTTTCGAGAAGGGAGAGCGCCTTGTCCACGGCCATGGTGTCAGGGAGGAGGTGCCGGTCCTTTTCCGCAACTTCCAAGACGGCGTAATCTCCCCGGATCGACTTGTTCATCTTGTACGGTTTGCCAGCATTGTGTGCTGCGGCCCACTTTTTCAGCTCTTCGGGATAAGCGGAGGCCGCATCGGGTTGGGTAAAGTTTTCCAGCTTCCCCGGCGTCATGGTTTCCTGGGCAGTGATATTGAAGAACTCTTGCCACGAAGCGGAATGGTCACGTCCGGAAGTCCCCTGGACAATGTCGATGGGGATGCCCATGTGGTAAATCTTGCTGACCCGGGCGGTCCAGTATCCATTGTTGGCAAAGTGGCGTGGAAGGGTCACCCGTTTGGGATCGACGTCACCACCGTTGCCCATGACCCCGTTCACCATCGGATATTGCCCGGACATCAGGGAAGCCCGGGATGGTGCACATAGGGGGAACTGGCAATAGGCCCGTGTAAAGGACACCCCAGTCTTGGCGAAGGCATCCAAGTTTGGCGTCTTGCACTCCGTGTGCCCGTAGCCGCTAAGGGCGGTGTTCAGGTCGTCCGAGATTACAAAGAGGACGTTGGGACGGTTTGATGCACCGAAACTCATGAACACAGAAAAGACAAAAAGGATGAATATCCGGATGATCATGTACATAGGTATTGGAGGATGGAAGGCTGGATATGAAGCGGTAGGAAAGCAGAAAAAGGGGTCCTTGCTGGATAGACCCGGGAGTAGATCCCGCAAGAATACTTGAATTCCAAGATCCGCCGGAGGGAATGCAGATGTGGTTGGCCAACCAAAGGAAAGGCCTGGATCAGGCCAAGCCGTTCGTTGATCAGGTTGTAACCCGGTTTCCTGGAGGCAGGCGTAAGCTGTGAACAAATCTTCTTGGGCACCATTGAGGAGTTCATCGGGCTTTGTCATCTTGGATTTGTTGCTCTATCCTCAGATTGATGTCTTCCCATGGGGTGGAGTTACCAGGGTAATCCTGGAATTCCTGCCATCGGTCATTGATAATTTGAGCATGCCCTTCATCCCCAGATACAGAAACTCCCACATCCCCTGTCTCTACCCTTAATTAACGCGCAAGAATCGCCTTTTCTTTGGCAGTCAAACTCTTGACTTCAGGTAACTTCTCGATGGTCAAGCGCTACACTACAAATGGATCGTGAAGATTCAAGAAATAGGAGTTTATCCCCCGAGGATTGCCCCCAACTTTCCCCGCAACTCCTCAACCTTCCCAGGCATTTCCTTGGCAAGGTCATGTTGTTCGGACAAGTCGTCCCGGAGGTTGTAAAGCTCTACGCCGTACTTTACCCCTTTGGGGGCGTTAAAGCCACGGGAGCCTTTGGTATCGATTAGCTTCCAGTAGCCTTCGCGGATGACCTTCTTGTCATGGAGCAAAGGCGGGCGGGGCTTAGGATCGCAAGGGTTGAGAAGGGTCGGGAGGAAGCTGACGCTGTCTTCGGCTTTTCCGGCGGGAATCCCACCAAGGTTGGCGGCTCCGGCGAGCGTGGCAAAGACGTCTGCAAAGGCAATAGTGGCGTCCGTGCGTGTCCCTGGCCGGACTTTTCCAGGCCATTTGACGATGAAAGGTACGCGGTGGCCACCTTCCCAAACACTCGCCTTGCAACCCCGGAGCGAGCCGACGGACTTGTGCCCAAAACGCCCCACATCCTTTTCATACCAGACCGGCCCGTTGTCACTGGAAAAGACCAGGAGGGTGTTGTCCGTCATCCCTGCCTTGTCGAGGCTGGCGACTACCTGGCCGACAACGCTGTCCACTTGCATGGTGAAGTCCCCGTACATCCCCGCGCCGCTTTTGCCATGGAACTCCTCGGTGGGCATCCAGGGCGTATGTGGGGAAGGCATGGCGAGGTATAGGAACAGGGGTTTATGGCCATCGTGGCCACTGATAATGTCGCAGGCCTCGTCGGCAAACCTCGGGGTGACTTCGGCGAACTTGAAATCCGGGGCGATGTCCCCTGCCCTCCAGAAGGCCCCCTGGATGTTGTTCCATCCTTCCGGGCCGCCGACATTGTCGTGGGCTTCTGTCTTTCCAGTGGGTAGCATCGTGGGCTTGCGGTCGCGAATGTAAAAATAGGGGGGGATGTCCAAAGATGCGTGCATCCCGAAAAAGGAATCGAAACCCCGGTCAACCGGCCCCCCAGTGAAAGGTTCCGAGTAGTTGAACAACTTCCCCTCCTTCTTATCGACATTCCCCTTGTCGAACCCGAGGTGCCACTTCCCGACCATCGCCGTCTTGTACCCGCCCTTCCGGAGCAAGCTGGCCAGAGTTTCCCGTCCTTCCTGGATGACCGGACCGCTATTGGGCGCGAACCTGTCCTTCCGCGCAGAAAACCTTCCGGTCATCAAGGAATAACGCGAGGGAATACAAGTTGAACCCCCGGAATGCGCATCCGTAAAAACCATCCCCCCGGCCGCCAGCTTGTCGAGATGGGGAGTGGAGATTTTGGACTCGGGATTGAATGCCTTCAAATCCCCGTAGCCCATGTCGTCGGACAAGATGAAGACGATGTTGGGTCGGTCTGCGAAGGTTTGGGTGACGAGAAGGGCGAAGAGTAGAAGGAAGCGGTACATAGTGTAGGTTGCTAAAACCCATGGGACATCCTGCCAATCGGAAACTTCCCAAAACCGCCTTGAAAACCAAGGGTAGAAAAACAACGGAGATTTCCAGGCAATGAATTCCACATTGCTACTCAACATCAGCTACTAAAGCGTTTCATCCAATGACTTCAGGGAGGCAGCAACAGCAAGTAAAGTTTACCATTCCCTTAGGATAGGAACCACCCTAAAGACCCTGTAAAGAATTGCAAAAAGCTTGCAAGGCTCCTATCGTGGACAACTAGTTTTCGGTTTGTAGAATTTGTCAGCGTCACAGAATCAGTAGGGTTCGAACTCAAAAGCCTCCTACTTCAGGTGCTTTTTCAAGAACTCCACCAGCTTCGCCCGGTACTCCCCGGCATAGAACTCCCCTCCGCCGTGGCCGGAGTTTTCGAGGACACGCAAAATCACGGGAAGTCCCGCCTTGGTGTACTCTTCGACGATACGCTCCGACTGGCCGATAAGGACTTTGTCGTCCTTCTTGCCGTGGAAGATGAGTAGGGGCGGGTCGTCCTTGGTGACGTGGAAGGAGGCGGAGGCTTGCCGGGCGAGGTCGAGCTTCTGGTCTGCCGGGCCACCGAGGAGCAGGTTGACGATGGAGCCTGCCTTCACGGTCTTGTGGGGCTGGGTGCGGATGCGCTGGATGAAGTCGGTGGCACCGTAGTAATCGACGATGCAATCGACCCTTGAGGACTGCCCGGTGTTCCCGCCGACATCACCTTCCAATTCCGCGACCCCGCCAGTCGTCCCCAACAATGCGGCAAGGTGCCCGCCCGCACTACTCCCGGCAACGGCAACCTTTTCCACGCTGTACCCGTATTGGCAGGCATGGGCACGGAGCCAGCGGACGGCGGCTTTGCAATCGTGGATTTGGGCGGGGAAGATGGCCTTGTCCGTCAAGCGATAGGAAATGCTGGCAACCGCAAAACCGTCACCGGCCAGCGAGGAAACCGGGCAACTTTCCTTGCTTCCCCCACGCCAACCTCCGCCATGTATCCAGACCACCAACGGCGCCTTGCCCCCCTCTTCCGGCAGGTAGAGGTCGAGCTTCAGGCTATGCCCGTCAATATTCGCAAATTCGAGGTTCTTGACGACCTTTGGAGCAGCTGCGAGAAGGCATGGGAGTACGAGCAGGGAAAGAAGAGGGAGAGGACGGGTCATATCGGTAGGCTTCTGGGCTTTCGCCCCCCGGAATTCCCGATTCGGGCGTAAAGGGAGGGAAGCAAAACATGGTTGACTGGGTTGAAAACCCCGAGGCCGACATGGATGGCCACCTGTAGGGTCTGGGATTCGGCACAGGAAACCCAAGGTTTCTCCGCATGGGCGGGGTTGCAAGCTGAATTTAGTTGCCCGTCTCACCATAACCCCCGGCAGAAGGAGTGGTCAGGATGACCTTTTCACCGGGATGAAGGCGCGTCTGGTCGCAATGTGCGAGGGTTTCGTAATGGCCGTCAACCCGAACGACTTCCGTCTTGCCGCATTCGCCGTCCCCGCCCCCGGCGAGTCCCCTTGGCGGGTGATCCCGGTGGCTGGATAGGATGGCGAGGTCGACTTCTTCCAGGAAGCGCAGGACGCGCTTTGTCCCGTCCCCGCCGGGATAGTTCCCTCTGCCCCCGGAATGGTGCCGGATGGAAAACTCTTCCAGGACGACAGGGAACCTCATTTCCAGGACTTCGGGGTCGGTCAGGCGGGTATTGGTCATGTGGGTATGCACTCCGGCGACACCTGCAAAGGCTTCCCCACTATTCAGGATTCCCGCTGGGGATCCGGAACAAATCGTTTCGTAATTTTGAAAGGTTTCGTTGCCATAGGTCAGGTTGTTCATGGTGCCCTGGGCATTGGCCATCGCCCCGAAAGCCTGGAGGAGGCAATTCGTCACATGCTGGCTCGTCTCCGTATTCCCCGCGACCACGGCGGCCGGGAATTTGGGGCGAAGCAGACAACCTTCGGGGATAACAATGCGGATGGGCCGCAAGCAACCGGCGTTCATCGGGATGTTTTCCTCCACCATGAGCCGGAAGACATACAAAACCGACGCCCGAGTGACCGGTTCCGGGGCGTTGAAATTGTTGTCCATGGACAGCGATGTCCCGGTAAAATCTACGGTCGCACCCCGGGACTCTCGATCCACCGTAACCTTGACTTTAATGGTTTGCCCGCTGTCGGTTGGGTAACTGGCCTGGCAGTCCTCCAACTTTGCAACGACCCGCCGCACGGCCTCCTCGGCATTGTCCTGCACATGCCCCATATAGGCCTGCACTACATGCAACCCGAATTGCGCGACCATCTTTCGCAGCTCCGCCACACCCTTCTCATTGGCAGCGACCTGGGCGCGCAGGTCCGCTAGGTTTTGCTCCGGGTTGCGGGCGGGCCAATGGTCCCCGGTCAAAATCTTCCGGATGCCCTCTTCCTGGAACTTGCCTGCCCGAACGAGCTTGAAATTGTCAATCAACACCCCTTCCTCCCCAATATGCGTCGCACGGGGCGTGGAACTTCCAGGAGCCATCCCGCCCACATCCGCATGATGCCCCCGCGATGCTACATAAAACAGGATTTTGCTGCCCTCGATGTCGAACACGGGGGTCACAACCGTGATGTCCGGCAGATGGGTACCGCCGTTGTAGGGGGCGTTCAGGACGAATACATCGCCAGGGAAGATGCCGCCACGGTTTTCCCGGATGACAGACTCCACCGACCTGTCCATCGAACCCAGGTGTACCGGCATGTGCGGCGCATTCGCCACCAAGGAACCGTCCCCGGCAAAGAC
>JAYPDO010000092.1:15481-17192 GCA_038125285.1 Opitutia bacterium
AGACCGCACAGGAGAAGTCGAGCCGCTCCTTGATGTTCACGGAATGGGCAGTGTTCTGGAGCATGACGCCCATCTGCTCGGCAATGGACATGAAGAGGTTGTTAAACACCTCCAGCATTACCGGATCCGCCGAAGTCCCTATGGCTTCCCTCCGGGGCAAAGCCTCCATCCTCTCCATCACGATGCTCCCCTGGCGGTTGATACGCGCGCTCCACCCCGGCTCTACCACAACCGTTTGGTGCGGCTCGATTACCAATGCCGGCCCGCGCAACCAATCCCCCGGTTCCAAATCCTTGCGTTGCCAGACATCCAAGTCCCACCAGATCCCGTCAGAAAAGAAGCGGGAAAACCGGATTTCGCACCGCTGAAGGAAAGAAGTCCCGGTCTTACTCAACTCGTTTTCAAAGGTTTCTGCCCCGCCGCCCACCGCCTCCACCTCCAGGGACGCCACCACCAGTTCCCACCCATCGAACAAGAACCCGAACTGCTGCCGGTGCAACTCCAAGAACCTGGACGCCATCTCAGCAGGTTCGCCCCAGGCAACCGGGATCGCCGTGTCCGTTCCGCGATAGCGAATATGCGCCCGGACATCGACACGGATATCCGCCTCCAGCAACCCCTGCCCCAACAATTCCTCCGTCGCATCCAATCCTAGTCTGGCGGAAAGCTCCACTAACTCCGCCAACAATTCGTCCGACAAATCCTTCTCCACCGCATGAACCCGGTTTGCCCGGATTTGTGCCAACCCCATCCCGTAAGCCGACAACACACCAGAATATTCGTGCACCATCACGACCTTCATTCCCAAGGCATCCGCCACCGCACAAGCATGTTGCCCACCCGCGCCGCCAAAACAATTCAACACATAATCCGTGACATCGTGTCCACGCTGCACGGAAATCTTCTTGATAGCGTTGGCCATGTTCTGCACGGCAACCTTCAAAAACCCGTCCGCCACGGCTTCCAATGGCATGTTGATACCGGCCGTCTTCACCATCTCCGCAAACCCTCGGTGTACCGCCCGTGTATCCAAAGGTTGGTTCTGGGACTCCCCGAAGATTTTAGGAAAATACTCGGGGGTCAACTTCCCGACCATGACATTCGCATCCGTGACCGTCAACGGCCCATTTTGCCCGTAGCAAGCGGGACCAGGATGGGCACCCGCCGATTCCGGCCCAACTTGGAACCTTCCGTCCACCACCTTCAAAACCGAACCTCCCCCTGCGGCCACCGTATGGATCCGCATCATCGGGGCACGCATCCGAACCCCGGCGACCTCCGTTTCAAACGCCCGCTCCAACTCGCCGTTGTAGTGGGACACATCGGTGGACGTCCCCCCCATGTCGAACCCGATTATCTTGGGGAACAAGGCTTCGACGGCAGTTTCCACCGCACCGACCACCCCGCCGGCCGGACCCGACAAAATGGCATCCTTCCCGGCAAACAAATCCGAACTGGTCAATCCGCCCGAGGACATCATGAACCGCAACGGCACCTCCTGCCCCAACTCCCCCCTCACTTGCTCAACATACCGGTGCAAAACCGGGGAAAGGTAGGCGTCAACCACCGTGGTGTCCCCCCGCCCCACAATCTTCACCAACCTGGAGACATTGTGGCTCACGGAAACCTGCTGGAAGTCCAGGTCCCGGGCGATCTTTTCCACCAACTCCTCATGCCCGGGGAACTTCCAGGAATGCATGAAGACTATGGC
>JAYPDO010000093.1:0-900 GCA_038125285.1 Opitutia bacterium
CGGGAGAAGTCGTTGACGGGCACGCCTTGGACGATTTCCCAGTCGGCCTTGCCTTTGGAGCGGATGGGGAAGGAGGTAATGAGACCTTCTTGGGTGCCGTAGGAACCGTCGGATACGACGGCGACGCTATTCCAGTCGCCATCCGGGGTTGGGTTATGGAGGGAGGCCACGCAATCGACCGCAGCATTGGCCGCCGAGGCCGCGGAGGACAGGCCGCGGGCTTTGATGATGGCCGCGCCGCGTTGTTGGACGGTGGGGATGAAGGTTTCTTTGAGCCAGGCGTCGTCGCCGATGACCTCGTTGGCGGCTTCGCCGTTGATCTTGGCGTTGTAAAAGTCCGGCCATTGGGTGGCGGAGTGGTTGCCCCAGATGGTCATGTTGGTGACGGCGGTCGAGTGGACGCCGGCCTTTTGGGCGAGCTGGCTCTTGGCGCGGTTTTCGTCCAGGCGGGTCATGGCGAACCAACGGTCCCTGGGGACGTCGGGCGCGTTGTTCATGGCGATCAGGCAGTTGGTGTTGCAGGGGTTGCCGACCACAAGGGTGCGGACGTCCGAAGCCGCGTTGGCCTGGATGGCCTTGCCTTGGGCGGTGAAGATCTTCCCGTTGATGCCGAGCAGGTCCCCGCGCTCCATGCCTTGCTTGCGGGGCACGCTACCCACAAGGAGGCACCAGTTCGCACCGGAAAAGCCCTTGTTGATGTCGTCTGACGCGACGATGTCCTGGAGGAGGGGGAAGGCGCAGTCGTCCAATTCCATGACGACGCCTTCGAGGGCTTGCATGGCCTGGGGCAGCTCGATGAGGTTGAGGGCTACTTTCTGGTTGGACCCGAACATGGCGCCGGAGGCGATGCGGATGAGGAGGGAATAGCCGATTTGGCCGGCGGCGCCGGTAACGGCAACT
>JAYPDO010000093.1:910-17190 GCA_038125285.1 Opitutia bacterium
CTTTTTTTTATATGAGACTGGTAACCGCCAACTGGGTTGGGTTGGCCGAAATTTTTATATTTTTTGCGGGGTGGGGGGGGTGGGTTGTGGTGAAAGGGATGCGGGCAAACCGTCAGGAAAGGTAGTCGCGGGCTTCGAGGAGGAGTTTCTCAGTTGTCTCCCAGTCGATGCAACCGTCCGTAATGGAGAGGCCGTAGGTGAGCTGATTGCCTTCTGCGGGTGGGAAACTTTGGTTTCCGTGGATGAGGTTGCTTTCCAGCATTGTGCTGGTTACGGGGAGGGACTGGTCCTTGAAATGCCTTAGGACTTCGCGCAGTACATTGGGTTGGCATGCGGGATCCTTGCCGCTGTTGGCATGGCTGCAGTCGATCATGATGTGGTTGTGTACCCCTGCTTTTTCGAGTGTCGCGGCAGCGAACCGCACGGAGTCGGCGTCGAAGTTGGGGCCGTTTTCCCCGCCCCTTAGGATGAGGTGGCAGTCGGGGTTTCCTGCGGTAGTGACGGCGGAGGCTTTTCCTTCCCGGTCGATACCGAGGAAGGTCTGGGAATGGGATGCGGCCAGGATGGCGTTAGCGGCGGCTCTCACGTCCCCGGAGGTGGCGTTTTTGAAGCCGACCGGCACGGAGAGGCCGCTAGCCATCTGGCGGTGGGTCTGGGATTCGGTCGTCCTTGCCCCGATGGCGGCCCATGACAGAAGGTCGGCTATGTACTGTGGGGTGATGGGGTCGAGCAATTCTGTGGCGGTCGGCAGGCCTAGGTCGAGGACGTCCCGCAAGAAATGGCGTGCTGTGCGAAGGCCTTTTTCTAGGTTGCAAGTGTCGTTGAGATCCGGATCCATTATGAGTCCCTTCCATCCGACGGATGTGCGCGGCTTCTCAAAATAGACCCTCATGGCAACTAGGATCCGGTCCTTGATCTGCTCGGAAAGGTCGGTGAGTTTGCCTGCGTAATCCAGGCCGGCCTTGGTGTCATGGATCGAGCAGGGGCCGACGATGACGAGGAGGCGGTCGTCTTCGCCCTTCAAGGTGCGGGCGATTTGTTTACGGGATTCCAGGATGAAGCCGGCCTGCAAACCCGTCTTGGGGATTTCCTTCCGGAGGGTTTCCGGCGAGGGCAGGGGCGTGTTCTGGGAGATGCGTATGTCCGAGGTTTTTTGCACGGGGCGTTGGTTGATAGATTTTTCCAGTATGCTATCAAGCTTGAAAAGGAATTCCGGCTTCCCAGGATGCCCTGGACACATGACTAAGGAGAATTCAGCAAGGAATGCCAGGGTATGGGATGGTGGGATCACTGGATGGGTGAGGGTATATGGGGAGGATGCATTCCAGTATTTGCAAAGCCAGTGTAGCCAGGATGTGCGTGGTGCGATTGATGGTGGTGCTGCCTATGGGTTGTTCCTCACTTTGAAGGGGAAAGTCCGGGCGGATTGCTTCGTCATCGGGCTTGGGGAGGACGGGTTTGCCGTGGTCTCTTACCACACTTGTGTCGGTAAGATGGTTGCCTTGCTGGAGGAAAATGTGATCGCAGACGATGTCGAATTTGAGGAGGTGTCAGGGGCAGGGAGCCTGGTCGTGGAGGGGGAATGTGACGCTTCCCTCTACCCCGGAGCGTTGGTCTTTCCGGGGCGTAGGATGGAGGCAACGCATTATGACGTGGTTTTGCCAATGGGATCGGGAATTCCGGAGGGGATTTGTTCTGCGGAGGAGTTGGAATTCCTTCGGATAAAGGACGGGATAGTCGCTGTTCCGAGGGACATTGGATCGGGCGAACTTCCCCAGGAGGGCGGATTGGAAGACGTCGCCGTTTCCTTTTACAAAGGGTGTTTTTTAGGCCAGGAAGTTATGGCAAGGATCAAGGCGATGGGGCAGGTGCAGAGGAAGATTCACAAGGTTACAGGCATTGGCAGCGTACCGGATTTTGATTCCCCTTTAATCATTGCGGACAAGTGCGCCGGCACCCTAAAAAGTGTTTGTACCGCTGGGGAGGGCGCTTGGTGTGGCCTGGCTTTGCTCCATAAGAAATTCGGGATGAACCCCGGCGACGCAGGATGGCGACTTCCGGACGGCAGGCCTGTGGAGGTGGCCTTGCATGGATAACCAAGATGAAGAAGGTGCCGCAGTCCAAGTTTCCCGGGTTTTCGAGGGTCTTGGTGCTCCGCCTGCCCAAGCCTTGGTCATGGCGAGGCAATTGATACGGAGGGCAGGGCAACTTTCTGCCCAGGAGAACATCCCTTTCCTCCAGTCCTTGGAAAGGCTCTTGCATCTTGCAACCAGAGGGGCACAGGGGGATTTTGACCCTAATTAGAACCCGATTTCCAAAAAAATTCCCAAAACTTGAGGATTTCTGGGGTTTTGGGGTTGACTGGGTCACTTTCCCTGGGCGAGATAAGACCCAGAGTTTATCACAACTCGATAAATGAACTTATCAACCCTCCAAAACCAAAGCGAATCACATGAATAAATCAGGACTTGTTGAAGCTGTACAAGCAATCATCGGGGACGAGTGCTCCAAGGCATCCGCCGAAAAAGCCGTTTCCGCGGTGCTCGATGGCATCATCCAAGGTGTTAAAAAGGACGGCAATGTACAGATCATCGGTTTCGGTACCTTCTCCGTTGTCAAACGTGCCGCTCGTACCGGTGTTAATCCTAAGACCAAAGAAAAGATCAAGATCCCTGCTTCCAAAGCAGTGAAGTTCAAGGTGGGCTCCAAGCTCAAGGACGCTGTCTAATATTTGGTTTTTTTCCGAAACTTTTAAAACCTGCGGATTCCAGTCCGCAGGTTTTTTTTGTGCCGGGTTCGCTCAAGCCAAGGTCTTGTACCAAAATGCGTGGAGTTTCTCAAGAGCTGCCACCGCATTGGCTTCCCCGTCCTCAGTAGCCAGGATTCCCGCCACTCTTTTTGCGTTTTCCAGGTATTCCGGATGGTTATCAATGTATTCGACCATTGCAAAGAGGCGTTCGGGCCAACGTTTCCTCCGGATCCCGGTGCCGACTCCCAGGCGTCTGACCTCCCTCGCCCAAAGGAACTGGTCACCGAAGTGCGGTACCACGATTTGGGGCACTCCGGAATGAAGGGCAGAAGCCGTCGTCCCTGCCCCGCCATGGTGGATGATGACGGAGCCGTACGGGAAAAGTTGGTCGTGTGAGACTTTCCCTATGGATTTCACATCCGGTCGGGCCGCCAACGGTGCGAGGTTGGCCCAACCCGTCTGGATGATGAGCTTTTTGCCTTCCGGCCAATTTTCCATGAACCGGGCCATGATTTCCTTGGTCTTGTCAAAGGAGACACTCCCGAAATTCAGGACCGGAACTTTTTGGCCGCCGCAAAATTCATCCAGTTCATTCCCCAGTACGGGGTCTTCCTTGGATTGCCAGCGGAGGTACCCGGTGAACTGGAATTTCGAGTTGGCCGGGAGTGTGTAATTCTGGAGTTTGCCAGATACCGCGACCAAGGCAAGGTCGCCCGGGTTCATAAGGAAATGCCGGATTTTCGGGCTCCCGACCCTTTTGAGGTGTTTGCCCATTGTGCGGTTCAGGGCGAGGAGAATAAATCGGTCGGAAGCTTTCCAGAGCAGGCGGTTCCACAAACTTTGGGCGAACCTTGGCATCAGCCACAGTTTGGCGATCGGGAAGGGCGGGTGGTTGGGGGTCGGGACGACGTTGTGGCTGAAGGTGATGACTGCGAAAGGCTTGTTCTTGCGCTGGGCAAGGATCCGGAAATGGGCGAAAAGGTAGCTCGACACGACCAGGTCGCAATCTTCCATGGCAATTTCCAACTGGGCCATTAAGTCCCCGATGAAGGGGATCGATTGCCGGTATATCGCCTGGAGGAGCCGCACAGGGTTGCGTTGCCGGCTCAAGTCCCGCATTGCCTCGCTGAATTGCTCCTTGTCCCAGTTCGGTGGCAGGGAAATGAACTCGAGCCCGGCCCGTTCCGCCTCATCCCTGAAAAATTCGACCGTGGCAAACTTGACCTCATGCCCCGCCGCTTTCATGGCCTTGGCCAGCGCGATGACAGGATAGATGTCCCCCGTGGAACCGTGTGAAGTGAGGAGGGCGCGCATGAATCCGGGGCTTGACAGTTATTCGAATGCCCTCGGACTAAATAGGATTCCCTTTTAAAAGTAAATACAAAGGTTCTTAATATGGATTGTACATTGGTGGTATTGGCGGCCGGGATGGGAAACCGTTTTGGCGGCCTGAAGCAACTTGCCGGGGTAGGGGTGGGCGGTGAAACCCTCCTCGAGTACGGGGTTTTTGATGCCATCCGTGCCGGTGTGGGAAAAGTGGTCTTTGTCATAAGGGAGGACTTTGCCAAAGACTTTGGCGAACAAGTGGTGGCGCGGTTCCAGGACAAGGTGGAGGCCGTTTGTGTGTACCAATCCCTTGATGGTTTGCCCGATGGTTATTCTGTCCCGCTTGGGAGGGAAAAGCCCTGGGGCACAGGGCATGCGTTGCTGGCCGCGAAAGATGAAGTACGGGGGGCTTGTGTAGTGATCAACGGGGACGATTTTTACGGTGCCACAGCTTACCGTGACCTGGTTTCTTACCTGAAGCCGGGAGAGAGGGACGACCGGGGGTTGCGATATGGCATGGTGGGTTATGAATTAAAGCGCACTTTGTCCAACCACGGTTCCGTATCCCGCGGGATTTGCGAAGTGGATGGGGAGGGGTACCTCGTTTCCCTCTCCGAGCACACTCAACTTTCCTGGAATGAAGCCTACACGGAAGTGGTCTCGGCCAACACTGGCACTTCTTTAGCGGGGGATGTCCCAGTTTCCTTGAATTTGTTTGGCCTTCAACCTGGGTTCTTTCCCTACCTGGAGACTGAGTTCCTGCACTTCCTTGATGACCATCACAGCGATCCCAAGGCCGAGTTTTTCCTTCCGGAGGTGGTTAGCCGACATGTCAAGTCCGGCGGGGGGACCCTCCGGGTGATCCCTACACAGGAGTGTTGGTTCGGGATGACTTATGCAGAAGACAGGGACGCGGTTACTAAGGCGATCCGTGAGAGGGTACGGGACGGCTTATACCCGGAAAGTTTGTGGGGATAAAGTTCCTAACTGGATCAACCGCCCTACCTAGGGTTCCAATACCGGGAAGGCTGGAGCTAATCAAGCATCCCACTGATTTCGAGCAGTGTCTTGTGGGTGAGGAGGTCGTGGGCTGGTGTCCATTCAAGTTGCTTTTCTTCCCTGATGACCTTAGCGAGGTCTTCAAACTCGGGGACGTAGCTGCGTCCGGAGGGGAATTGGATTTCCTGTATGCCCTTTTTGTAGGTGTCCCTTTCTTGGTCGAGGAAGAGGGTAAATTTACCTGACTCCAGGGGTTTGATCTCCATGCCCCCTTGGGTTCCGGAGATTTGGAAGCGGCGGCGGGGGAAGCCGAAGGGGTCATTGTGGTTGCAGCGGAGGGTTGCGGTGGCCCTGGGGTAGGCGAGCACGGCAAGCTGGTTGTCGGCGAAGGTGTCCCCTGAGGTCGCACCAGTACGGAGATTGTAGGCTTTTACCGATTCGGGTTGGCCGAGCAAGTGGATGGCTGCGTCAAGGATGTGGCAGGCGAGTTCAAAAAAACCGCCACCTTTAAAACCAGCGAGCTCCTTCCGAAGGCCTAGGCTGGCCTTTTTCCCCATCATTGCGTCAATTTCCATGATCTCGCCGAACCATCCTTCCTTGGCCGCTTTGAACATGAATTGGAAGGCTGGGTTGTAACGGAGCATATAACCCATCTGGATGGTGAGACCCTTGGATTGCGCGGCTTTGGAGAGAGCCTGGAAATCCCCAAGGCTTGGGCCGGCAGGCTTATCCAGGTGGATGTGGCAACCGGCGTCGATGGCCTTTGCCGCAGTCGGCACCAGGTCTAGGACACGGGTCTCAATGGCGACAGCCTGGAGGCCGCGGGTATCCAGGAGTTCATCCTCGGTAATGAAATTGACCCCTGTAATGCCGCTCCTTTGGCCTGGATCAGGTTCGGCCACGCCGACAAGTTCATAAATATCCGAAAGCTTACGGATCGCGTCCAGTTTGCCCTTGGCATGGGGGTGGGAGAGGCCGATTTGGCCAACCTTGATTTTTGGAGTGGTTGCCCCTTTTGAGATGTTTGGCATTGCGGCAATGGCACTGGTACCCATGAGGGTGTCGATGAATTTCCTTCGTTCCATCGGATCATGAATGTTCCCTTTTCCCAGGGCGACAAGCTGGAAGCATCCGGCGGTTTGGGAACCTTGACTTTCAGCCGGGCCGGGATTCACTACCGCGATTTCCAATTTGTTTCCGGAAGGGTCATCCATTGAGTAGCATCATCAAAGAGGTATCACACACCAAGGCTCCCAGAGTCCAGGAAATCGTGGAGGTCAAGGACGCCCCGGTGATTTTCAATGACATTTGGCACATGCTGGTGGCTGAGGCCGGCGGGGAGGAAAACCTGAGGTTCCCGAAGGAGATTGTCTGGCTCAACGGCGCCCCTGGGGCAGGGAAGGGGACCAATACCCGTTTCATCATGGAGTTCCGGGACCTGACCGCGCCTCCTATCATTGTCAGCAACCTTTTGACCAGCCCGACCGCCTTGAAGATGATCAACCAGGGTTTCCTGGTCGGCGACCGGGAAGTGCTCAAACTGGTTTTCCAAGAACTTCTTCGTAACCAATACCAATCCGGAGCGGTCGTGGACGGTTTCCCCCGTACGGAAGTGCAAGTCGCCTGCCTCAAGTTGCTTTACAGCAAACTTGACGAACTCCGGAAGCGGTACCGGAACACCCCCCTGGCTTCCCAGTTCCACAAGCCCCAGTTCCACATTGTTGTCCTCTTTGTCGATGAGAACGAGAGCGTCAAGCGCCAGATCTCCCGCGGTAAAAAAATGCAGGAGTTCAACGATAAAGTGCGGCTCACGGGAATAGGGACGGAGGTGGATGTCCGTAGTACGGACCTGGACGAAGAAACCGCCCACGAGCGTTACCGGACATTCAAGGAGCGGACTTACGACCCCCTGAAAAGCTTACGGGAAATATTCCACTACCACCTAATTAATGCCCACGGCACGATCGAGAAAGTGCAGGAACGCATTGTTGAGGAAATGCGTTACCAAAGCAGCCTGGAACTCAATGAAGAGACCTACGACACCCTTTCCCGTCTTCCCGTCTACTCCTCCCTCCGGCACCATGCCCGGCAGGACTTGGTCAACCGGTTGGAAGAATACCAGGAAAAGCGCACCAAACTCTTCCTCAAGGTTGTTTCTGTCCTCGAAACCAAGTTTTTTCCGATTATCCGCCGCCATGCCATATCCGGACTGACCTACATCAATTCGGAAGACACGATTTTCGACGACCGGGAGGCCATCGCGATGGCACTGGATATCCTTTCCGAGCGAGGGTACCGGGCGGTTTTCGACATCAATAAATTGGATATTCCCGACCGGATCGACCTCAAGACTGGAAAAATACAAAACCGCCAAAAATGCGTTTACCGCATCCGCATCAGTTTCCCAACCTCGCCCATCCGCCGTGGCCAATAAGATTTTGAACTAAGAACCTAAGAACCTAATACCAAGAACCAAGAACCAAGCACCCAACCGCATGGATCCCCGTTACCACCAACTCGCCCAAAACCTGATCGGCTTCTCTGTCAGCCTCCAAAAAGGGGAAAAAGTCCTCATTGATGCCCATAACACACCGCCCGACATGGTCATTGCGCTGATCCGTGCAGCCAGGCAAAAAGGTGGGATCCCTTTCGTCAACCTCCAGGACTCGACCATCGGACGGGAATTTATCCGCAACGGGACGAAGGAGCAGTTCGAAGCCCTTTCGGCATGGGAATTGGAGCGGATGCAGGGCATGCAGGCCTATGTGGCGATCCGTGGTGCCAATAACATTTTCGAACATTCCGACGTCAGCTCAGAGCAGATGGGGCTCTATTCGAACATCCTCCGTCCTGTCCTGGATTACCGTGTGAAGAAGACCAAGTGGGTCGTCCTGCGCTGGCCGACCCCGAGCATGGCACAGCAGGCGCTCATGAGCACAGAGGCATTCGAGGACTTCTATTTCGATGTCTGCAACATGGACTACTCCCTGCTCATCCCTGGTAGCCAATCCCTCAAGGAGCGTCTCCTCAAAACCGACCAAGTCCATATCCAGGGGCCGGGCACGGACCTGAAGTTTTCCATCAAGGGGATCAATGCCATACCCTGCGGCGGCCGTCGCAACATCCCGGACGGGGAGGTCTTCACTTGTCCGGTCAGGGACAGTGTGCAGGGGCAGATCACTTACAACACACCTACCGTGTACCAGGGCAACTCCTTCGACAATGTTTGCCTAAAGTTCAAGGACGGCAAGGTCGTGGAAGCCACCTCCAGCAACACCCAGCGCCTGAATGAAATCCTGGACCAGGACGAAGGCGCCCGCTACATCGGTGAGTTCGCCATCGGTTTCAATCCTTACATCAAGGAGCCCATGCGCGACATCCTGTTCGACGAGAAGATCGCCGGTTCCTTCCACTTTACCCCAGGCCAAGCATACGAGGAAGCTGACAACGGCAACCGTTCCCAAGTCCACTGGGACCTTGTCTGCATCCAACGCAAAGAGTACGGCGGCGGAACCATCCATTTCGACGGCGAACTGATCCGCGAAGACGGTTTGTTCGTCCCCGAAGACTTGCAAGCCCTGAACCCGGAAAACCTCCTTGCCGCAAACGGGTCAGGAGACTCAGCCGGGGGCAAGCCGGGAAGTTCCTGGTAAGGATAACGTAGTGGGTTGGGTTTCGGCCATGGAGCTACTGCCCAGCCCAAAGCCTCGATACGTCAGCCACTTTGAAGTTTTCAAGGGAGGCCTCTGTTCTAAGCCTGACTTCGTGGAGTACCCCTTTCGGTTTGACTGACAGGATCTTCGCTTCGACTGGCTCCGCCTTTGGTTTCCGGTCGAAACTTGCCGGGGCGACCTTTACTTTTTGACCGGCTTTGAGCTTGGATGCGAATTCGCGGGTCTCCCTGAACAAGGTCAATGCTAGTTCGCCGCCGCCAACCTCGTCCAAATAACCCGTCAAGCCATACCTTGCCATGTTGGACGCATGGATGGCCTCTTGCTCGTCGCGGAATTTGAGCAGGCTTTCGTCATCAAGGAAAACGTGCCATGCTATGCAAGTCCTCCCGCATCCCATGCCCTTCGTCTTTGCCCTAAACATATCCCCGACTTTTAGGTCCTTGTATGAGGCCAGTTTGCCAGCCTTCCAGAATTGTGTCTCCGGATTGGTGTGCATGACCACGCCTTCCCACCTGATGAGGCTTTTGTCCGGATTAGCGTGCATGAAGGTGATGGTGCCTTTTGCCGGGTCGAGTGCCTGGACGTGGTAATACTCTTTGTGGCCGTTGAGCATGTTCATCTCGTCCTGGATGTATGTTAGCCAGTACCACTTTCCATCCTTGTCCGGGTGGAGGCGAAAAATGGCACGCTCCCCGATTTTAAAGTCAGTAATGTCCCCGTTCGCTGCGTGGTGGAGCATCTCGGCGTAGGGCATGGCACAGAATTCAAAGACCTCGTCGTTATGTTCCGCTTGGAATTTGCCTTTGCGGGTCTCGGGGTCGATCGAGAGGAGTTCGCCCCATATCCGGCGCATCTCCTTGAAGGGGACAATGACCTTTCCCTGGGTTATTTTTTGCGGGGCCGCATCTTCCTTTGCCTGCATGGAAGGGAGGTTTGCCAATGCAAAGGTAACTACTAGGAAAAAGTATAATTTGTTTCTCATTTGTTTCAAAATGGCCTGTTTAGGGGGTGGAGTAGATTTTGTCATCGCTTTGGTGTCCATACCAATCCAATGACACTTTTAGACCACAAACTTGTCTGCTCCTTTCAGAAAGTCTTTTTCTGCGGAGAAAGCCGCTGCATTTGCCTCCGAAGGGCATGCAAAATTGCTGGAAGACCCAGGCGAGAGGGCAATGGTAAACCAGATCGAACGGGACGAGTGGGACCACGGGCAAAATGTCTGGATGATCATGGACAAGTACGGGATCCCGTTTTCCCGTTACTTGGAATGGAAGTTCCATATCATCGGGAAGCTGATAAGTATCTCCTGCCATTTTATCGGGAGGTTAATGCCCTACTTCCTCGCCCGGAAGCTGGAGAGACTTAATGTGTGCGAATCCTTTGTCATGATCCGCCGTTTCCACACCATCGGGATAACCGCGCATAATGCCGTCCTCCATGAAATGAGCATAACTGAAAAGGAGCATGAAGTGTACTTCCTCCAGATTATCTATAACGATCTCTGGTTGCCTTTTTTGAACAGGTGTTCAAGTGGGGGCGGAGTAAGATCATGAACAACATCCCTGAAATCGTTGGAGAGGAACTTCCAGGTTCCTGGAAGCCTGCATCCGGTCCCGAGGCCATTTGAACCCTGCGTCCTCTGTAGACCGGGTCTGACTTTCATGGGCGTAAATTTTGCCATTCCCCCTATGGGAATCCCTTTGCCAACGGGCCTTCTTGGGCTAGGCTCGGTGCATGGAAAAATGGAGTGAAGCCACTGACTTTGAAATCCCTGAAGGTACTCGTGGGCGTGCTGATAAGGTACTGGCCGGCTTGTTGCCGGGGGTCAGCCGTACTTGGCTGGAGAAATCTTTCGATGCAGGTAAGGTTAGCCGTGATGGGCTAGTATTGTCCAAGAGGGAGAAAGTTGCAGCCGGGGAGACCCTTGTTTTCCAACTTGCCCAGGCAGGGGAGTCCTTACTGGAGCCCGCCGATATTCCCTTAAAAGTGCTATTTGAGGACGGGCATGTCCTCTTGCTGGACAAGGAGCCGGGGATGGTGGTCCATCCTGGCAGTGGAACTGGGCAGGACACATTAGTCCATGCCCTGCTCCACCATTACGGGGAAGGGATCTCGCAGGTTGGATCGGTGGAGCGTCCGGGCATTGTCCACCGCCTGGACAGGGAGACTTCCGGTGTCATGGTCGTTGCAAAAACCCAGGAGGCCTACCTCGGGCTCGTGCAGCAATTCAGCGAACGTTCGATGCACAAGGAGTACCGTGCGGTTGTCAGTGGCCGGCTAAAGTTCCCTACCGGGGATTGGACGGGGCCGATCGGCCGGCACCCGGTTCATCGGCACAAGATGGCCATCGCACCAGGCGGGAAGGATGCCAAAACCGATTGGGAAATCGAGGAGCGGATCACCGGCGTGTTTTCCTTGGTACGATGTGTGATCCATACCGGGCGGACGCACCAAATCCGTGTCCATTTCGGGGATTCCGGATATCCTCTGGCCGGGGACACGACCTATGGATACAATCCCAGGAAGTTTTCTGGGCTTATGCCCCCCCGGACCATGCTCCATGCGGCTTGCCTCCGTCTTTCCCATCCAATTTCCGGCAAACCCTTGGAGGCCGAGGCGCCTTTGCCACCGGACATTATCGCCTTCATGCAAGAGGTGGAACGGCAGGCCAGGCGGGAAGCGGAGGCTTGAAACCTGGCGTGGGAGGTTCAGTTGCTTTCCAACAACTCTTTGGCAACCCCGTGCCTAAGGTTGAACTGGGTAGGCTGCCAGGATGACGCCCCATATTTGTCCGCAGTTCCTAGGATGATGTGAAGGGCAGTTGGGAGGATATCCGCCCGTCCCATGGGAAGATGGGGGATTGCCGCACGAGCTTCCAACGGAAGTAATGATATTTCCTCTGTAAACGACCGCAGGCACTCTATTGGAAGGGTCTTGTAATCTGGACTTGCTAGTAGCCTTTGCTGTTCCAAATCCCCGTTGCCTGGCAACCTTGAAAGCAGGATTGTCCTCGTAATGGTGAATGCCCCTCCGGATCCGACGAGGCATGGCAAGGTACCGCAATCGGGGAGGGTATCCCGGACTTTGTCGCGGATTGCGTCAATTTCCGCTTTCCTAAGAGCTTCCTTGCCATTGTTTTCGCAGAGTTCGCGGGTCAGGCGAACCGCACCCAACCTGAAACTTTGGGCCGTGACCAGTCTCCCTCCTTCTACGACCGTCCTTTCCATGCTGCCCCCCCCGAGGTCGAAGGCAGTAAAGTTACCAGGATCAGGCAAACCCGGGTCTTGGGCAATCCCATAGGCAATGTAGCGGGCTTCTTCCTCCTCCGAAAGGATCCTTAGGCAATGGCCAGTCGCACTTTTGATTTCTGCAGCAAAATCAGTTCGGTTTGTTGCTTCCCTGACTGCGGATGTTGCTACCAATGCAACTTTGGCAGGATCCCATTGCTTGGAAAATTCCAATAACTTCTCGACCACCTCCAGAGCTACCCGGCGTCGGGAAGGCTCCAACCAGGGCTGGCCATCCTGGTATTCCCCCCCGAGCCTCGCGTCGTAGGATTTTTGGGCAATGCTTTCCACCTGGCCCTTTCCTATTTCTGCACTTAGGAGCTTGATCGTATTACTCCCGATGTCGATGACTGCTGCCGCTTTCATGGCTCCCCCCGGGTCATAACTTGTACCCATCTTTCGCTATAAGGATTACGAATTCCCCTTTTAGGCTCTGTTTGGAAACTGCCTCCCGGACATCCGCTGCAGACCCGGTGTGGAAGGTTTCATGCAGCTTGGTCAGTTCCCTGGCTACACAGATCGTCCGCTCCGGCCCAAGCACTACTAACAAATCGTCCAAAGCCTTTTGGATCCTGTGGCGAGATTCATAGAGGATAATGGTGTGCCCTAGTTCGCGATGGCTTTCAAAAAAACTCTTCCTGGCGGAAGATTTCGGGGGGAGGAACCCGATAAAGAGAAAGCTGTCCGTCGGCAGGCCGGAAGCAGCCAGTGCGGTTATACCGGCCATGGGGCCAGGAACAGGGGTTACGGGAAGCCCTTGCCGGCGGCATTCCCTTACTAAACGGAAGCCCGGGTCGCTAATTCCTGGGAATCCTGCGTCCGAAACAAGGGCTATCGTTTCTCCATTGGCTATCCTGTTGGCAAGCTCTGGAGCCAAGGACTTCTCGTTTTCCTCCCGGTAGGAAATCGTGGGTTTGTTGATCCCGCAAAGATTGAGGAGCTTTCCGGTTACGCGCGTGTCTTCGCAAGCAACAAAGCTTGCTTCAAGCAAGGCTTCCTTCCCCCGAGTAGAGAGGTCGCCCAGGTTCCCGATGGGTGTGGCGACGAGGAGAAGTTTTCCCCCGGACATCCCAGGCGTAGGTTTTCTAGGGATGTTCAGAGGCCGCCGAGGCCGGGCAGGTTGTTCTGGAACTCCGCCGGGCGTGCCCAGGGCACATTCGATTGGCCGTCGTCAACATAGGTACAACCAGTTGCGAACAAGCTGACGAGTGCGGCTAGGAGGAGTAGGAGGGATTTAGAGATTGTAGGTTTCATTGGCGTGTTGTTGTCCTGTCCAATAGGGATAGCCCTGGTCTTTTGGCCCGGGAAATCAATTGGAAGGTTTGTCCTGGGGCGCAGGTGTCCCGGAAGGGGCAAAGGGGTTGGCCGCTGGCGGTGGGGGAGCCGCCGATGTGTCCCCGGAAGGCGCGAACGGATTCCCTGCTGGAGGGGGCGGGGGCGTATTTCCTGATGGGGCGAAGGGATTTGCGCCCTGTGAAGGTGCTGGTGGTGGTGTATTTCCTGATGGGGCAAACGGGTTACCTGCATGGGGCGCGGGTGCAGGTGGTGCTGGTGCTGGTGCTGGTGGGGCAGGTGCATCCGGTTTTGCAGGTTCTGCTTCTGCCGGAGGGGATGCAGCCTTGGATTCGAGGGCCGCGATTTTTTCCAATAACTCCAACTTTTCTGCTTCCAATGCCTTTAATTTGGCTTCCGCTTCGTTGGCCGCCTTCATTGCGTCAGCGAGTCTCTTCTCGGAGGCTTGGAGCTTTTGGCCAGCTTCTTGTTCCTCTTGGGAGGCTTCGGCCTTCTGGGATGTGAGTGTCTCTAGCTGGGCAGCCAGGGCTTGTTTCTGTGTGTTGAGAGCGGCAATTTCCGATTCCTTGTCCGCTACGGTTTTATCCATGGCTGCGACTTTTTCGATCTCCTGTCCGAGGAGGGTTTTTTGGGTGGAGATATTTTCTTCGAGACCGGCTACCTTTTGGTTCAATTGGACGACCTTGGCCAGCTCCGCATTTAGCAAATCCTTTTGTTCGGCAATATCTTTCCTTGCCTTGGCCATGGCGGCCTGATGCTGGGGCGCAGCTTGTTTGAGGAGGGTGATCTGGTTGTTCAGGAGGTCGATTGTAGTATTCTGGTCCTGGACCGTTTTTTCCAAGGCTCCCTTTTGGGCGGCAGTTTCTGCCAAGCGTGTTTGGAGGGCTTCGTTTTCCCCTTTGCGGGTTTCGATCTCCAAGGTCAGTTGTTCGACCTTCGAAACTTTTTTCACAGGATGGGGAGCTGGGGCAACACTGGCTTGGGGTGCCGTTGCCTGTTTGGTCTCCTGTTCGGAAGGCTTGGCCGGAGCCGCTGGGGCGGCAGGAGCCGGTGCAGAAGGAGCAGGGGCAGGCTTGGCCGGGGTGGTTGGCGCTACAGGCTTGGCCGGGGTCGCAGGTTTGGGTTGGGCGGCAGGTTGGGTTGGTTGGGAAAGCGGTGCCTCTGGTAACTTTTCTTTTGCTTGGGACTCTGCTTTTGCAACATCCGGAGCAGCTTGGGCAGGTTTTGGGGCAGGGGTTTGGGTATCGGCTCCCATCCGGTATTTCGGGGAATGGGAATATTCTGTCGGTTTGGGTAGGTTGATCTCCGGCATTTTCGGCATGGAAATGCAGCCGGAAATAAGGGTGGCGGCCAGGGCCAGGGTAATCGGGGGTGTGCTTGGTTTCATTGTGGGTACTAAGTCAATCCAGGTGTCTTGTTCATCAGTGTGCGGAAATGGTAACAGGTGTCCCCCTTGCCATCACCGAAATTTCCTGCCATTCCGGGGCGGCTTTACTTTGCCGGACCAGGAAGAGGGTGTACTGGGCGTCGATTTTGACGATGCTCAGTGCGGCCAAGCGTTTTCCGTTGGCCACCAAATCGAGCTTCTTTCCCTCCATCTTTTCAATTGCAGACCCTTTGCCTCCCACCAATGCAAGTTGGCTTGTCTTGGGGCTGAACATGATAAACTGGGTATTAATAGGTGCCACATCAGATGCAAAGATGCCGGATGGTACAGATGAGGAAGGTGCCGGATCCCCGGAAGGGGCACCATTGAGAGGGTTTGCGGGAGGTGCGACGGGGGACGGGGCACCCGATATGGAAGTGGGGGTCGGGGGGATCGCAGACGTTCCGGGCGCGGCACCGGCTTGCATGTTCTGGCGGGCAAGTTGTTGGTTGTCTTGCTTGAGCTTACGGTTTTCAAGCTCCAAGTCTTGGTTGATTTCCTTGAGTTGCCCTACCTGGATTTGGAGTTCTTGCTTTTGTTTGCTCAGGTCCTGCTTCAGTTGTTCAAGCTTTTCTTGGTGGGCCAGTTGGTTCTGGTTGTACGTTTCCTGTAGTTGCTCGTATTTGTTGGTTTTATCGGTAATTTGGGCATTGAGTTCCTCGATGTCCTTTTCCTTGGCCGCAACTTTTTCGATCTCCTGGCCCAGCAAGGTTTTTTGGGTGCTTAGTTCGTCGTTCAAACCCTCGATCTTAGTGTTCAGGCTTTCGATGGTCTTGATCTTTTGCAATACATCGGCGGTCATGGAGTCAATGTGGCCACGGAAGGAAAGGTAGGCATTTGGATCGTTAAACGCTGGTTCAGCCTTATTGGCGTCGTCACCGCCTTCCCCTTCAGCAGGCAGCTCAAAATCATACTTCAGGATTTCTTTGGACTTGTGGCCGTAGTAATCCGAGACCTCGTTCCCTTGGATCGATACCAGTTGCTGGCGGATTTCCTCCAACCTTGTGAAACTCGCGTCTTCCGGATTGGTTTGCTTGATCTTGGCCAGATTCGCCTCCCGTTGGTCGTAGTTTTGTGTGATTTCGTCCCCCTTCTTCCTCAGGTCAGTGGGGTAGCCCACTAGAAGCTCCATGTCCTGGATAATGGCTTCTTTCTGCGCGATGAGGTTTTGTTTATCGATCCAGAAATAAACTGCGGCACCACAGGCGCACATGCTTATGATCCTCAGGATGATTGAAACAGCTGTCATGGCAGGGCTCTCCTTGGAAATACGGTTTTTTGGCTAGGAATGCAAGCCCAAGGGATAAGCCGGTGCCAACCCTTGGGTAAAGGATAGTAAACCTATTGCCGCCTCTCCTCCCTGTAAAGGAATTTTGTGCTGCCCGGACAATCAAGGGTAAACACGAATTCCCTGGGATCTGCGGTTACTCCGGAAATATGAGGGTGACCCGGTTCGTGCCCTTCAAGTTATCGAGAACCGAGTGGGCTGTGCGGGTGTCCACCCAAACTTAGGAGGAGTATTGCCC
>JAYPDO010000094.1:0-17138 GCA_038125285.1 Opitutia bacterium
TTAACCAGGCCAGAAAGTGCAAACTGACAGTTCACGTTCTGGCTTCTACATTTCGTGGAGGCAATTATTTTAGCGCCCCTTCATTGTCCAAATAGTCAATCCAGTGAGCGTCTTGCCCTGTTTCCGGCCAAGGGTTGCCACGAACCAGGCGACAACCAAGAAGCAGAGGTTCACCAAGATGCCGGTACAGTAAGAATGAACCGGGATGGCCATCGCCCCAGGCAACCATCCGGCCGCATTGAAGCCAAGGAAAACATTCAGGATGATCGCAACGCACAATCCGGCAAGGGCTGCTTTGTTCCCGATCCTCGTGGTGAAGAAACCAACCATGAACAACCCCAGCAGGCATCCCCCGAAAACCGAGGCCACGATCCAGTTCAGGTCGTTCATGCTCTCTTTCTCGACCTGGCTGAAACCGATCGCCCCGATCACCATCACTACCGAAGCCCCAACGGCCACCCCCTTCGCCCATCGCAAATAAAATGCATCGTCCCGCCCTTTGGCCAGGTAAGGCTTCATCAGGTCCACGGTCACGATGGTGGAGATTGCATTGATCGAGGAGTCCAGGCTCGACATCGCGGCGGCCAAGACCCCGGAGATGACCAACCCGGTTACCCCGGCGGGCACTTGGGACAGGATAAAATATGGGAAGACCGCATCCGCCCCGGGCGGGACATCCGGATCGGGGTTGACTTTATAAAACACGAAAACGCAAGTCCCCAGGAAGAAGAAGAACGCCCACGTCGGCACGGCAACGGCCGAATATATCGTAGTGGCCTTCCGGGCTTCCTTCAGGTTCTTGGCCGCCAAGTAGCGCTGCACCAAGTTCTGGTCGCTGGAGTACATGGTGAGCCAACTGACGACCCCGAGGAACGCGACCGTCCAGAACGTGCGTTCGTCCAGGTTGAAGCCGAAAGAACCAACGTCAAATTTATGGTACTGCGACCCGACCTCCAGGATCTGCCCAATGCCTCCGGGCAGGCGGGTCACGATGGTCAGGAAACACACAAAACCGCCTAACCACAACACGACGGATTGGACGACATCCGTCCAGATGACCGCATTGATCCCACCCGCAATGGTGTAGAGCGAGATGAAAGCCCCCACTAATACGATGACCAGGCGGATGTCCAATCCCGTCAACAAGCCCACCGGGATGGCCACCAGGAACAAGACGTTGGCTAAACGGATGAGCTGGAGCAGGATGAAACTCAGCGTCCCGTAGAGCCGGATGCCCGGCCCGAAACGCTCCCCCAGGTACTCGAAGGCGGAAGTCGCCTGACCTCGCCGGAAAAAGGGGATGAACACGATGATCGCAAGCACCGCCACGAACGGCAGCATCAAGTTGGACACCAGTTGCCGCCAGTCGAGGGTGTACGCAGCCGCCGGGAAGGCCAGGAACGTGACTGAACTGATGGATGTCCCCAACATGGAAAGACCGATGACCCACCCAGGGAAAGAACGCCCCCCAAGGAAGTAGTCCTCAGTCGTCTTGTTTTTCTTGGAGAACCTTACCCCTAATACGCCCATCCCTCCCAAATATAGGATGATGATGGCAATGTCCAATGGGGCTACTTCAACTTTCATCGTCAACTTTTAGCAGGAAACCCAATTCGCAGTAAACTGCATTCGTTTTTCCGATTTTCCGCTCGCCTGCCCCGGCGGTTACAGGCTAAGTCCATTCATTTCCGTAATCACCATGAGCGCAGAAGCCAAAATCCAAAAACTCGGTCTCGAACTCCCGCCTCCGCCCCCCCGCGGAGGCGTCTATAACCCCTGCGTGGTCGTCAACAACCTCGCCTATATTTCCGGCCATGGACCGTACCTGCCGGACGGCAAGTACATCACCGGGCGGCTTGGCCAGGATATGAACCTTGAGCAAGGGCAGGCCGCCGCTCGCCAAGTCGGGCTTGCCATCCTGGCTACCATAAAGGCCGAACTCGGCTCGTTGGACAGGGTCAAGAGGGTTGTCAAATCCCTCGGATGGGTCAACTGCACGGACGATTTCCACCAGCACCCCCAAACTATCAACGGATATAGCGAGCTTTTTGGGGAAGTGTTCGGGGCCGCGGGCATCGGCGCCCGGAGCGCAATCGGGACTAATGCCCTCCCAGGGAACATCGCTGTCGAGATCGAAGTTATCCTTGAGATCGAAACCGACACGAAAGAGGAATACCATTACTGACCCTTCCCCTAAGGAAAATATCTACCCGCCTTGTTGCCAGCAAAAGGCGGCGCCAAGTGCAACACCCCCGCAAGACGGGGTTGGCGGCGAATGCTGCGGCGGTGATAAGAAGCGGGACTGGCTGCTTTTGGTAACAGGACTAGTCCTTGCCCTGTGCCTTGCCATCCACTACTGGATGCCGGAGCTTGTGGCGGGATCCCCACGGTTGGTACAATTTTCCACAAGCTCTGCCGCCCTCCTGAACAAAATGTGGTTCGGGCTTGCACTGGGCATCGCCTTTGTCGGCATCCTCTCCGGTGTCCCCAAAGGCCTGCTATACTCCCTGTTGGGCAAGGGTGGCACCCTCGGCGGGATCCTGAGGGCAACGGCGGCTGGAGTGTTGCTCGACCTTTGTTCCCACGGCGTGCTGCTCATAGGGATGCAACTGTACCGGAAAGGCGCCAGTCCGGGTCAAGTGGTGGCATTCCTGGTCGCAAGCCCATGGAACTCCATGTCCATGACCGTCATCCTCTGGAGCTTGGTCGGCATCAAATGGACATTGGCCGTACTGGGGCTGTCCTTCGTGGTCGCCATCCTTTCAGGGATCCTTTTCGACAAATTTGTAGACCAAAAAGTCCTTCCGGCCAACCCCAATGCTGAGAAACTGTTGCATGGTAGCGCGGGTAAGGAGTTCAGGGCATGGTTTGGCAGCATAAAATGGACACTACAGGCCTTGGTGCGGACGCTCCGCAATGGCCTTTCCGAATCCAAGATGCTCCTGAGGTGGATATTTCTAGGGGTTGTCCTGGCCGCCGCAGTGCAGACATTCGTAAGCACGGAGGTATTCCGCCAATACTTCGGCCCCAGTTTGTTGGGTCTATGCGCAACACTCCTGGCAGCCACAGTAATCGAGGTTTGCAGCGAAGGATCCATCCCTATCGCAAGCGACTTCCTTCTACGTGCTGGGGCACCCGGAAATACTTTTGCGTTTTTGATGACAGGCGTGGCTACGGACTACACTGAGATCCTCTCAATCCGCCAAACCACAGGTTCCTGGAAGACCGCATTGTTCCTTCCGCTGGTAACCGTGCCCCAAGTATTCCTAATCGCCGCGATGTTGAACGGATTCTTTCCTCAGTAGGGCGGGGATCCGTGTTTGTCCGCTAAGAGGCGGGGCACTTAATTCCCTTATGGAAGCCGTGTTGCCCTACTTACTTGCCGCCTATATTCCCACTGCTTCCTCTGCCAAGCCACAACGCGAAATCACAGAGACTGATGACTAATTCCAATGGGACTAAGCCCGATGCAGCCAATGCCATCCGCTTGGGAACCAGGGTTTTACAGTCGGATCTGATTTGACCTATGCCGGCAACCGCCTTGCATCACATTTCTCGCTCAAGGCAATATTGGAGCCATCAGAGAGCGTTGGGGAAAATTACCAGACCCATGCCATCAAGTTTAAAGACGGCCGGGAAAAAAGCGGATAAATCATCCCCATGCCGATTACCGGAGTCGCCCACTTCTCATAGCTCCGGATCCCCTTAGGCCAGAGGAAACGGTCGCAATCCAAAAGGGGGAGTTTTGTCCTTTGCCCGCTCGCCGGATTCCTTCATGCCACCAACTTTGCCCAACACGTTCGAACGGGAGGAGATCCTTACGTCACTGACTTGGTTAGGGGAGGCACCGTAACAATAGTAAGGTCACTCCTATTCCCCTCGCAGAAGTTTGCCACCCTCCCCGGTCAACCGGAGATAGTGGTCAGAGGGAAGGCCTTCATAAGTCAGGAACTCCACCCCGTCGCCAACCGGGGGATTATTCGTGCATTTGAATATGGCCGTCGCCTCGTCCACCTCGTCAAACATGGCTACATAAGCCATTTGCGCCCCAGACTCCTTTGCCGCTTTGAATTGGGACCAGTAGAACTCCCCCTTGAGCCTCGGGATTTGACCCAACTTTGCATCCCCGCCCCTCATGTTACTCCAACTGAACCCGGGGAAAAGCACGGGCAAATAGTCAATGCCATGTTCCCGTGCCCACTGGATGTCAGGCTTCATGACATTTTGGGCATGGCGGGCTGCATTCTGCGGTGAATTGTACCTTCCGATTGTCCATGGGCTAAGGACGTCGCACTCGCGAATCATCTGGTGTAACATTGGATCATTTATCGAATCCCGCTTCATTTCCCTCCAATAAGTCGGCACACCCAACATGACGGAGTAACCGGAGGACTTGAGCCATTTGACCAAATCATAGCACTCCAAGAGGCTGTACTTCCGGTTGTCATTGAATCCGACCCCCCAAACCGCGACAAGGGGCTTCCCCCGATGATGAAGGTATCCTGCGTCCTGGGTGATTTTCAGTTTCCCGGACAACATCTCCCAATCGTCCTTCACCCAGGAAACCTGGCTTTCATTTAACCCACTCAAGTCATACATTACCGCATAAACCCGGCTTGAAACTCTCGAACCTTCGCGGAAATGCGATAAAACCGTGTCTTTATGCCCTCGTAATACAGTGCTAGTGAGGCCATTGGCAAAACGCTGCAAAAACGCACCGTCGATACCATACTCCTGCATCCACTTGAAGTGCGTAAGGACCGTCGCCCGGTTTGCACTGCTAAACACCTCCGCAGGACTTCCGTCAGCATGCCGGAATCCAGTTGGATAGCGTTCTTCCGCGGCATATCCGGACATATCTGGCCAAAGGTCAACGGTAACATTTCCCGGACCAAAGTCCTTTTTGGAATGGCGAGTCCAATGCGTCCAACCAAGGTTCGCGCCATCCCCCTCGCAGTTAAACCACCCTTGGTATCCAACCATTACTTTCCCATGCAGCGTGGAGGATCCAGGAATAGTCCCAGGTGCTCCGCCAACCGGCATTTTGAGGAGGTAAACGAACAGGGAAACTAGAGGAAAGGAGGTGAATTTATTCATTGATTCTATAAATAATCGAACCCGTGCAGAAATTGCCCGCCCCATCCATCACTAAGTTCTGCCTAGGTGCAATCCTTGCAATTTCAGGTGCATTGCCTGCGGAGGAGTATCTCCCTGCCACAGCCTACAGGATCCCCAAGGAGACAGTAAGCGAGGAAAGCGGATACTTCTCGATTATCGAGGGTAAGGACAGGAAATTGTACATTGGCACGGCAAAGTACGGTAGCAATGCCTACCTTGTCCAATTCGACCCTTGCTCAGGTTTAATGGAAATTGTCGTGGACGCGCAGAAGGAGATCGGGACAGTGGCGACCGGTTTTGCAGCACAAGCAAAGATCCATACCCGCAACAATGTAGGACGGAGCGGAAGAATTTATTTCGGAACCAAACAAGGCTATCCGCAGAGGGGAGAATCCAGGCATTCATACGAAGGGGGATACCCGATGTGGTTCGACCCGAGTACAGGGAGAACCAAAGTTTACCCGATTCCCATACCTGGGCATGGGATTATCAGTGTAGCACCTGATGAAAGCAGGGGGGTTGCTTATATTTCGACTTGCACGGATTCTCGGCCTGCCGACTCTACAAATTTCATGGTGCTCGACCTTGCGAATGGGAAATACCGGGATTTAGGAGACCTCCAGCACATGTACGCCTTCATTGTTGTGGATTTTTTTGGCAGGTCATATCATCCTGTCAGAGGTGGGGCCATCGCAAGGTATGATCCCGAGTCAAAGAAATTGGAATATTTAAACCAGGTAATCGATGGAAAAGCTCCCACTGCGAAGAGTCTGCTGGCCGAGGAGAATGGCCACCCGGTCAATTGGGACATTTCTCCAGACAGGAAGACGTTGTATGCCGTTGCGATGTCTGGAAACCAACTCTACCGATACAGCCTAACAGGTTCGGGTAAGGCACTCCGGGGAACAGGTTTGGGAAAATTGCTTCCGATGGCGCAAAAGACCGACTGCCGCGCAATGTGCGTCGGTCCGGATGGAAGGGTCTGGGCAGCTGTCCTGGAAAAGGGAAAACTCTTGCACTTAGTCAGTTTCAAGGAGGGGGATCATTCTCCAAGGGACCATGGGGCATTGTTCGTCACCAACCCGGATTATACAGAATTCACCGATGGGGCGGGGAAAACCTTTCCCTGGCACCACGGGATGAAAAAACAGGCAGACGGGAAGATGGTGCCTCGCTACCACATGGGGGTTTGCGAAGCCAGGGATGGCAGCGTCTTTGTGACCACCATCTATCCGTTCACGTTGCTCAAGGTTGAGAAGGAAGACGTGGAATGAGACCGTTTGTTTTATTCCTGTCAATTTTGGCATCCTGGAAAGTTGCCGCAGATTCCGCGCCGAAGAAGGTCGCGGCCATCGTCACAGAGTACCGTCACAACTCCCATGCTGACATTATTGCAGGTAGGTTGTTCCAGACTTTTACATTGGACGACAAAGGAAAAAGCCCGGAATTAGAGTTGGTGTCCCTCTTTATCGATCAGTTCCCCGAAAAGGACACTGGCCGGAAATGGTCCGCAGAATATGGCATCCCAATCTATGGGACAATCCGGGATGCACTTACCTTGGGCGGAAAGGAATTGGCCGTGGATGGAGTGATGTTAATCGCAGAACACGGCGATTATCCAGAGAACCAGTTTGGCTCGACCTTGTATCCTAAGGAGCGGTTTTTCCGGGAAACAGAGAAGGTTTTTAGGGAATCCGGCAAAACAGTTCCGGTGTTTGTTGATAAGCACTTGGGAATCGAATGGGAGATTGCAAAACGGAGCTATGAGGTCTCCCGGGAGCTGTCATTCCCGATAATCGCCGGATCCTCCCTGCCTCTTACTTGGCGAAAGCCACCTGCCGATGTAAGGGGTGATGCCGAAGTGAAAGAGATCCTTGTGACGACCTACGGCCATCCAGTCTCCTATGGTTTCCATGCCCTGGAAATTTTACAATGCCTTGCAGAGAAACGCCCAGGAGGGGAAGTCGGAGTCAGTAGTGTAAGATACATTGAAGGGGAGGCAGTCTGGGATGCCGGTAGGGATGGGGTGTTCGATCCTGAGCTTCTGAATGCGGCATTGGGGAGGGGCCTTCACCGATCAAGGCTATATGGCAAAAAGCCGTTGGAAGAATTGGTCAAAAAGCCCTTCCTATATCATGTGGAATACAAGGACGGGTTAGTCGGGAATATTATTAATACTCAAAATGCGGTTTGGGAATGGAGCGCGGCATGGAAGCTGGAATGCGGCGAAATCGAATCCACCTTGTTTTGGACGCAAGAAGAACGTCCCTACGGGCACTTTTCCTTCATTGTCAAAGGGATCGAACAAACCTTCCAGAATGGTAGGCCGGCTTGGCCAACCGAAAGGACTCTTTTGACAACTGGGATGTTGGACGCCTTGCTGCGCTCAAAGGCAGAAGGCGGGCGCACATGGAGGCCCCCTCATTTGCAAATCCCTTACCAATCGTCTTACCGGTGGGAACCCCCTCCACCTCCGCCGCCTGCCAGGCCTTGGAATTCCCAATAGGCTTCATCCATTAGAAAAGTGACTTGAACCCTTGCAGGATTATCGGCTTTTAGGCTAATGCACCTTCGCAACCATCCTTGCAATGTCATGAAGAATCGACTGACTTTCTCAATTCTCCTTATATCCGTGCTTGGTTTCGGACCCTTAGATGCCAAGGGGAAAGGCCCGAACATCCTATGGATCTATTTAGAGGACGTTAGCGGATGGTTTGGGTGCTATGGGGAAACGTTGATTGAGACACCGAATCTAGACGCACTAGCCGGGTCAGGGATCCGGTTCGACCGTTTTTACACCCCGGCGGGGGTTTGCTCCGCAACGCGTTCCGCTGTTATCACGGGGATGATGCAGACTTCCATCGGTGCCCATAACCACAGGAGCTGCAGACCCAGTTTCCGGGGGAAGGAAATGGGAAAATTTGATGAGAATGTTTTGGAAATAAAGACCCTTCCCGTGATCCTGCGCGATGCGGGATACTGGACATTCAACGAAGGTGGCAAAGATGACTACAACTTCACATTCGACCTAAGCCAGATGTACAACTTCCGCCCCCGGAAAAAGGGCTGGGGGCCTGGAGCCCTGGTTGCAGGGGAATGCTGGGCTGGTAAGAAAGCAGGGCAACCGTTTTTCGGGCAAGTCCAGCTTGGGGGAGGAAAGCTGGGCAATCGGACACCCCAGGTAGTCGACCGGGCGAAGGTTCCCGTACCGCCCTACTACCCGGACACTGAGTTGGTGAGGGAGGAGATCGGACACCACTATGATTGTTTGTTGAAGACGGACGAACAGGTGGGGGAAGTAATCGCCGCACTCAAGCGGGAAGGGCATTTCAAGAACACTCTAATTTTCTTGTTCAGTGACCATGGGTACAAGCTCCACAGGCATAAGCAGTTCCTCTATGAAGGCGGGATCCAAATGCCACTTTTGGTTTCCGGGCCAGGAATTCCGATTGGGAAGACACGGGATGACTTGGTAAGCGGGATCGATATTTCTGCGGCCACCTTGGCCGCTGCCGACTTAGATGTGCCGGGCTACATGGAAGGCCGGAATTTCCTTGCAAAGGATTACAGTCCGAGGGAATTCGTCGTAGCCGCACGAGACCGTTGCGATTACACCATTGAGCACATCCGGGCCATCATTACCCCACGGTTCAAGTATTTGAGAAATTATCTGACCGACCGCCCATACATGCAGCCGAGTTACAAGGATCCCTGGCCGGTTTCCCAGGAGTTCCGGAAGTTGATGGCAGAGGGGAAGATGAATAAAACCCAGCTCATTTTTTTCGGGGAGGAGAGAGTGCCAGAAGAGCTTTATGATTTGGAAAATGACCCACATGAAATCCACAACCTGGCCGGTAACCCGATGTACAGTAAAGAACTGGAGCGTCACAGGAGGATTTTGGAAGATTGGATTAAGGAGACCGATGACAAGGGAGCCATGCCGGAATCTAACATAGGGCTTCTTTGTACACTAAAGCGATGGGGGGACAAGTGCGTGAACCCCGAATACGAAAAAGTCCGCCATTTATTCAAAAGAAAGGAATAAACCGATGAAGTCCCCTACCCGATTGATCCTCTTGTTGTCCCTCATTGCTTCGCCAGTCCTAGCCGCACTTGATGGCCCGCCAACGCCGGTCCGTGTCACCCACGGCCCGACCCTTGGACGCCCGAGCACGAATTCCATGTCCGTTTGGGTGCGGACAGTGCGCCAGGGACAAGTCCGTATCTTCTACGGGAAGGATCCCCAGAAACTGGACCACACGTTGACTTTCTCGACCCGTGGTGCCGACCATGATTTCACTGGTATCGGTATGTTCCCGAACTTGGCTCCCGACACCCGTTACCACTACCGGATCGAGGACCACCAGCTATCTGGTTCATTCCGGACAATGCCCAGTGCTGAGCATTATAAAAACCTGGAGGGGAACCCGGAAGGCTTGTTCAATTTCCGTTTCGAGTTCGCATGCGGGAACAATCCCAAGGGAAATGGTGATAGCGTAGGCCCGACCTTGCCGGTCTACGATGTGCTCAACAAGCAGGTGCGTGATAAAATAAATTTCGCGATCCTTAACGGGGACTGGATGTACGAGATCGAAAGGGACTATTCCCCACAGGATTGGGCTTACCAGACTGGGATTGGTAGCTTGGACAAGGCGCCTGATATCGTGCAGAAGGCACCTACGATCGTCGGGGTATGGCAGAACTACAAAAGCCAATATGAGCGGGGAAGGAACTTAAGCGAATGGCACCGAAATGTGCCAAGTTTCTACACGGTGGACGACCATGAACTGGTGAACGACATCTACGGGGCCGGCGAAACTGGGTATGCAAACAGGAGGGCGGTCTTCCGGGATATCGGGATGCGGGCTTGGTTTGACTACCTCGCTTGGGCGAACCCGCATGAGTTTGATTCCGAGGCGCATTTCGGAACTGGAAGGTTTGAAAAAGGGAGCGATATCCTGGAGGACAAGGATGCTGACTTTACCAAGCTAGACCTTAATAGCATGGCGAATTTACATGTCCATTGGGGTACGCCGAACGCCGGTATCCCCAATCCCTCCTTCGACAACGAGAAGGGAGACCCGAATGCGGCCGTTTACCAGATCAGGGAAGTCATCAGCAAAACCAAGCTGAAAATCTACCCAGCGGCGAAGGCGAATGGATCGCAAACGTACTCCATCGGGCGAAGGTCTTACGGGAAATTTAGCGTCTCTAACTGCGATTTTTACGTATTGGACACCAGGACGCACCGAAATTTGCACAATGTGGACAATCCGGGGAACCCCAAGGCGACAATGCTCGGGAAGAAGCAATTGGCATGGCTAAAGGACTCGATCCGGAATAGTAAGGCCGACTTCCACTTCGTGGTTTCGTCCGTAAATTTCATGGTTCCGCATGTCGGCAGCGGCGGTGGTGATGACAAGCAGTTGACGATCAAAAAGGATGATGCCTGGACAGTTTTTCTCAAGGAACGGGAGGAGTTGATCGAGTTTTGGGACAGCCTGGACAAAGGCGTTTTCGTCCTTACGGGGGATCTGCACAACAGTTTTGCAATCAAGGTCACGGATAATGTGTGGGAGTTTGCAAGCGGGCCGCACAATTCGATCAACCATGCCCCCATGAAGGACGAAGGCGGACGGCCTGCAAATGGGAAGTTTAAGTACGGGCCGAGGGAGTGCGACATCCGGTGGAGCAGTTATGCAATGGCGGACATTCCACGCGTCAACCGGACGTTCCCACATTATTGCGTGGTACAAATCAACAACGTTTTCAACAACCCCGTCGAGAGAGGGGATGAGCGTTGGTTTGCCTTCCCCCATCCGCAAGTGATTTTCCAGTTCCATGATGCCCTGACAGGGGAACTTCGTTATTCGGAGACGTATGTCCTGGGACTGGATTAAAGTGGGTCTATCGTCATGAAGTACCTATTCGTACTATCCGTATTTGTGTCCGGAATCCTGTTCTGTTCAGGGAAGCCGAATGTGGTGGTATTCCTTTCAGACGACCAAGGATGGGGCGATTTCAGCATGCATGGGAATACGAACCTCTCCACCCCGAACATCGACCAGATGGCCAGTGAAGGGGCAAGTTTCGAGAGCTTTTACGTATGCCCTGTCTGCTCCCCTACCCGTGCCGAGTTCCTGACCGGGAGATACCATGCGAGGGGCGGTGTATACAGCACTTCCGCTGGAGGGGAGAGGCTCGACCTCGACGAAACCACGATCGCGGAGACATTCAAGGCGGCAGGATATGCAACCGGTGCGTTCGGTAAGTGGCACAATGGGATGCAGGCGCCTTATCATCCAAACTCCCGTGGGTTCGACGAGTTTTATGGGTTTTGTTCAGGGCACTGGGGGAACTACTTCGACCCGCTCTTGGAAAGGAATGGTGAATTGGTAAGGGGAAAAGGATTCTGCATCGATGACTTTACCAACCAAGCCATGGACTTCATCGGCAAGAGCGTAAAGGCAGGGAAATCCTTCTTTGCCTACCTTCCTTACAATACGCCGCATTCCCCGATGCAAGTGCCCGAAGAGTTTTGGATGAAGCACAAGGACAACCCCCTGGAAATGAAGAATGTCTACCCACAAAAGATGGATCTTAACCACACAAGGGCGGCCATGGCGATGTGCGAGAACATCGACTGGAACGTGGGGCGTTTGTTGGGAAGGCTGGACAACCTGGGCATAAGGCAGGATACAATTGTCCTATACTTTAATGACAACGGCCCCAACGGGGTGCGCTGGAACGGTGGGATGAAAGGGCGGAAAGGTTCGACGGATGAGGGCGGAGTCCGTTCCCCGCTGGTAGTCCGTTGGCCAGGCAAAGTTTGCGCGGGTAAGAAAATCAGCCAGATCGCTGGGGCAATCGACTTGCACCCTACCCTGGCCTCCCTTTGCGGGATTCCCTTGGCCGAAGGCAACCCACTGGACGGGAAAGACCTGTCCTCATTGCTTTTAGAAGGGAAATGGGCGGATGGCCTTGAGGGTCGGAAGATATTCTCTAAGTGGCGGGATCAAGCCAGCGTCCGGACACAAAGATTCCGGATGGACAATGCCTATATGCTCTATGAATTGGCTTCGGATCCAGGGCAGGAGAAGGATGTGTCCAAGCAATATCCTGAATTGGCAAATTCGTTGGCCAAAGAATTGGAGCGGTGGAAGGAGGAGATGAAGAGGGAATTGGACCAAGGCAACCGCCCTTTTTCACTTGGGCATCCGGATTCCAAGTTTACCCAAGTTCCTGCCCGGGATGCTAAGGCGCACGGAGGGATCAAAAGGTCGAACAAATTCCCGAACTGTTCCTATTTCGGAAACTGGAAGGACAAGGATGCCGATTACCTGACTTGGGATGTCTGGGTCGAGGAAGCTGGGGAATATGGCGTTGAACTTTGGTATGCCTGCAGAGAGAAGGGCGTCGGCACACGGATGGAACTTACTCTCGGAAGCGGCAAAGTGGTTGCCACAGTCACGAAAGCCAACCCGGTAAGCGACAAGGGGATGGAGCATGACCGGGTACCCCGCCAAGAATCTTATGTGAAGGATTTCGTGCCTCTGGACATGGGTGATATCCGGTTGGAGAAAGGCCCTGGCGAATTGAGACTGGGCGCACTGGAAATCCCTGGAGAAGAGGGGATCGAATTCAGGTTATTGATGTTCACCAAAAAATAGTATGGCCAGGGCAAAAGTTTCAAATTTGTCACGCCATGATAGTGGCAAATTTGCAATCCCCTGACATAATTTTTTACAGACGCATGAAGGATATTCTCAAGCCTGACAAAACATCCATCCAGGATATTCCCCATGGCCACAATTTCCCGTCTGTGCTGGAAATAGAAGATTTTGCACAGGAAGTGAAAGCCTCTACCGACCAATATCAGGACGACGAGGTGTGCAAGGGAAAGAAACTCGATTGGAATATGGCCAAGGACGATTGGCTTTCCCTCCAGAGCGAAAGCTCAAGGCACACTGCGGAATTGGAAGAAGTATTGGAGCCATACATGTTACTTGATGAGTGACCCTGCGCTCTATAGTGCAGGAAGAGTGAGCGTCGCCCGACATCTGGGCGTGAGTTTTGCCCTTTCGGGACATCAGGCCTGAAGTGAGCATCTATGGGATGCGGTTGACAGCATGACTGACAGTGGCATGGTTAGTTACAACTGGCCACCAGCAGGTTAGCCAATCCACACCCCCAACTTCGTCATGAGAAATTCGGACATCCATGTGACCATTTCGCCAATATTGTTTCTCAGTTTTAGTGTGATTGGAAAGAGTATTTTGGCATCCCCGGAATTAAGCTTAGCACCTCTGGCTAATAGATCGGTTGGAACAGCCTTCACGATGTTCACACTCATTCCTCGAGAGACCAGCGGGGTTCGCTTCTTCCCTCCGCCGAACATGGATGAGATCAGGCAGAAAAACCTTCACAAACCTGAGATGACAGATAGCGACGGTTTGCATGGGGTTTTCTTCGGGGACTTTGACGGGGATCATTATGCTGACCTTTTCCTACCTGGTCCCTATGGAGGGCACAGGCTCTATAGGAACAAGGGCAGTTTTCAATTTGAGGACGTAACAGAAAAGACCGGGTTATCAGATCTGTTTAACAGCCATTGGGCAGCTGGGGGAACCTTTGTGGATTTTGATGGGGATGGGGACCTGGACATCTTTGTAGCTGGATCTGGTGAACGGAACCTGATGCTGGAAAACCAAGGAGACGGTACGTTCAAGGATAAGGCCAAGGAAGTCGGCCTGGACGTCGAATCGGTAAATATCCAAATGGCCTTTGCAGACTATGACCAGGATGGGGACTTGGATGGTTACTTGGTCACGAATTCGATGAAAGGATCGCCAAAGTTGCCAAATAACACTGAGGTCAAGGTCGCAATAAAGGGAGGAAAGCCTGAGGTCGAAAAGAAATACCAGGGGATAGCCGGGATCGTCCCGCATCCTAGTGAGGGTTACAGGATTGTTCCGGCCGGTGACCGGGATTATCTGTTTAGAAATGACGGTGGGGTCTTCACGGATGTTAGCACTGAGGCGGGGATCGAAGGTTTCCATGAAGGGCTGTCAGCCATTTGGTTCGACGCTGACGAGGATGGTGATCCAGACCTTTACGTATCCAATGACTTTTTTGGCCCGGACAGGTTTTATATGAATCACAAAGGAAAGTTTGTAGAGAGCGTGAAAGTCGCCATGCCCCATACTCCCTGGTTTTCAATGGGGGCAACTTGCGGGGATATTAATAATGACGGGCTCTTCGATTTGTTCACTACGGACATGGCCGGATCCAACCACTACAAGTCGAAAATGGGAATGGGGGACATGGAAAAATCATCTTGGTTCCTGACGACATCGGATCCCCCGCAATACATGCGAAATGCACTTTTTATCAATACGGGTACGCCAAGGTTTTTGGAAGCAGCCCATTTTGCAGGAATTGCAGGCTCGGACTGGACTTGGTCTTCCCAATTTGCAGACTTGGATAATGATGGTTTAGTCGATTTGTTTGTCACTAACGGAACGACCCATGACTCTACGAATTCCGACTTGGTGGCCCAAGCCAACTTGATCCAAGACCCCCTTGCCCAAGCCAATTTCTGGAGGAACCAGGGTCTGAAAAAGGATACGAATTATGCCTACCGAAACTTAGGCGGGCTGAAGTTCCAAAAAATCTCCGAGGAATGGGGACTTGATTATCTCGGAGTTAGTTTTGGAGCTGCCTTTGCAGACTTGGACTTGGATGGAGACTTGGATTTGGCTATCACATCCCTTGGAGATCCGATCCGGATTTACCGGAACGACTCCCAAGAAGGCAACTCAATGCGGATAAGGCTACACGGGAAGGGGTTAAATAGCCACGCTATCGGGGCAAAAGTGACAATGGAAACCGAAGCCGGAAAGCTAATCGCCCGATACCTGTCACCAGTCCAAGGTTATGCCTCTTCCAATGAACCCATCCTCCACTTTGGAATGGGAGATGCCCGCAAGGCAAAGAAACTTACAGTGAGATGGCCGACAGGGGAATTGCAGGTCCACCGGGACATCCCGGCCAATGTTGCATTGGACATTTATCAAGACGAATCACTTTACTGGAAAAAGCCCCCGAAACCAAGGGAGCCTCCAATTTTCCTGGAGACCCAAATCTTTTCGGGGTTCCGGCATGTGGAAAATGAATTCAACGATTATTCAATCCAACCCCTTCTCCCGCACAGGCTTTCCAGGCTAGGGCCAGGGATCGCACTTGCCGACGTCGATACAGACGGGGATACTGACATTTTCATGGGTGCTGCATCAAAGCAACAAGGCACGATACTCATCAAAGAAGATGGCAACCGCTTCCTCCCGTCCGAGCAAGTCCCCCTGAAATCTTTTTACCTTGGGGAGGATATGGGAGCAGTGTTTTTTGACGTCGAAAACGATGGGGATCCTGACTTGTTTGTGGCAAGCGGAGGGGCGGATCCAAACTTGCGGACAGTATTCCGAAGGGATCGGCTCCATATCAACGATGGTAAGGGAAACTTCGCACTTGCTCCTGCTGCAACAGAGAACCATAGGGATAGCAGTGGTCCAGTCGCGCCTGTGGACTTTGATCTGGATGGGGATATCGACCTCTTTGTGGGAGGGAGGCTAGTCCCGGGGCAATACCCGCTTACCCCAGTGAGCCGTTTGCTTGTAAACGAGGGTGGAAGATTGGTTGACCGTGCCCTTAGCCTGGCAAAAGGCCTCAGCAATTCAGGGATGGTTACCGGCGCAATTTGGTCGGACATTGATAATGACGGTTGGCCCGATTTGCTAACAACCCATGAATGGGGTCCCATCCGGGTATGGAAGAATACGGAAGGCAAGCTGGCAGAAGTTTCACTTGCCTCTGGAACCGTCGACCTCCTTGGCTGGTGGACTGGCATTTCCGGAGCTGATATAGACAATGACGGGGATATTGATTTCGCAGTAGGCAACCTCGGGTTGAATACAAAATACCATGCCACCCCCAAGCATCCTTGGTTGGCCTACTATGGAAAATTCAACGATATGGACACTCCCCGTTTCATTGAAGCGAGTTACGAAGGGGATATTTTGTTCCCTGTCCGGGGCAAGAGCTGCTCGACGGCTGCAATCCCTGGTCTGTCTACTAAGTTCCACACATTCCATGAATTCGCAGGAGCCACACTAAACCAGGTGTACGCGAACGCCCAACTTTCCAATGCCAAAAGTTTCAGTATCAATACCCTGGCCTCCGGCCTACTTTTCAATGATGGAACTGGGAAATTTACCTTCCGCCCACTTCCTTGGCAGGCACAAATTTCCTCTGTGTTCGGAACCTTGTTTGCCGATGTGGATGCAGACGGGTTCCAGGATCTCTGTCTTGTACAAAACTTTTACAGCACCCAACCCGAGACTGGTAATGTGGACGGGGGCATAGGTTTGGTACTGAAAGGGAAGCCTAGCGGTGAATTCGAACCATTGGGTGCGCGCGATTCCGGTTTTGTACTTCCGGGAGATGCGAAGGCACTAGTTGCCATCGACTTGAATTCGGATGATCGCCCCGACATGATCGCGACAAGGAACAACCATTCGCCCATAACTTTTCAAAATATCTGCATTCAAGGAAAACCCTTTAGCGTCAAATTCTACGGCAACCAAGGGATTTGTGCAAAAATCCGTTTGGAGCTTTCTAGCGGAAATTACCTTTATGGAGAATACCACACCTCTTCAGGTTACCTTTCATCAGGTGAAAACACCCTATTCTTTGGCATCCCAATCAACACAAGACCTGTAGCCTTATTTTACACTCCAATTGGATCAATTGAAAAGAGGATACCCATTGCTAAACTTAGCAAAAAATCCACAATTACGATTCAATAATTTACAATCAAAAAACACAACAAATACCCCACCAAATTTCAGTCGCTGTTTTCATCTATCCATAGAGCAAACAAACTACTTGAGATCAATACATCCTATATATATAGCGATTCTCAGAAGTAATTTCCGATTGAAATCCCCTGCACCTAGATACTC
>JAYPDO010000095.1:0-6538 GCA_038125285.1 Opitutia bacterium
TTGGGGAAAGTTGGTTTTGAACTCGGGGTGGTCGCGGGGGACCGGAGTATCAACTTGTTGCTTTCCATGTTGATCCCAGGGAAGGATGACGGGAAAGTTTCCCTCGAAAGTGCGAAGGTGGAGGGAATGCGGGATTATGTGGTGGTCCACTCGGCACACCCCTTCATCATGAAAAACCGGGAGGCGATGGGGCTGGCCTTGCAGTTTTTGCGCAGCGGGTCGTTCGGGAGGTAGTGGGGACCCTGGGGGGCGGAATCGCAAGCGCGTCCCTCCATTGCCATTTTGCGTGCTTCGGCAAACCCAATGGAGGGACGAGCATTCGAGTCCGGGATGGACGTGTAGAAAAGGCCAAACCTTCCTTGGTTTTGGCGTCATTCCAGGCCGAGGGCCCAGATTTTGGTGTTCCTCATGCGGATTTGGAGGCGCACGGGTTGGCCTTCCGGGATGTCGATCCGAGGGTTGCCCCTCCATTGGACGGGGTAGTCCGTGTCGTCGGTGTGGATGGTTTCGCAATCATCGTGGTCCAGGCCGGGGAGGGGAGTGCCGGCTTCGTCCAGGACCGCCACGGTGGCCGACCCTGTGCCAGAGGTGTGGATGTTGAGGGAGAGGCATGTTCCTTGGAGCAGGAGGGGACGGGTGGTCAAAACGCCTTGCCTTTGCCCTGCAGAAATGGCGACAAAGCCGTCCAGGCGGCTGGTTGCCCGGTAGATGCCGCCAAGGTCCCTTTTTTTCCATTCCTCCCGGGTTTCGGGCTTCCTGTCCCATTCTACGGGGCGGTTGTGGGTATGGGGCCAGCCGACGAAGTATTGGTGGAGTTCACGTCCCCGGCGGACCATGCCTGTGCACATGCTGGTGAGCTGGAGTTGCAGGCCGTCGATGTAGCCAGGTTGTACCCAGGGTTCGCGGAAGCGGTGCCAGTTTCTCCCGTCGCGGCTGGTGGCGAGTTGGACGTCGAAGGTGCCGTCGTTGCCGTCGAGGGCGCGGGGGCGGAGTTTGTCCCCGGTATAGTGGAAGTAGGCGGTAGGGAAGGAGAGGTAGGCGTCCTTCGCCCAAGGATACCGGAAGACGGCACTGGTGTAGAGGTGGATATTCGGCGGGTCTTGCTCGTCCGGGCGCATGACGACAGGGAGTTCGTCCCCGACTGTTGGTACCCTGTGCTTTCCCCATGCGTGTTTCGGGGGAATGTTATTGGCATAGGGCCAGGGGGATTCGATGTCGCAAGTTTGTGCGAGGGCGATGGAGCGTTTGGGGGACCAGGCGCGGAGGTAGATGTTGTACTTGCTGGAAGATGGATCCCAAAAGGCGGAGGGTTGGCTGTCCGGGACGAAGGGGAGGAGGCGGGCCGGATGCTGGATCCAGTGGATGCCATCCGGGGAGTTCGAGAGGTAGACTCCCGCTGTTTTGGGGTCGGGCCAATGTTGGTTGTGGATAAGGCGGAAGCGTTTTGCAGGAGGGGCGGTTGGATCCAGGAAAACTCCCGCCTCGACGGCTTCCATGGGGAAGAGGTTGTTGTCCTTGCTGCCTTGGAATCCGGCCAAGCCGAGTTTTGGCCGCACCCAATTCCTTCCGTCCTGGCTGGTGGCGAGGGCTAGGTGTTTGCCCTTGTCGCCGTCGTAGCACCCGTAGTAGAGCATGGCGGTGCCCTTGTGATCCAGCACTGTGGAGTAGAAGATGAAGCCTAGCCCTTCCCAAGGCATTTCCGGTTTGAGGATCCTGTGGATACTGGTGGGAGGTGTCATCTGGTGGACTACACCTTGGGTTAAGCCGGGGTCAGAAAGGCTTGTGTCGAGAAAGAGGTGGCGTCCTTTTTCAAATAGGAGGAGTGCGGATTGAGCATGGTGCTGGAAAGCCAAGCAGGCTAGTAGCAGGCCAGGAATGAATGGGTTACCGTTGCACATCTTCTTCTTTTGCCGCCTTTGGGGCGCCAAGGTAAAGCAAGTAGGTCCCTGCCCCTAGGGTACCTACAACCGCCTGTACCAATTTCCCGATCCGGATGGTCTCCCCTGGTAGGAAGCTGAAGATGATTTCGAACCAAGCTACACACCCGAACGCCGCTACCAAGATGGACAGGGCGAGGGTTTTGAAAATTTGCGATTTGTTGGACCTGTCCAGAAGCATCCAGCCACACAATCCCATTACGATGCATCCCCTGATGAGGTCATGGGTTCGTTTCTTGTCCCATTCCATATTCGACAGGTCGGTCCCCCAAAAGGCGCTATACGCCCCGATCGTGAGCCCAATGACCATTAGGTAACCAAGCAGATAATGCGGAAGGGCCTTTTTCATGGGTCAGCCTTCCTCCAGCTTCGGCTTGAACGATGCCTCCATGTAGACCGGGTTGTGGTCGGATCCGGTCTTTGGGAGGATTTTCCTGGTTACCGGGGTGAAGTGGGGGGAAAGGAAGATGTGGTCAACATTGGTGCCGAGGAGCGGGCCGAGGATGGGTTTGTTGGGGTGCCAGGTGTTTTTGAGGGTGGATGTGAAGGCGGTCCCGCGCAGGGGTGTGTTCTTTTGCAGGTTGCGATAGTCGGGGCAGTAGGGGGTGGCATTGAAGTCCCCGATGAGGACGTATGGCTCTTTGGCGGATTGGTTGATTTCCTTGGTGATGGCTTCGATTTGGAGTCCCCTCTGGGTATGTTCGTAGGGGTTTAGGGGCGGGTTGAGGTGGACGCCGATGACATTGATGACTTGGCCTTGGAATTGGACTTTGCAGACGATGCAGGGAAATTCGACCCCGGCGAACTTCTCCATCCGGTAGCTTTGGATGAGGTGCTTGGAGAAGAGTGCGATGCCGTAGCCTTTTTCGTCCGGTAATTTGGCGCTGTATGGGTATTGGGTCGAGAGCTTGGCAAGGTTGGCGTTCCATGATGTCAGGAACTCTGTAAGCAGGACGATGTCGGCATCGGCGTTGAGGATGAGCTCTTCCGTAGCTCCGTATTGGGTGTTTTTGTTAAAAAGGTTATGGGAGAGGAAGGACAGGTCGGCTTCGGCTCCGGCTTTGTCGTTGTTGGTATAAATGGTCTGGACCAGGAAGACCAAATAGAGTGCGCAAATGGCGACGCTTGCATTGGCGAGGGCCTTTTTTTTCCTGGCGATGTTGAGGGTGGCCAGGAGGATGGACAGGACGAAGATTTGGGGGGCGAAGCTGGTCGCGAGGTCGAGGCTCCAGTCCAATTCGGTGTAAAAGCTGGTGTATATCGACGCAAAGAGGCAGAGGGTCACGATACACGAGCCTGTGTAGAGGATCTTGATGCCTTTTCGGATCATGGTAATGGGATTATGGCACTGGACTATGTGCCTTAGCCGAAGAATTTGTCGAATTCCCTGCGGTCCCGTTTTGTCGGCCGCCCCATGCCAGGGTCACGATGGGCTTCCTGGCGGCTTTCCCGGTATTGTTCGAAAACTTCTTCGGGGGTAGTCTCTTCCAAGTATGCGGGGATGAGTTTGGCGCCCAACCGTTTGTCCAGGAGTGCCAGGACTTTGAATGACCGCAGGATGCCTTCTTTGGTGACTTGGATCTCTTCCCCTGGTTGGATTTCAGCGGAGGGTTTGGCGCGCCGGCCCGCGATTTTAACGAGGCCTGCCTTGCAGCTTTCCGTTGCGAGGGTACGCGTTTTGAAGATGCGGGTACACCAGAGCCATTTGTCGATGCGCATGGTTGTCGGGGCTTGCGATCCAAAAAAAACGCCCCCCCTTTTGCACAGGGGAGGCGTGGTTAGTAAAATTAGTCGGTCCGGGTGGCCATGTCAGCCTTCGTTCAGGATGAAGCGAGCCTTGCGGTCCCGGGCCATGGTGGAGGAGTCCGCGTCTTCCGCAGCCTGGAGGTCGCCTTGCGAACTGACGGAAACCCTGTGGGCAGCCACGCCTAAGCCGAGCAAGAATTCTTTGACGGAGGAGGCACGCCTTTCACCCAGGGAAATGTTGTACTCGGTAGTTCCCTTCCAGTCACAGTGGCCTTCCACGATGAGGCTCGAATTCTGGTTGTTCATCAAAAAGTTGGCCACGGATTCTACCTTGAGCCGCTCCTGGCTGCTGAGGGTCGACTGGTTGAAACCGAAATATACTGGCTCGAAGCGGTCGCGGCTTGGGTCATTGAGGTTAAGGAACCCGGAACCTTGGCCCTCTCCCCGCCCGACCAGCACACCGTCCGCAGGGTCTTCGATGATGGCGGGAAGCACGGGGCTTCCAGTAGCAGCGAAGTCCCCGTTTGGGTTATTAAAGCCGTCCCCGGAATCAGGCCTTGTCGGATCGCCCAACCCGGTTGGTTCAGTGTCTGCCGCAGTCGGCTCAACAGTTTTTTTTCCGCACCCGCCCAGCATGAGCCCGCCAATCGCTAGGATGCCGAGCATACGTAGCCCAGTGGAATATTTCATTGTCCAATCCTTTATTTTTGATGTTTGCCTCTAAGTCTCGTTAAGCCGAAGCTTAACACCTAATAACAATGGCAGATGGAAGAAGGTTCAACAAAAAACTTTATGGATGGCCATGATTTTGGTATCGCACAAAATTGGTCCTGTTTCCTAGTGGACAATGGGTCTTTGAGCCCTGTTTCGGTAAAGCAACAGCGGGGCATGGCCTGCTCCCTTGGGGCGTTGTTGGGAGTTCCGGTGCATCCGGTAGGCCTCAAGCATTCGTATCGGGTCAGCCCGAGCGAGCTGGATGGGTTTCCGGGAGAGGGCTTGGAGATGGCTTTGGAAAGGTTTTTGGGATTCCCTGGGAGGCAGGATGTGGTGGTTGTCCCCCAATTTTTTGGCCCCAGCCTTGCGGTGACCAAGGAGATCCCCGGTATTTTGGAAGGCTTTCGGGGGAGGGCACGGGGAAATGGGGTGCGGCTCGCTTGCGGGGATTGTTTGTATCGGCCTGATGATGGTTCGGCGCGGGTTTTGGCGGGGATTATTTATTGGAGGGTGATGGAGGCTGTGGGCAAGTTGAAGGGTGCAGGGCTCCCAAGGGTGGCATTGGTCGACCATGGTTCTGCGGTCGAAGGCGTTAATGATGCGAGGCGGGCGGTTGCCAGGGAATTAGGGGCGATGCTTGGTGGCAAGGCCGGAGCAGTGGTGGATTGTAGTATGGAGTTGCCAAGCGGTGGCAGTTGCGACGCGACTTTGTTGGCTGATGTGTTGGAGCAGGGGCACGCTGGGGAAACGGTCGTCGTTGCGAAAATGTTTTTTGCCAGTGGCCGCCATGCTTGCCCAGGGGGGGATGTTGACCAAATTTGTGAGGCGCATTCAAAAGGGGAATGGGTTTGTACGGAGCCAATAGGGAACCATCCTTACTTGGCACGACTCCTGGCGTGGCGGGCGATGGGAGCTACCGGTTGATTGTGGGGGGAGCAAATTGGGAACTCTGGGATTTGCCAAGGGCTTGCCAGGGTTGTAGGTAGGTGCATGATTGGGGCATGTTTTCTGCGGACGGAGGATTCGGACTGGCAACGGAGGGGGTAAGGTGGATTTGACCATGGGGCCATTGGACGGATTCCTGGCGCACCTTGCCCATGAGAGAAGGGCTTCGGAGTACACCATTCGCAATTACCGCCATGCGGTGGCTAACTTTTTTTCCTGGGTACAAAGAAGCTATCGGAGGGATGTGGACGTTGTCATCACGGCGGACTGGCTTCGCACCCAGGAATTTCCCAGGAAATTGGTACGTGATTTTGTAATCGAACAACAAAGGCGTGTTACCCGCAGGACCTTGCACAACCATGTTTCTGGATTGCGGACATTTTTCCACTATTGCCGGAAGCAAGGCTGGGTGGATGCAAACCCTTTCCACCAGTTGGTTTTGCCCAAGTTGGACAAGCCCTTGCCAAAGTTCCTCAGTGAGAAGCAGTGCCTGGAGTTGGTCAAAGGGCCGTCCCGCCTCTTGCAAAATGGTTCGGCCAGCAGTTTTGAAGCGTGCCGTGACCAACTGGTTTTGGAGTTATTGTACGGTGCGGGTTTACGGGTCGGGGAGTTGGTTTCCTTGACCTATGGGCAAGTGGACGAAGCCCAAGGCGTGGCGAGGATTGTGGGGAAAGGCAGGAAGGAGAGGCTTTGCCCGCTTGGGAAAGCGGCCTTGGCTTGCGTTGTTTACTTCAAGAAGAACTTTGCCCTGGATCCTTCGCATGGAGCCAGGATATTGGCCAATCCTGGAGGCAAGCCAATGACTGCCCGGGCGGTACAATTGCTCCTTAAGAAGTACTTGGCTTTGGCTGGGCTGCCCATGGATATTTCCCCGCACAAGTTACGCCATTCCTATGCGACCCATCTGCTAAACAATGGGGCAGACTTGCGGGTAGTCCAAGACTTGTTGGGGCATGCGAACCTTTCGACGACCCAAGTCTATACCCACCTGACGGTCGACCGGTTAAAATCGGTGTACTTGCAGGCACATCCCCGGGCAGAAGCGGGATAGTCCAGGCTAATTCTAGAACGGGAGGAAGGGGATGCCGCTTTCAAAAGCCTTGCGGAGGGGGGATTCGTCCGGGAAAACGCCTGGGGTGTTTTCTTTGTCATATTCCTTGCGCCCCTCCTCCTCCGGGGTCTCGGGATAATTGCCA
>JAYPDO010000095.1:6548-12136 GCA_038125285.1 Opitutia bacterium
AGGACTTTCCAGAGGTTACGGAGCCTTGGTTTGGCGACTGTGCCATTGATTTGGACGGGGTTGGCCTTGAAAAGGCGGTACCCGTCTGCCGTAGAGGTTGGGGCCAGTTGTCCCAAATTCCCAAAAAAACCTTCCAGTACACCCTTTACCCCAAGCTCCAGATCCAATGCCAGGGGACCATCCTGAATTTTCCAGACCTGTGTCTTCCCGATTTCCCCCTTCCCATCAATGGAGATAACTGGCCCTCTCATTTCCATGGTTTCGATCCGCATCTTGCCGATCGGATCCCGGTGTGACTGGAGATGGATGGTATCATATTGGATAGTAGTCAGGGTCTTTTTCACCCCTGGTACATCCAATAGCCTGGCCAGGAAGTCCCCTCCTGCCCCAACAAGATTGGTGGCGTGTTGGGCAGTATTGGCGAGACTTTCTGCAGTCTGGCCAAAGAGTTTTCCAATTGGTAATGCGGCCACAACTTCGCCGGCCTTTTGAACCTTGTCCGTTGTCCCAAGCATGGCGTCGAATTTTTCCTCCAGTTGGGTAAAGTAACAGTGGCCGTCCTTGAAATCGGCATTCAAGTCGATTTCTGCACCTTCCAGAAGTTTGGCCAAGTCTTCGCCCCCCTGGGCATACAGGGTGGCATGCAGATCCATGGCACCTGCGAAAGAAGGGGGCTTTCCTTCGCTTGGTGTAAGGAGCAAATTTTCGATGCGGATCCCTTTCGAGTCGATTACGGCTTCTAGGCTAGGCTCTTTTCCCGAAATCGCCTTTCTATAATGTGCGAAGCCTTCCAGGCTTCCCTCCCCGGACTTGGCCGAAAGTTTTTCGATGGAGAACCTTTCTTGTGATGAACGGACGAGGATTTCCAGGCCTTCGAGGGGGGCACCATCTCCCAAATAGAATTTCCCTGCTTTGGCAGTGAACTGTATTTCTGGGGTAAACTTGTTCGGGTCGGATGCTACTTTCTGGTCACCGTACCCACCCCATGCATTCGCAAGCTCCGTTACCTGCCGGATATGCCGGAGATGCAGCGAGGAGACATCTAGGCGATAGTCTTCGCCTTTTGCCAAGAAGGTGCCTTCCGACGATTTTTCCCCTTGGTCCAATGTCCTGAAAGCCAGTTCGAACGGATCCTCCTTCGAATCCTTGAACTTAACCTTGATATCTATGTCGAGTGGAGCTTCGTGGTGCCCTTCCAATTCCATGTCCCGGAGGGCTAGCTGCAAGGAAGTTTTTGAATTTTGCTCGCTTTTCCCGATTCCTAAATGGCACGTCCCACGCTTCACGGTGCCTTGGCTCCCTTTGAAAAGGACGGAGCGGGAGGCTTTGGGCAAATCGATCGTGACGTTCCCCTTCCAAGGTTGTTTGAGCTTCGGGTCATAAAATGCAAAGTGCCCAGTTGCCAAAGGATCAATGGGGTTACCCAGCATGAGGTCATCAAGCGCAAGCTCCCAAGCCGGGGTGATCCCTAACCGGACCACGCCTGCCAGCAAGCCCCTTTGCAAATAGGGAACCCCATTCCAGGAGACTGTAAAATTCTCCAGGGAAAGCGGGCCACTTGAACCCAACCGCAACCCTTGGCCCCCTTCATTGGTGATCGCCCAATTGCTGGTTAGAGGAGACATTGAAAACTCCAGCCCGGGGATTGCCTTCCCGATCCTGTCCGGCTCGAAGCCGATTGTTTTCATCTCGGCCAACCTCCCGAAAGTATCTAAGTGCCAGTTTCCCCCGGAATCCTTTGATAATCGAAAGGGTTGGCTTATCTCCGCACTAAACCAAGGTTGCGTCCATTTGGAAGCGATTGCGAGGTTCCCGCTAGTGCAGCTGGCCATCCTTCCGTTCCACTCACCTTTGGCTTCAAACTTGGCCATTTCCCCCGGGCGGAAGAAAAAAGTCGGCCTTCCGGCTGATTTCAAAAGCAAGTATTCTAGGGAATAAGCCTGCACATTGGCCTGGGTTTGCCATTCCCACGGGGTGGATGTGCCCCTTCTGTTTGCGGACAAACTTCCTTCCAAGACATTGGCGTCTGGTGATATGACCTTCAAGTCAGGGATCTGCAAAGAATATTTGCCCCCTTGTTTTGTAAAGACGGGCGTACCGGAAATATCAAAATACTCCCCCTTGCCAGATTTGTAGCCTTTGAATGAAAGGGCGTGCCACAACAAGGTTTTCGTTGTATTGACCTTAAATCCATCGGGTAGGGCGCTGAGGGTAAATTTGGCTTCCAGGGGCAACCCGGTGACATAGTCTTCAGGGAATACCCAATGAGGGGGGATAGTACTCGAAATTTCCATGAACTTCGAGCCAGGGGAAAGACCCGTGAAATCAAAAGACCCAGGATCCAACTTGCAGGGTTGTAGCAATTGAAGCCCCAACTTGCCCCCGTCCCAGATGGCTGTTAAATGTCCCCTGTCCAATAGCCATTCGCCTTTTTCCATGACCCCCTGGAAATCGAGGTCGAGCTGGAGCCCTTCGGGCAATGTGGCAGATTCTACCAGTGTCAATTGGTTGACTGTCCTAGCGTCCATCACCCCTTTGATCGCCAGCTCCTTCCGTCCTGCCGATTCCTGGTTTACAAGCCGTACTTCCATTAGCTTGACTGCTTTCTTTCCGTCTTTCTGGGAGTGGGTTACCAAGGAGTCGAACACTTCTGCTCCATCCTGAAATTCCGATGTGGTCACCGCCCCGAAGGTTGGCCCGTCCTGGATTGCTATTTTCAACTCGGGATCGAATTGGGTAAGCAGGCCCGTCGTATCATAACCGACCTTTATCTTCCCTTCTGTGGCCATTTGCTTCCCCAAGTACCTCCCGGAGGCTTCCCATGCAAGTTCCCCAGATTTCCCTGCCCCCAAATCCTTTCCCGAAATCTCCAGGTCGAAATGCACCCCCTTGCAAACGAGTTCCCCATCCGCCACTAGTTCCTTGACGAGGAAGGAAGTCCTTGGCGAAAGCAAGTCCCTTAGGCTCCGGTCCGGTTTCGTTTTTGAATTGCCATTAATTCCAACATGGAAACCCCGGATTGCGACATGTCCGACTTCCTTTTTTTTGCCTAGTAGAAATCCCAATACCGAACCCTTCGTCTCGAACTCTCCCAACCGTAGGGTATAATCCAGGTTTTTCAGTTCCAACCCTTCCATCCGTATCTTCCCCCCCTTTGTGCTAAATTTGCTTATCGATGCGGAAGAATGCTGCTTCCCCAAAGCCCCTACAATGAGCCATTTTTGCACACCGGGCTGACTTAAGGCTATGAAGCCTGCCAAGAGGAGCAGCAAGATCCCGCCCAGGCACCCCAGTGTGATTATCAGGGATTTTTTCATTCAGGGGTTCATTTTAACCGAAAAAATAATAGCCGGACCGTAACTTTCCTGTCAATCGGTTGCGCCTGCCCCATTCTAGGAAAGCCCGGGCCACCCCCTCCAAAACACTGGAAGCCCAGTGATGGGGTGATCCATCGACTGGGCTTCCTAAACAAATCGTCAGCCTTACTGTGGCTAGGCTCACTTCGCCCCTTCGACAAGGCGCTTTTCCTTCACCTTCATGGCACTTTTGCCCACGCGGTCGCGCATGTAATACATCCTGGCGCGCATCGGCATACTCTCCCGCTCGACTTCGATTTTGTCGATACGGGGGGAGTGGACAGGAAATACCCGTTCGACTCCCACGCCAGAGGCAATCCGGCGGACAGTGAAAGACTCGTGGATCCCGTTGCCTTTGCGGCTGATCACAATCCCGTGGAACACCTGGATCCGCTCCTTGTTCCCTTCGATAACACGGACGTGCACACGCACGCCGTCGCCTACTTTAAAATCGTCGCGCCCGGGCTTGAGGTCGCCGCTGGTCACTTCGTCGATGAGCTGTTGCTTATTCATGGTTCCTAGTATTTGGTTGAAGTTTTATCGGGTTGTTATAAGGTCGGGACGTCTTTGGCGGGTCTTTTCCTCCCGCCAGTTCTGTCTCCATTGGATAATTTTTTCATGGTGTCCGGAGAGGAGGATTTCCGGTACTTTTAGGCCACGGTATTCGGCTGGCCTGGTGTATTGGGGGTGGCCAAGGAGCTCGTCGGCAAAAGCGTCCTGGTCGAGGGATTCCTCTTTGCCCAGCACGCCTGGTACGAATCGGCAAACGGCATCCATCATGACCGCGCAGGCCAAGGTGCCATTGGTCAGAATATAGTCACCGATGCTCACTTCCCTGTCCACCAGTTCGTCGCGTACTCGTTGGTCAATGCCTTCGTAGTGGCCGCTAATCACGACAATGTGCTTTTCCTCAGCAAGTTCCTTCGCCATGGGGGTGGTCAGGGGTTCCCCGTCCGGGCTCATGTAGATAATTGTAGCACCTACGGTCGAAACGCTTTCCACGGCCTCAAAGAGTGGCTCTGGTTTCAATACCATGCCCGCCCCTCCGCCAAAAGGCCGGTCGTCGGTAATCCTTTGCGGTCCTGTTGCCCAGTCCCTGAGGTTGTGCACACCAATTCCGATATGGCCGTTCCTCACGGCTCGCCCTACAATGCTTTCCCCGGAAAACCCTTCAATGAGGGCGGGGAAGAGTGTGATGACGTCGAATTGCAACTTGGTATCCATATTTCCAGTCCAATCCGAGGCACATAACCGATTTGGGTTCAGGTTTAAGGGTGGAGGTGAATTGGGCGCTCCTACTGAATTCTAAAATGGCGAATGGGACTGCCAGATCCTCAGGAATCCGCTTCTTTGGAATCTTCCCCAGCTACGGTAGGCTCTTCTTCCGCAGGGGTTTCCGGTTCCGCCTTGGCTTCTTCTGCGGCGGGTTCTTCTACCTTCACAGGTTCCTTTTTAGCCGGTGCCGGAGCCGGGGCTGGTGCCGGAGCCGGAGCAGCCTTTTGGTCCTTGGATGCCAATTCTTCTTCGGATGGCTCGTAGAAACCACGGCGGAAGCGGTTGATCAATCCCCGGACGGTGTCGGTCGGTTGGGCACCGACGCTTAGCCAATGGTCGGCGCGGTCGATCTCCAGCGTGCATTTTTCGGAATGGCGCTTGGCGACCGGATTATAGCGGCCGATCACCTCGATAAAGCGCCCGTCCCGTCGGAACCGGGATTCTGCGACGACGATGCGGTAATGGGGCGCATGGGCTGCGCCTCCTCTTTGTAAGCGGATTTTAACGGCCATTGTTTTTTTGGGGAAAATTCTGTGTCAGGGATGGGTCGGGGAAAAAAAAGAATGAGCGTTGATAGCGGCCTTTGGAACCCTGTCAAACCCTGTCATGTTTTTTTTCAAAAAAGTTTAATTGCCATTGCAGCCCACCCAAAGCCTCATCTATCAGACGTTGGTTGATGATTTGGGAAGTGTTTCCGGCTTGCCTCAAAGCAGGTTGACAGCCAAGGGGCGATGGGATGTCTTGCAGTCGGATATGCCATGCAAGTCGTATTAGTTATCTTACTTGTCGTGCTGTTCCTAGCCGGGGCAGGAATTGGCATCGCTTACAAATCTAGCCACGATTTCAGCGAAACAGTGGACTCTCTTTTTTTAAAAAAGGAAGTGCCGGGCACACCGGAGCCCGGCACACCGGAGCCCGGCACACCTGAGCCCGGCAAACCGGTTGGGCAAAGCACTG
>JAYPDO010000095.1:12236-17051 GCA_038125285.1 Opitutia bacterium
GGCACACCGGAGCCCGGCACACCTGAGCCCGGCAAACCGGTTGGGCAAAGCACTGTACCGACTGGCCAGGTGGCTTCGACTGGTAGTGTTGCGGCACAACAACCAGGGACTGCAAAACCTACTTTCCTTTCCTTCCGTCACGACCCTGACAAACCTCCCGTACCCCAACCCATTGAGATGGAGTTGGAAAAAGTCCCACTGGAAGTGGAGAAAGCCATTTCCGCGAAATATCCATTCCCCACTTTTCCAAGCCTCCATGAAGCGGTGAAAAACTGGTCCAATATCCCTGGTAAAATCTTCCCCCTGGACGTGAATGTCCAAAAGGAATTGGTGTTTAAGGTAACAGGTGATGATAAAGGGGACAAATTACCCATCACCATTCCGGCTGGAGGCGGGGTCGTTGCTATGCGTCAGGAAGGAAGCATGCTCTATGTCCTCCAAGGGCGGACCTCCAGGTACGAGGCCAGGGTTCCCCTTTTCCAAACCAACATCCGGGATGTCGTTTCCGAACTCTACAACCTCAATGTCAACGCCTGGTTCCGTTTGACCTATAAATTAAGGAACGATGCCCGGGCCAGGTACAACGCCGGGTTACCTGCCTTTGCGGGCGGCCCGGCTCCAACTGCAGTCCTTGCTTCCAATACCCCGAAGGGCACACCATCCACTTCCACCCAGCCCTCAAACAAACCCGGTGGCCCGGTCGACCCTGTTTACGGGGCCACCCCTGGAACGAACAGCAAAGGGGAGGTCACCTGCGTTGCCAATGATATCCGGGCCAATAAATTTAAAGACTGCCAGTACCAGTTTATCCAACGCTGGGGTGTCCCGAAGAAAGGGAGGTTCAAAGGTAAGCCACTATGGGTGGTCGAAGTCGGCTACCAAGTGGATTCCATTTTTGGGAGGTTCCCCCAGGAAGCCCGTTTTTACATACGCAACGAAAGGGTGGAAGACTGGGAGGTCATCGACGACTAAGGATTGGAGAAAAACATGAAAAAAGTTTGCCTTACTCCATGACCCGCCCTTGCATGCGCGCCCGTAGGTTTTTAGACCTTAGAACCATGAACATCCACGAATACCAAGCCAAAGAACTTTTTGGAAAACACGGGCTTGCCGTCGCCTCAGGGGCGGCCGCCTGCTCAATTGAAGATATCCCCGGAGCCCTTGGAGGCTTTGGAGATGGGGACGCCATCGTCGTCAAAGCCCAGATCCATGCTGGTGGACGGGGCAAGGGGACTTTTACGGATGGTTTCCAAGGCGGGGTCAAAATTGCCAAGGGTAAGGCCGAAGCCACCGACCTTGCTAAGAAGATGCTCGGCAACACCCTAGTAACCAAGCAGACCGGTCCCGAAGGCAAACAGGTCAACACCGTCTACTTCACCGAAGCGTCGGACATCGAGAAAGAGTATTACCTCGCCATCCTAATGGACCGTGCCTCCTCCAAACCCGTTATCATCGCATCGACTGAAGGCGGGGTAGACATCGAAACCGTGGCCGAAGAAACCCCGGAAAAAATCATCTCCACCATCATCGACCCCCTCCTTGGCATCCAAGGCTACCAAGCCCGCGAAATCGCTTTTGGCCTTGGGTTCGAAGGCGACCAAGTCAAGCAAATGGTCAAACTCCTTGACGGCCTTTACAACCTCTTCTGGGAGAAGGATTGCTCCATGGTGGAAATTAACCCCCTGATCACCACCCCCCAAGGCAAAGTCCTTTGCCTGGACGCGAAAGTGAACTTCGACTCCAACGCACTTTACCGCCAAAAGGACATCGTCGAACTCCGCGACCTCACCGAGGAAGACCCCAAGGAAGTCGAAGCCTCCAAGTATGAGCTGAACTACATCGCTCTTGATGGCAACATCGCCTGCATGGTCAACGGTGCGGGGCTGGCCATGGCCACCATGGACATCATCAAGCATTTCGGCGGCGCGCCTGCCAACTTCCTTGATGTCGGCGGCGGGGCGACTGAAGCCCAGGTCACCGCAGCTTTCAAGATCATCGTCAGCGACCCGGCCGTCAAAGGAATCCTGGTCAACATCTTCGGCGGGATCATGCAGTGCGACATTATTGCCAAGGGCATCATCGAGGCCGCCAAGAACGTGGAAATCAACGTCCCCCTCGTCGTCCGCCTAGAAGGCACAAATGTGGACGCGGGCAAGGAGATCCTGGCAAAGAGCGGGCTGGCCATCACCCCGGCTGACTCCCTGTCGGACGCCGCCCAAAAGATTGTCGGCCTCGCAAAAGGATAACACGGACACAACAAAATCCATCGAACCACTTTTACAATGAGCGTACTCGTAAACAAAGACACCCGACTGGTCGTACAAGGCATCACCGGCAGCGCAGGGAGCTTCCATGCCAGGCAATGCCTCGCATATGGCACCAATATTGTTGCGGGAGTGACCCCGGGCAAAGGCGGCCAAACCTTTGAGGACAAAGTGCCGGTCTTTAACACCGTCCGGGAAACCGTCGAAAAGGAAGGTGCCAACGCTTCCGTCATTTTCGTCCCGCCTCCCTTTGCTGCCGATTCCATCCTGGAAGCCATTGATTCGGGCATCGAGCTGGTCATCGCGATCACGGAAGGCATCCCTGTCCGCGACATGGCAAGGGTCAAACGGAAGCTGAAAGAAAGCAAATCCCGCCTGATCGGCCCGAACTGCCCGGGCATCATCACCCCAGGTGAATGTAAAATCGGGATTATGCCGGGCTACATCCACAATCCGGGCAAAGTCGGGATCGTCTCCCGCTCCGGTACTTTGACTTATGAAGCCGTATGGCAAATCACCAAGGCCGGGCACGGCCAATCCACCTGTATCGGCATCGGTGGGGATCCCATCAACGGCACCAACCATACGGACTGTATCAAACTCTTCAATGAAGACCCGGATACCGAAGCCATCATCATGATCGGCGAAATCGGTGGCACGGCGGAAGAAGAAGCTGCCGCCTATATCAAGGCAAACGTCAAGAAACCCGTAGCCGCCTTCATCGCCGGAGTCACCGCTCCCCCGGGACGCCGTATGGGTCACGCCGGCGCCATCGTTTCAGGAGGCAAGGGTACGGCAGAAGCAAAAATAGCGGCTTTGAAAGACGCCGGCATCTCCGTAGCCCCTACCCCATCGGACATCGCCGCCGCCCTCTTCGAAGTCTACACGCCGTAACCGGGGGGATTCATTCCCCCTTTTAAACCCAATCTGCAACTAAATCGCCTGCGAGTAAACCCGTGTCTAATAAAGAGTAAAAGTGTTCGCAGATTGTTACTATGTGGCTGAATCTTTGCGTTTGAGCAAATCCAGCAAGTACTCGTGCGAAGCCCGTACACCCTCTACAGGCATCCTGGGATGAAGTTCCAGCACCAAAGCCTGGTCAGGACGGAAGAACTGGCTGATCTGCTCAAAATCGACGGATCCTGTACCCAATTCCTGGTGGTCCTGGTCATGCCCGGTTACATCATGGATATGAAACCCGCATAGCCTGTCGTTATTGACGGATAGGAGATCCATCTGAGTGGTCAACCCGGCCATTTGTTTGATCTGGGCATGGCCGCAGTCATGCCAATATCCAACAGCCTCTTGCTCAGGCAATTGGCTGAGGAAATGGGAAAATTTGTTGTCCAAAGGCAGTTCCATGAAGCCTTCGCGGTTTTCAGCGCACAATTTTAACTCCAGCCTCTTGGCTTCCGGGAGAACCCGGGAATAGGAATGGATGATATTTTGCAAGGCCACCCCGGCTTTCTTCATGACCTTGTTGTTCGCCTTTTCCAACGCTTCCAAATATAGCAGATCCTCGGTGAGGTCGGCATCCGCCCCTCGGGCTTCCCTTATCTTTTCGACCTTTCGGAAGGGATCGAAGAGAAAACGCCCGATAATGCTGCCCGAATGCATGACGACTTTTGGGGCTCCCACCTTCGTCGTCATATCCAGGGTATTGAGGGTTTGGCTCACCCACATGTCTCGCTCCTGGCGGTTTGGGGAGGAGGGCTGGTAGTAGTTCGGGGAGGCATGGAACACCCCGATCGGCAATGGCATGAAGTTGTGGGTAGAAGAGATTTTGATCCACCCCTCCTGCACGGCCTTCAGCACCCCGGGGATCAGGGTCACCCGGATACCATGGCTAAGCTCCGCATACTCGAACCCCAAGTCCGCGATCTCCTTGAGCATTTCATACCCGTCCTCATGCCTGCTGGAGAGCCAACAACTGGATAGGGAGACTTGGTAGTGCATTTTCTTTGCCTAGAAAAAAGACCCGGGATTCGCACATTCGGAACCCGCGGGTCTTTGAAAATTACACTGCGGAATGTAGCTTACCTCGCGTATTTAAGGCGCACAAAATTGTTGAAGACCGCCATCTTGACCTTCCGGCGCTTTGTGACGGAAGGTTTCTCAAAATAACGTTTGGCGCGGACATCACGAATAATGCCCTCACGGTCGAGGCGTTTCTTAAGGCGGCGGAGCGCCCGTTCTACGGGCTCCCCTTTTTTAACTTTGACTTCAACTGGCATAAGGGTGCTGGACAATCGGAATTTCATAACAACGGTCAATCCTTTTTTATATAAATTTTGTGACCCCCTCAATCATTAGGGAACCAGTGTAATCGATTCCCTATGGTGAAAGGCTTGGAAGGCTATCCTACTTTGGTGAGGCCTATCCCACAGTGGGACGGCCTTCCAAGGCGGTCCAAATTCGCTCAGGATTGGGGTGTTGGGGAAATTTGCTCCTGCTAGTACTGATTGCACCAAAATTTCCACTTTCCAATCGTTGGGACACACCCAAAATTGACTTCTTGGTGGCCTCAGGAATTTCGCTAATGATTGAGGGA
>JAYPDO010000096.1:0-16993 GCA_038125285.1 Opitutia bacterium
CCGTGACATTGAAAAAAGGGTGGAATTGTCCAGGAAATGGCTCGAAATCCCCAAGCCCAGGATTGACGAAAAGACCCTCGACCTGAGTGCCTCCCCGGAAGGGCCAGCCGAGTATATCAAGGTCATGTACGACCTCGTTTACCTTGCTTTCCGTACGGATTCGACCCGTCTGGCCACCTACATGCTTGGCCAGGTAGCCGGTGCCACTACGATCGCCAATTCCTTCCCTACCGTGGTCGGGGAAAAGGGGAACTGGCACGGCCTTGCCCATGGCGCAGGCAAGGATCCCGGTGCGCTCGGGAAGTTCGACCAATTCCTTGCCAACCAGCTTGCCGCCTTCCTCACCCGCCTCAAGGAGACCCCGGAAGGGGATGGTTCCCTACTTGACCGCACGCTTGTCCTTTACGGCAGCAGCAACTCCTACACCCACAACAACAACAATTATCCCCTGTTGCTTGCTGGGGGGCGGAAACTTGGCCTGCAACATGGCCAATTCCTCAAATACGGTGCCGAAACCCCTTTCGCCAACCTCTTCCTCACCATGTTCGACCGTATGAAAATGCCGGTCGGGCAATTTGCGGACAGCACCGGGCCGTTGGAAGGCCTCTTGGTTTGAACTGGCTCAGACCTCACGGCCGCTGAAGAACATCACGGCCAAACCCAGGAACACGAAATACCACACTGTAGAGTAGGCCAGCAGATCCGCCAAAATGCCTTCAGGGAGCGCGGTTGTACTGATGACCAGTTGGTCGCCGAGATTGTAGGCCTGGAAGTTCGGGACGGCCGTCTTTAGGAACCAAGCGACCGCAAGTCCTGCCTTGGATTCCACCCCTTTGTAAAGCTCTGCTGCTAAGTACTGGAGTTGGCAGGCCAGCACGGCAAGGAAGGAGACGAACATCGCATACAGGCTGCTTTGGGACAGGCAGGTAACGGCCAGGGTGAGGGTGGTGATGACGGAAAACTTGAGCCATTGGATACCCATGAACAAGAACACCTCCGATTGCCTGACCGGGGTGGCTAGCTTTGCCCCGGTGTTTTCCATTGCTTGCAAATGCTCTTCCCAGCCCAAAAGCCCGGCCAGTATGCACCCGGTCGCCGCACAAAAAACGAGCAGGAGGGCTTGCACCCCAATGGCCTTCCCCAGCAAATATTGCCAGCGGTACACAGGTTTGGAAAGGATGGCTGCCGCCGTACGGTTTTCGAGTTCGTTATAAACTCCCTGGGCAGTCATCACCAAAGTGAGGAGCCCTCCAAGGAGCACCACGGCTGCGAACCCAAAGTCCACGATGAATTTGATCCCCGCCCCCCCAAAGTCGAAATTCTGGAAAAACCCGGCAAGAAGCACCAATACAAGGGACATTGCCAGCAGGAGGCCAAAGAATTTTGCCCGGACAGCTTCCTGGAAGGTCAGGCAGGCGATAGAAAGGACTTTTCGCATGATGGCCTATCCTGCTTTCCCCTCCCCTTGGTTAATCATTTGGAGGAACCACTCGTCCAACGGGCGTCTGGCATCCTGCACTCCCTCCAATTTCAAACCCTTGGTAGCCAGGAGTTCCGCCAGTCCGGCAGGGTCTACCCCTTCCCCGGAGACCTTTAGCAACTTGGTGTCCCGGCTTCCGCCCAGGAGTACGTCCAGGGTGCCTTCGACTACCAACTTTCCCTTGTAGAGGATGGCCACCCGGTCGCACACTTCCTCGATCCGCGTAAGGAGGTGGGAACAGATCACGATGAGCTTCCCCTTATCCCCGAAGGCCTTGAGCAAGTCCATGACTTCACTGGTCCCTTGGGGATCCAGTCCCGACAAAGGTTCGTCCAACACAAGGATATCCGGGTCATGCACCAATGCCTGGGCCAGGCCTATCCTTTGGAGCATCCCTTTGGAGTAGGTCTTGACCTTTCGGTCCGCCCCCTGCTCCATTCCGACTTGGTTAATCACCTTTTCAGTCTGCTCCCGGATTGCTTCCTTCCCCATACCTGACAAAACTGCGAAATACCGTACCAGTTCCCTTCCGGTTAGAAAGTTGTGGAAGCGGGGGTTCTCCGGAAGATAGCCGATCCTCTTCCTTGAGGTCAGGCTCCCTGCTGGTTCCCCGAAAACTTCGCAGCATCCGTCCGAAGGCTTTAGCAGTCCCAAAATGAGCTTGATTGCCGTGCTTTTCCCCGAACCGTTTGGGCCGAGCAGGCCGAAGATTCCCCTTGGCGGGATTTCCAGGTTGATCGCCTCCAATGCCCGCAGTTTGAACCCCCGCTGTCCGATCGGGAAATCCCTGGTCAGGTTTTTGAATGCGATTGCCGCTGTCCTTGTCTGCATCATTTGGACACCTAGGAAAAATGCCCGTCACCAAAAAAACAAGGAATTTGGGTTGCGCAACAGGATGGGGGAGTTCATGCTTAACGTGGCTTATGAATCAATTCAATTCGGATTATTCGGGTGATGGCGACTGGGAAGAACGCGGTGAGATGGCTTGGCGCGAGGCGGAGTGGAATCATTATTTATCCCACTGTTCAAAAGATGTGGGGCAATTCCTGGCGTTTTATGAAAAGTCCAACCGAGCCATCGGGCACTTGGACGAAATTGCTCGATTAATGGGTTGGGAAGTTAGTGATTGGTCCGCGAATGACACTCCAGACGGGATGCCCGAAATGGCCGGGCAAGAAGAGACCGAAACTCCGGAAGAAGAATTTGAAGGTGGGGAGCCTTACACCATTCACCGCCACCCTGTTTTCATAGTATCCCAAGGGCTGTTTCTTTGGCTTAAAAAGACTTTCGAGCAATTCCTAGATCATCCGGCTTCCGAGCACATGACACCGTCCCTCACCTGGAAATATGCCCATATTCTTCAGGAGGCCGAGCACCAAGCGGTCATGGGCACCCATGCCCTTGACCTGGCCGACTATTCCCTGGCCATTTGTCATTACAAGCGTGCCCTTACTGGCATCAACGAGACCTTTTCTGTCCTTGAGAAGATCTTCAAGGATCAACCGGATGCTGAATACCGGCAAGAGATAAACGCCCGTTTGTTCGACCTTCGGGAACTCTATCTGCGCATTATCGGCGAGTGCCGTTATTTTGAGAGCGCTGATTTTCAAGACCCGCCGTTTTGATCGGAGCTGACGTCTTGTGGGTGGCGTTATAATTGTCGTCCAGAATTTACAGAATCCAGCATCGAGGAGGAATTCCAGCTCGCAATCAGTGGAATCATGTGCATTGGGAATCCGTGTTTATGTCAGGTCCATCCCCCGATCAAATTAAAGAAGCGCTCAGCGCAGTAAAGTATCCTGGTTTTTCCAGGGATATCGTATCCTTCGGCCTTGTGCGGGAGGTTAGTGTCCGGGATGGTAAAGCGGTCATCCAATTGGATATCACGACGACGGACGCCACGGTCCCAGGGCAAATCAAAAAAGAAGTTGAAGCCGTCGTTGCCGGGTTGTCCGGGCTAACGAGCGCAGAAGTAAAGGTCGCTGTTACAAAGCCGAAGGCTGTCCCGCCCCCTTCTGCCCCGAGTACAGTACCCGTGCAAGACCAGCTTTCCGGTGTCGGGAAGATCATCGCCGTGGCCAGCGGGAAAGGGGGTGTAGGGAAATCGACTTTTTCTGTGAACTTGGCCTGCGCTTTGCAGCTCCTTCAAGAGGAAATGGATCCTCCTGGAAAACCGGTCGGGATCATGGACTGCGACATCTATGGACCCTCCGTCCCGTTGATGATGGGGTTGGGGGATCAGCCTGAAATTGACGGGGAGTTGATCGTCCCATTGGAGAATTATGGCATCAAGGTGATGTCAATGGGCTTGCTCGTCGATGAGGAATCGCCGGTAGTTTGGCGCGGGCCGATGGTGATGAAGACGATCCAACAATTTGCCTCGAACGTGAAGTGGGGGGAGGTCTCGACCTTGGTTGTCGATTTGCCACCCGGAACCGGCGATGCCCAGCTCTCCCTTGTCCAAACCTTGCCATTGGCTGGCGCTTTGGTGGTGACTACCCCCCAGAAGGCGGCGGCCAACGTGGCCAGGCGCGGAGCCCGTATGTTCGGGAAGGTCAATGTCCCCATCCTCGGGGTGGCGGAGAACATGAGTTACATGGAGCTATCCGACGGGGAAAGGCAGTATCTTTTCGGATCTGGGGGAGGGGAGGAAACTGCCTCAGCACTTGACGCGCCGCTCCTTGGTCAAGTCCCATTGGCCGAGGCGATCCGCCAAGGTTCCGACATGGGGATTCCCATTGTGCTTGGGCAACCGGAAAGCGAACCGGCCAAGGTGTTTATGGGGATTGCCAAGAAGTTACTCGAAGCCCTTCGTGGGTGAGTAAACTGTTGGGTACGAGGAATCCTCTTCGTCCCCAAATTCCGGAAAAAGTCCGGATTTTTTACTTCTTCTTTTTGGCTTTTACTTTGTCGACCCAGCGGCTGATGCCTAGGATGGTCCAGCTTTCCTGGACGTTGTCGATCTCGATCTCGACGGTTTCTCCGACAGCTTTGCCAAGAAGGCTTTGGCCAAGGGGGGTCTTGTAAGAAAGGATGTTCTTGTCCGGGTCGCTGTCCCAGGCGCCAAGGATCGAGTAGGTGGTGTCCTTCTCCGAGGAACCGGCTCGGAGTTTGACCACGCTACCAATCCCGACGACATCGTCGGTGACACCCGTAAAGTCCGTGATTTGGGAACGACCCAAGTCGTACTCCAGTTGGGCTTTCCTTGCCATGAGGACGGTCTGGTCTTCCCGTGCCATCTTGTACTCCGAGTTTTCCTTCAAATCCCCGTGTTCCCGGGCCTTGGCGATGGCGTCTTTATTTTCCGGGATTTTGACTTCGATGAGTTCCTTGTACTCATTTTGGCGGACATCATAACTTGCCTGGGAAATTATGTGGTCGTTTTTGGGTCCTTCTTTGGCTTCGCCGGTGACGAGTTCCTGAATTGACGGAAACTGGCGGATAAAGCGGGCGAGGAGGGACTTTTTGGTCAATTCCTCGAAACCTTGGTTGGCGAGGAGGGATTGGGCCAGGTCCCTTGCGGTTTCCAGGTTTGCATCCACAAGGAGATCCGGTATGAGGTCGCGGTCTTCGCTTAGGATGTCAGCAAGGGGGATGCGCTTGTTGGTCGTCTTTTGGAGGGCCTCATAGTCGATGGCGTAGAAAATCGAACTCAGGAGACGGGGTTCCATTAGGCCTTTGGTGACACGCTCGTATTTGACTGCGTGGCGGTTTTTGATGATCCAAAGAAGAACGGGGCTTTTAGCGGATTGTTCACTAACCCAGCGATCCAGGGATTCCTTAAGAAGATCCCATTTCTCTTGATTGACCAGAAAGCTGACTGCGTCGTTGAGGAGTTTCCCAGATCCTTCTTTAACCAAGCTGATTGTTATGTTGTCCCATCTGTCAGGGAAGACGCGGGTTAGCAAGTCTATCAGGCGGGTGTAATAGTTGGAGGGCAACTCCGAAGCCAATTTGATGAAACTTCCAGTTTCTAGGATGATAGAGGCTGAGGTGGGTTCCAACACTTCTACGTCTTCGTGTAGTCCTCTGGCCAGGTTGTTACGCACCCAAACCCCGTGGAGACGGTCGGCCTGGGTGAGCTGTGAGGAGGATTCCTGGATACTCTTTGTCAGGGTGTCCAGGATTTCTGGAAGATGTTTCTGGAGTTCTTCCTGGTCACTGGCCAAGGCATGGAGCTTTTCTGCCAACTCGATCTTGCTCAGGGGGTTGCGTATACGGCGGAATTCGTCCAGGATTTCCTCGACCGGGGTGATCGGTACGTCTCTCAAGACATACGGTTCCGACTTTTTCTTCGGCACCCCGATCTTGGGGTCTTTGACCAGGATTTTCTTGGTCGCGTTCCACCATTTTTTGTACTTTGAAGGACCAATAAGGAACGAAAGGATTTTTTCGATTTCCAGAGTCGAGGCCTGGCGGTTTTCCTTGTGTGCAAGGATGCGGTTGATGATCTCGACCGGCTCGTCTTTAATGATGGCATCGATCGCAGGTTGGTCATTGCGGTGTTGGGCGATGATGTGCCCAGGGAGGATCACTTCGATCTTGTCCACGAAGAAGGTGGGATCCATTGCGTGACCCTGTTTGTCCTTCTCGAAATTAATGATCATCTTCCCAATCCCGGGGTCGTAACTTTCGATTTTCCCAAGGCCCCAGCTTTTGTGGATGATGTATCCGCCAGGTTGCATCGCCTCCAGTTTCGAGCGGTGTGGAGCGAGCTTCGGTTTCTTTTCAATCAGAGCGTCTATGACCTCTTTGTCCATGTGCAGGGTGTCGTAGTGTGGGACCTTGGCTTTCGGGTTTGGCCAATTGTCGGGTTGGTTTAATTTTTATGGCTGTTAAAATAAAAAGCGTTCTATGCTGGCGATGTGCGTGGAATTTACAACCTTTTATGTTGAGGCTTTAGGATCCTGGTTCCTTTTCCGGTGCCTTGAGCAGAAGTGCAATTGCCAGGGGGATGGCCAGTACGAATGCTCCGAGTTTGTATGCGGTGCCGGACGTTGCTGCAAAGTATGTGGTGCTGGCAAAGATGGGTCCCAGAACCCTGGCCAGAGATCCTGCGGAGCGGAGCAAGCCTAGGTCCCGGCCTTGGTTTTCCGCGCAGGCATGGATGGATACAAGGGCGGTGATGCATGGGTTGATCAGGCCGATGGCCATGGACATGAACAGTAGCCCGAGAAGAAAATGACCACTGAGGAATTCAGCTGACCAGATATTATCGATCGGGGAGGCCGAAGAAGGAGCGACGGCTAGGAGCCAAAATGCGGCAATAGCGGAAAGAATGCCGGCAATGACTAGGTTTTTTTCGCCGACAGGTTTGGCCAGGCGGCGCACGAAAAGCCCTTGTACGAATACCATGGTCAGGCCGATGAGGATGAACATGGAGCCATTTTGTCTTGCCCCGAAGCCCATGCGTTCCTTGGCCAGGAAGGTGAGCGTGAACTCCATCCCGCTGAAGGTAATATAGAATACTAGGTGTAGGAGGCAAAGTTGGAGGATGGCGGGGTTGTGGATCCGGAAGAGGTGGAAAATTGGGTACTTTTCTTTCTTTTCAACTTTGTCTCGTTTGGTGTTTGGGAGGGTCTCCTTAAAAAGTAAGTTGATCTGCAACAAATTAAGCAAGGCAAGGCCGCAGGATAGCAGGGCGGGGAAGGAGAAGGGGTTGAGTCCGTAGCCTTGCCAGTTTTTGCTCACACTGGCAGTTAAGCCGCCGATGGCGGGGCCGATGATAAAGCCCAGCCCGAAGGCAATCCCGATGATGGCCATACCCTTGGATCGGTTTTCCTTGGTGGTGATGTCCGCCACTGCGGCAGTCGCCACGGAGATGTTCCCGCTTGCGACCCCTGCGATGATCCTGGAAAGGAACAAGAGCCAAAGGTTCCCTGCAAAAACCCAGAGGGCATATCCGATAGCTGTGGCGGCGACTGTTTTCAAAAGGACAGGGCGTCTCCCGACCCTGTCGGAATGTGCTCCCCAAACCGGTGAGAAAACAAATTGTAGCAGGGAGTAGAGGGATCCCAGCAAGCCTCCGAAAAGGACTGTCCGCAAATCCAGCCCAAGCCCAGGTGCAGCCCGGTCGGGAATCAATCCGACCAACTGGGTCAGGAGTCCGGGCGTGGCCTTGGCCGCTTCCTGCCCGAGGTAGAACTCCAGCATTTCAGGGAAGAGGGGGAAAATGATGGAGAACCCGACGAGGTCGATAAAGATTGTGAGGAAGACAATACCGAGGCCTTGTTTGCCGTTATTGCCAAGTTTTGGTTCCTCGTTGGACATAGTTTTATTTGGAAAAGGATGTTTTTAAATCAGACCAAGTACCCTGTGATGACCCGGTGTACATTTTCAGGGACAAGCCCGGTATCCCGGTCTGTATATTTAGCAACTTGTTTATAGAGGCTGGAACTTGTATAAAAGTACTTTTCATTGGGCATGAGGAACATGGTCTCAATGGTTTCGTCCAGATGTCGGTTCATTTGTGCCATTTGGAACTCGTGCTCGAAGTCCGAAGTCGCCCGGAGCCCGCGGATGATGACGCCTGCGCCGATTTTTTTTGCAAAATCGACGACGAGGCCGTCGAAGGCAATGGCGGATGCGCCGGGGTACTCCTCGTCATTGAGGTTTTCTTTTACCAATTGAAGGCGTTCGTCTATGGGCAAGAGGGCACTTTTAGGCGTACTTTTTGCCACGGCGATCACAACTTTTCCAAACAGGCGGCAGGCCCTGGAGAGTACGTCAAGGTGCCCGTTGGTAACGGGGTCGAAGGTTCCTGGGTAAATGGCGGTTTCCATTTTCTTGCTGGGTAGTAAGGAAATTAGGAAAGTTGTCGATTCTTCCGGCGGGGCATGGTTTTTTCAGGGGAAATTGTGAATATTCCGAACATACTTTCTGTCTCCCGTACGCCGATGGTCTTTTTGATTGTGTGGCTGATGGTTTCGGGTTGGGAAAACGCTTGGTGGTGGGCTACCGGGGTTTATGTGCTGTCCGCACTGACGGATTGGCTGGACGGTTACCTGGCTCGCAAATGGGAGCAAATAACGGATTTCGGGAAATTTATCGATGCTTTGGCGGACAAGGTCATGACCAGCGGGTTGTTTGTGGCGATGTTGTACCTAGGGGTGCTTCCTGGGTGGGGTTTATTCCCGGTATTGCTGATTTTGTCCAGGGAGTTCATGGTGACGGGTTTGCGTTTGGTTGCCGCAGGCAAAGGGGTTGTGATGCCAGCTGAAAAGCTTGGAAAATGGAAGACGGCGTTGCAGATGCTATCCATAGGGTTGTACTTGGGCGGCAAAGCATTTTCTGACCTGAATGCCGGGTTATCCGATTTAGCCATGGATTGTGCGGATCTCACTTTTGGGGTCTCTGCTTTCCTGACCATGTTTTCCGGTGTCTCCTATTTCTGGAAGAATAGGGAATTATTCCGCGGATAAGAGGATCAAAGGGAGCAAAGGTGCCGAATGGCATGGGCGTAGCCTTCCAGGCCGAGACCCACTATGCTGCCGATGCAAACCGGGGCGGTAAGGCTGGTATGGCGGAAACTTTCCCGCTTGTGGATATTTGATATATGGACTTCGATGGCGGGGAGGCCAGAGCCGGAAATTGCATCCCTCAGCGCAATGCTGGTGTGGGTATATCCGCCAGGATTGATTACCAAGGCTTGGAGGCCAGCTTCCGTCCATTCATAAATCTTGTCGATCAGCGCGCCTTCGTGGTTGCTTTGGAAGAAGGTGAGGTCGCAACCTAGCTTGGGAGCCAAGCTGAGGAGGTTCGATTCCAGGTCGGCAAGGGTCTGGGAGCCATAAACGCATGGCTCTCGTTTGCCGAGCCAGTTCAGGTTGGGTCCGTTGAGGATGCCGATGGTTTTCATTCGGATTAGAGATTGCAGCCTGTCTCGAGGAAGGTGGTGGGGATATCGAACTTTTTGGAAATTTCCTCGGCCAAAGCGGCAATCCCGAATATCTCCGTGGCGTAATGGCCGCAGAGGTAGAGGTTAAGTCCTTCTTCCTGGGCTTGGTTAAAGTGGTTTTGGCGGAGTTCGCCAGTGATGAGGGTGTCGATGCCTTCGTCCCTCATTTTGCTGACTGCGCTACTGCCGCTCCCGGTGAGGATGCCGATGGACTCCGGTTCGTCCGTGCCGAATTCGATGGCTGTCACTTTGCCATCGAAAGTCTCCATTAGGCGTTCGACCAGTTCGTCCCGGGGTATGCCTTCCGCCACAAAGCCGATGTCGACCCCTTCGTAGGGCAAGAAGGTGCGCTCTTTGTCCAAGTCAAGGTAGCGTGCTAGGAGTGCGTTGTTACCGATGTGGGGATGGCAATCCAATGGTAGGTGGCTACTGTAGAGGGCGACTTGGTTTTCGATCAAGAGCTGGAGCTTCTTGTAATTCAGCCCGGTGATGGGGTGGATTCGGTTCCAGAAGAGGCCGTGATGGCAGAGGAGCAAGTCGATCTCCTCCTCTACGGCTAGCTCGAATGGGTAGAGGCCGGCATCGACGGTAACGCCGATCTTACGGATGTCTTTCTCGCATTCCACCTGGAGGCCGTTGAAAGCTCCTGGGAAATCCGGAATTTCCGATTTGTGGGTGCGGAAGTCGCAATAATCTGCTATGTCAAAAAGATTGGCCATTGTATTATAAATGAGGGCCTTGGGTGGGGAGGTGGAAAGGGCGGGATGGAATCCAGTCTCCTGATAGGCGGTCAGGCCTTGGATTTCCTCGCGTCCCCTTCAAAAAATCCGTGGAGTTGCCGGATTCGGGTCGGGTGTCGCATTTTACGGAGGGCTTTTGCCTCGATCTGCCGGATGCGCTCACGCGTGACGTCAAAGAGTTGGCCGACTTCTTCGAGGGTGCGGCTGTATCCGTCCTGGAGACCGAAGCGGAGGGACAAGACACTGCGTTCCCGCTCCGTGAGGCTTCCCAGGACGTCCGAGATCTTTTCCCGGAGCAGGGCATAAGCGGTCATGTCATAGGGGTTTTCCGCGCCTTTGTCCTCTATGAAGTCGCCGAAGTTGGTGTCGTCACTGTCCCCGACCGGGCTTTGCAGGCTGATCGGTTGCTGGGCCATTTTCATGATTTGCTGGACCCGATCCAGTGGCATGTTCATTTCCTCGGCGACCTCCTCGGCTGTCGGCTCGTGGCCGAGTTCCTGGACGAGTTGCTTCTGGACTTGGATGACCTTGTTGAGGGTCTCGATCATGTGGACAGGTATCCGAATGGTGCGAGCCTGGTCCGCAATGGAGCGGGTAATGGCCTGGCGGATCCACCATGTTGCGTAGGTCGAGAATTTGTAGCCGCGGCGGTACTCGAACTTTTCTACCGCCTTCATGAGCCCCATGTTACCTTCCTGGATGAGGTCGAGGAAGGAGAGTCCCCTGTTGGTGTACTTTTTGGCAATGCTGATAACGAGGCGCAGGTTGGCCTCGATCATATCAGTCTTCGCCTTGTGGGCCTCCCTCATGTAACGGCGGATTTCCTTGATTTGCTTCAAGAATTCATCTGGTTCCATCATGAGCTGATCCCGTGCCATTTTGATTTGGCGGTGAGCCTTCATGACGTCGGAGCGGGAAGGCTTGATTCCTGTGCGGGCAACTTTTTCCCCCGAGGTGATTTCCATGCTCCGCTCGCATTCTTTAAGCAAGGGGGTTAGTTCTTCCAGGCGTTCGTCGAAGATTTTTACCTTAAAGCAAAGCTTTTTGAAGAGGGGCTTGAGCTCGGCTTGGTATTTTTCAAAACGGCCTTCAGCCCGTTTGAGCTGGGTATTGTCTTCCTTGTATTTGACTTGGTCTTCCCATGCTTTGCATACCCTCTGCATGGATTTCTCCATTTCTTCGAGGATCTTGGGGAGTTGTTTGAAATAGCTTTCGCGGGAGTCGATCCTTTTGTCGAGAACCAGGCGGTCGAACCTTTCTTCCCGTTCGAAGAGCTTTTGGGCGAGGTTGAAGTGGTATTCGTTGACGACTGCCAGGGAGTTGATGATGGCCATGGCCCTTTGCTCCGCGGTCTCAATCCTCTTGGAGATGGCGACTTCCTCTTCCCTGGTGAGCAAGGGAACCTGCCCCATCTGCTTCAGATACATGCGGACGGGGTCGTCGACAATGTCCGCTTGGGAGGCCTGGAGTTCCTTCTCTTCGGTTTTCTCCATTTTGGCCTGGTGGTTCTTGAGTTCCTCTTCGTCGATGATCTCGATTTCAAGATTCTCAAGGATGGAGATGACATTCTCGATATCCTCAGGCCGGTCGAAATGGGAGGGCAGGGAGCTACTGATGTCCCCATTGGTCAGGTAGGTCTGGTTTTTGGCCAGGTTGATGAGGTAGTGGATCCTCTCGGTAAGTTCGTTTTGGCGCTCCTCCGGGGTAAGGTTTTCAGCCTTCTTGGGCCGGCCCCTCTTCTTTTTCTGGGGTTCCCCGGTTTTGAGGATGGCGATGTTGGAAGCGGTATCCAGGAGGGTCTTGTTGTTCTCCTCCGCTTGTTGATCGGGAGTTTTGGCGGATGTTTTTGGAGCCTTGGCCTCCTTTGCTGGCTTTTCACCTTTAGCAGCTTTGGCAGGGGTTGCTTTTTTTGTGGTTGCCGGTTTGGTTTTGGCTTTTGCCTTGGCCGGGGTTGTCGTGGTATTCCCGGTTTCTGTTTTCCTGGGGCGTCCTCGTTTTTTCGCGGGTTCTTTAGGTGCTTTCGTGCTCGGCATTTAGGGTTGGGTCTATTCAATTGGCCGTGGTGGCCTGCGTTTTAGAGGGTTTTTTCAGGTTTTGTAAAAGCTTTCGGATTTCGTTGTTCTCCTTTTGGAGCGCCCTGAGCTCTTCCCAGTTTTCCGGCGGGGTTTGTGCGGCGAATATGCTTTGCTCGATATGGGCTTTTTTCTTTTGGAGGTGCCTTTTCTGGAAGGCGTGAAGGCATTCGCTAATTTTCGCTTCTGGATCCTGGTGTTGTTCTAAGGCTGTCCGGGTATTGGTGATTTGGTAAAAGAGGTTGCGTTCTTGTTCGTCTTCAAGGAGGGAATCAGGGAGTTCATCTTGCGGGGTCCAGACCCCTTCCCGGATTTCCATCAGGATTTTCAAAAGTAAAGTGGCGTGGGGCGTTTGTTTGTCTACCCACTCCGGGTCAAGCTGGTGGGCGATGTTTTCACTATGTTTTGGGTGCAAAAGAATCATGGAGAGAATATCTAAATTAGCGTTTGTCAATATCGGGGGTGCATGGAGTTGGGACGGGGTGCCTGGGTTATCCTTGTTTTTTTGTCTTTTTTGGAAGGCCGAGTAGTCTGTGCGGATAGCGGATTCATCGGCCTGGAGGTGGCGGGAAATCTCCTGGAGGTAGCCGTCTTGTGCGGTGAGGGACCGGGATTCCCTGATCAGGCCGAAGAGTTCGTTGAGGACTTGGACCCTTTGCTCGGGCGAGGTGAAGCCTTCCGGTGGGCGGAGGTATCGGGTGGCGAATTGGATGGCGGGGAGTTTGGACTGGAGGTACTGGTCGAACCCTGCCTTGCCGTATTGGAGGAGGAATTCGTCCGGGTCCGAGCCTTGGGGGAGGGGGAGGAAGTAGAGGTTCAGGCCGGTGCGGAAGCAGAGGGGGATGCTGCGGTAGGCGGCCTTTTGGCCTGCGGTGTCCCCGTCCAAGAAGCAGTGGATGGCTTTGGGGGAGTAACGTTTGAGGAGGTGGAGTTGCTCCTCAGTAAGGGCGGTCCCTTGGGGGGCGACAGCGTGGTGGAGCCCCTGTTCGCGGCAGCGGAGGGCGTCCAGTTGCCCTTCGACCAGGAGGAAGGTGTTGTCGAATTTGGCGGTGTGCTGTCGTGCATGATCCAGTCCGAACAGGACTTTGCTTTTGTGGAAGAGGGGGGTCTCCGGGGAGTTGACATACTTGGCCTCCCGGGCGGTGTCGTTTTGTGGTGTCCGCTCGGTTTGTCTTGCAGTGAAGGCGATGGGACGACCCTGGATGTCCCGGATGGGGATCATGAGGCGTCCTTGGAAGCGTGATACCCACTCCCCGTTCCTTTCAAAATAAAAGAGGCCTGATTCGCGGAGGGCTTCCGGGCCATGGCCATTTTGTTTGAGGTAGTGCCCCAGGGCAGTGGACGGGGCAGCGGGCGCAAATCCGACTTGGCTCTCTTGGGCCAACCCGATGCTGAACTTGCGCCCGTTTGTCCAATAATCGCGGATAAATTCTCCGTCTGGTGTGGAGGAGAGGAAGCATTGGTGGAACCAGTAGGCGGCTTGCTCGTGGATCGAGAGGAGTTGTTTCTTCAGGGAGATGGCTTCCCCTGCCCGGGCCGAATTCCCTTCGTATTCAATTTGGATGGCATATTTGTTGGCCAGAAATTCGATGGCCTCGGGATAGGTGAGGTTTTCCATCTTCATGACGAAGTTGACCACGTCTCCGCCTTGGCCACTACTGAAGCAGTAGAACGCGTTTTTTGTCGGGTCGACTGAGAAGGAGGGGGTTTTCTCCTGGTTGAAAGGGCTCAGTCCTTTGAAGCTACGGCCTGCGCGCTTTAGGTCGACGTAGGTTCCGGCGATTTCCACGATGTCCGCCCTGGATTGGACTGCGTCGATGGTGGCTTGCTTGATGTAGGGCATCTTTGGGGAGGTGCTTGGTTATTCGGGCTTCAGTTCGTCCAGGGCTTCCTTGGCGGCCTTTGCGTTGGCGTGGTCAGGATGTTTCTCCAGGAACTCGTTAAAAAGGATCGCGGCGGCACGAAGGTCTCCATCCACATTTGCGTAGCTGACGGCGAGTTCGTAGATGATAAACGGATCGTCGGGGAAGAGCTTGCGGGCGCGCTTGAGTTCGGCGTGGTAGTGCTCCGGGTCTTCTTGCGAACGGATGATTTTTAGGAAATAGACGACATACTCCGGGTTTTGTGGATCGCGTCGTGCCGCTTCCAAGGCCATCATTTCGGCCTTCTTGAAGTGGTCTTGGCGGTAGAAGGATTGGGAGAGGTTGTACCAAAGGATGGGGTTTTCAGGGTTGATGCGGACGGCTTGCCAAAAATAGGCGCTGGCCTTGGCATACTCCTTGGCTTCAAAAGCCTGGTTCCCTTGCTGCACGGGGTCAACCGGTACGTCCTGGCCTTTCGCTACCTGGGCGGGTGTGTGGATATGGGAGGGAGGTTCCGGGGACTCCAAAACCGGTTTTTCGGGAGGGGTGACCTCGGGAGGATCCTGAGTTTTGGGTGCCGGTTCGGGGATCGCATGAGGCTCCGGTTTGGGTGCAGGCCCTGGTCCCGGGGACGGTCCTGCCGAGAGTTGTTCGGCAGAGGGTGGTTCCCGGGGCGGGACAGGTTCTGGCGGGGGTTCGGTCGATGTTACGTCCGTACCGGCGACCACGACAGTCGTTTCGTCTGGCCTCGCCAAGGCGGTATCTTGAGGTTTGTCATCGATGACAGGGACGGTCGGGAGGAGTGGCAATGGGACTAGTTTGGCCAGGGCTGCTACGGTTCGGGAGCTTGCCCCGGTATCTTCGGTGCCCGGGGGAGGCGGAGGCGGAGGTGCGGGTGCGGTTGGAGTCGGTGGCACCGGCGGCTTTGCTGCCACTAAAGGTCTCACAGTGGTGGGCAAGGGCTCCGGTTCTTCCTCCAAGGGAAGTAAGGGAAGGTCTTCCGGTTCTAAAAGTCGGATGGTTTCGACCGCCAGGAGTCCGCTGGCCGTCCTTCCGGATTTGGAAAGCTCGGTCAGCAAGCTGTCTTCCTGAAGATCTGCCCGGAGTTCAGCCAATTCATTGGGCGTAGGCCGATCCGCATCCACCCCGAACAAGATTTGCTGGGCAACCTCCAAGTGCTTCTGTTTTTTGGATTGGATGAGGATTTGTCCCAGGTCCAGCCATGCGTCCTCGTCTGGATAACGCTGCAAATGCAGGCAAAGGTTTTCCAATTGGGACTGCACGTCGCCAACCTGTGCAAAGAGCCTGGCCGCAAGGTACCATGACCGTTTCGCGCCCCCGTTCTTTCCTCCTGCCAGCTCGAAGTTCACTGCCGCTGAGAGGTCGTTGTTTCCTGGCAACAGCAGGTAAGTCTCGGCGATGGCGTAGAGGACGTCGGCTTCGCCTGGAAACTGCTTGTCAAGGGTCTGGAGCTTTTTCAGAGAAGCGGCCGGGTGGCTGGCCATTTCCTGCTGGATGGCTGCGATTTTCGAGGGAAGTTTCTGCTTGTTTGTGCAGTTTGGTAGCAGAAGCAGGGTTGCCGCGCCCCACAAAACCTGCCATGTATTCCTCGACAATGACACCTCAATCCTCATTCCTCGGTACGAAACCTCCTTCGCGCGCATGAAGTCAAGGCAGAATCCAGTTTTCTGTTGGTTGTGGGCATGGGTGACCCTGCTTACCGCTTTGCCATTGCATTCCCAGGAAACGCAACCCGGAGGTAAAATGTGAGCAGAAATCAGGGTGTGGAAACACTCAGGGTCTGGAGAGGAGTGCTATTCCAGAGCGGTTCACGAAATGTTGGGAAGATTTGAAGAAAAGGCGCTAGTGCGGCTAGTTCCTGGCTCCAAAAAGCGTGCCGGGCTGAAGGTGTACACCGGGAGCGGTTCCGGGATTGCCACGCCCAAACCCCTGGTCGATGCAGTCATTGCCGAGCTTTTTGCTAGGGGCTTTACCCAATCCCAGTTGTTCATCCTCGACCAAAGCGAGCGCAACTTGCGGAGGGCTGGGTATTTGCCTCCTTTGAGCCAGCGCAGGGGGGACTATCATGGGATTCCTGTCCTCGCCCTGGATTCGGACAATCTGACCCACCCCGATTGGTTCTACGAAAGCCCTTTGCCCTCATTCCCGCTCGGGGGCGAAAAGACTGGGGATGATCGCAAAAGTTTCCTCCCATACCCGCTGGTCGCCGAAGTCGACTTTTGGATCAACCTCCCTTCCGTGGTCGATTGCCCGGGGATCGGGACAAGCGGCTGCGTCGCCAATGCCAGCATTTGGAATGTCAAGAACCACCAACGCTTTCTGGCGGACAAAAGCTCCACCCCGGTCGCAGCGACAGAAATCGCCGCCATCCCTGAGCTGTCCCAATCCTGCGTCCTGACCCTCCTTTCCCTGGAGAAATACCAGTTTATCGGCGGCCCCAATTTCCATTCCCTTTACACTTCTTTCGAACCCGAACTTTGCCTCTCCACCAACATGGTCCTTCTCGACCACTACGTGACCCGCAAGATGAACGTCGAACGCCGCAACCGCAGGTTTGAGGAAATCCCCCTTGACGGCCCGCTCTTCCAATACGGCAAGACCCTCGGCCTCGGTGAATTTGAGAGGGACTCGACGAGGGTTGAGTACCTCAATAATGTTCCTTGAGGAGCGGCGAACTTTGGTCGCCGTAATTGATAAGGGCGGCCGAAGTTCGCCCTTCCTGTTTACTTTTCGACGCGGATGCGGAGGAAGCGTGCGCCGGAGGAGGTGGGGAGGAAGACGGTGGTTTCGGAGAGGTCGCCGTGGTCGATGGTTTGGACGGTGGCTTCGTTGGGGTCTACGGGTTCCCAGGTTTGCAGGTCGAAGGATTGTTCGACTAGGGTGGTGATGCCGAGGGGGGAATTGCTTTCGGTGTAGTTGAA
>JAYPDO010000097.1:0-16854 GCA_038125285.1 Opitutia bacterium
CGGTGCCTCGCGGGAGCGCCGGGGGCCGCCCTGGGCGGGGGGGCTGTGGGGGCCGGGCACTTTGGGGGGCGGGGGGGGGGTGGGCGCGTCGAGCATCCTTTCCAAGACCCAGATCCCCCGGCGGATCGGATGGGTTTCGGAACCGGTGGAGTTGGCAAAGAGCATGCTGGCCTGGGTGAGGACGCCACCGCGGTGGTGCCTTTTGTCGAGGTTGTGGACTTGGAAGCCGCCGCTGATGCCGGGGATGCGGTAATGTTTGGCGAGCTGGTGGTTCAGGACCGCGAAATCGGAGTCGATGAAGTTTTGCACCGGGAGGTTTTCCCGGAGGATGTGGTCGAGGAAGCGGGTGGTTTCCTCCTCGAACAACGTTTTGTCTTTGTCCTCGAAGGCAAAGTATTCCGGGTTGACGGCCAGTTTGTGGATTCCGGGCAGGTCGAGCCATTGGATAGCGAAGTTTTGGGAAAAGCCCTTGGATTTCGGGTCATTGAGCATCCTTTGGACTTGGCCTCGGAGGACTTGGGGGTCTTGGAGGGTACCATCGGCGGCGAGGCCGAAGAGGGTGGTGTCGGGCATCGAACTCCAGAGGAAGTAGGAGAGGCGGGAGGCCAGTTCGTATGGGTTGAGGGGGCGTTTTGAGAGGTTGGCAGGGGCTTCCTGTTGCCCTGGCGCAGGTTCCGCGACCATCAGGAAGTGGGAGGAGCAGAGGACGGTTGCCAGGGTGGAGACAATGGTCGTCCCGAAGGAGGTTTCGGTCGGGCGGAGCTTTTTGAACAGGGTCACTTTGCGCTCCACTTCGGCATCGGAAACAGGCCTGCGGTAGGCGCGGGGCATGAAGTTGGCCAGGATTTCGCGGGTATAGGCGTCTTCGTCCGATTGGTTGGGGGAGTCGATTAGGATTGCGGCTTTCTGTGGGGTAGGCCATTCGGGGAAGTAGTTCCCTTCGATTTCCACCCAGTCGACCAGTAGTTTGGGCAAATCTTCATAGGCCAGACCGGAAGTGCCCCGGCGGAAGTCGTTGTAAATCCGGAAGTAGGAGGGCCGGCCGGGTTTGTTGGAGCGGAAGGGGAAGTTGGCTGCGTGGGCGATGAATTCATAAATTTCGGGGTTGGTGGAAGTCACCTCGATGTTGGCGGCTTCCTTTTGGTCCGATACGTTGTTGCCCCGGAAGGAGCCGAGTTCTATGGACATACGGGGGAATGTGCCCCCTTTTCCTGGGATGGCTGCTGCGCGGATGCGGATCCGCACCGGTGCATCATACGGTGGTTCATCCAGTTCCATACGGAATTCCGGTTGCCAACCTGACCGCCCGTCCCCGAGCAAGCCGCCGACCTTGTGGTCATTGGCGAAGGGTTGGTCGGCAGGGTCGCCAGGGCGGTTGCCGGAGAGGACGATGCCTGTCCTGTCTTGCGAGAGTTCACCGTAGTCGAGCTTGAACAACCCGCCCCGTTTTTCCCCGTCGAGGGTCGCTGTGAATTTGCAGGCAATGCCTCTCCGTTTAGGCTTTTTGGCCTTTTCTGTCTTGGGATCCAATGTGCCTTCGGAATCGCTGGCAGGTTCCGTGTCGAGGGGGAATGCTTTTTCCGGTTCCAACCTTGCGAAGTAGGCCGGGGGCTTTTCATCCGGTGCCAGCAGGATCCTCCCTAGGGCATCCCGGGCGATCCTTTCGAAATACTCGATGTGGAGGGCGGATGTGCCGAGGACGCTGCTGTTGTTGACGAACCCTTCCGCCGCGGTGCCTTCCGGGGGAAGGTCTGCTGCGAAATTGAGGTCGAGGCCCAGGAGGTCGCGAAGGGTATTGCTGTATTCGTAGGCGGTGAGGCGCCTGAGGACATTCCTCCCCCCGGTAGACCTCTTGCTTTCTAGGACTTTCCGGAGTTCCGCCGTCAGGAGTTCGATGGCCGCTTGCCTTTCTTCCCTGGAAGGTTGGGCCTTGGCTTCCTCCGGGGGCATTTCGCTTACATTTACCAAGTCGAGCACCTCTTGCCACATGTCCGCCTGCGTGCCGTTGACCAAATCGCGGTCAAGGGTGTCGAGCCGGAGTTTGGCCTTCTGCTTTTCCGGGCCGTGGCAACTCACGCAGTATTGGTTGAGGAATGGCGCGATGTCCTCGCCGAAGCCTTTTGCGGGCGAAGTGCAGGGCATGGATGTCAGGGCGGCGAGGCAAATGATTGTTAGGTTGTTTCTTTGGTTAAACGGCATGGGTAAAGGCAGGATGTGGAAATCTGAATAGGAGGGGATTGTAGGGTTGGCTCCCATAAATTTGTCCTTAGCCCTACTGAAATCGCCAAGGGCAAACCTGAAAACCAAACAGCCTGCCATGAAACGATCCATACTTTTCTTGCTTCCCTCGCTTTCCTTAGTTTCGGCAACGGGCCTTGTCCATGCCATTGAAACCGGACGCGGGACACCGGCTATCACTGAGGGGGTAATAACCGGGGTCACTGACTACGTAGAAATCATCAAAATCCCCGCAATTAGCAAGGACGCCCCTACCAGCCTGCGTGTGGCCACTTGCCGGTCCATCGACCCGTCCGCAAGGCCGATCGTCTTGCCCAGCAACATTGCGAACACAATGCTCCAAACCCCCCGAGAGGCGTAAAGGATGTTAGCCTCGGTTGGGACATTGAAAAACCCGATCGCATAGCTCATCAGTACCGCCTGCCCAGCCACCAAGACACTGCCCCACAACAGCCATTTGTCCGCCTCCTTCCTCCAACCCATGAACTTGCCCCTGCACAGGGGGATGACCGGGAAGGAGAGCAGCCCAAGGGTCGTGACCATGGAGAAGAGAACATTGTGCGGGTCGCCTTGCTTGGCGAAGTGGGGCACAAGCGCATCCACCAACCCAAAGGTCGCCGCCGTGTAAATAGCCAGGCCCAGGCTTAGCATTGAGGGCTTATGCGCCTTGGACGGCCAACCCAGCATAGCCACGGCGACACAGGCCAGGCCCGCTGCAATCCATATCTTGGCAGGAAACCCGTCGTTGAAACCTAAAAGCACGATGCACAAGGCCACAAACAAACTCTTGCTCCCCATGACCGAGGTGACGATGGAGGCATCCCCCGCCCGAAGGGCTACGAAGCAAGCCATTTGGGCAAAGAAGAAGAGAATGCCCACGATGCCCCCGAGTTTGATATCGACCCAGGACAACGGGCTGGCCGCAATGAACGGGTAGGGGATGAAGCATACCGCGATTGCCCAGTTCGACCAAACCAAAGAACGGAAGGTTCCAGCGCCGCACTGCAAGGCTCGCTTGGAAAATACGGCTGACAGTGCGTAGATCGCACCGGCTGCCAGGGCGAGGGAGTAGGGGACAAGGTTTTGCACAAAGGCATTTGCTGGCCGAAAAAGCGGCCAACAGCGGTTAAGGGGTAAAGCAAGTTGGACGCCGGATAGCTATCCTACCTAAGCCTAGTTCGCAACTTCCACTTTCACTACATCCATCTGTACGAACTGGCCGTTGAACGGATTGGGGGAAGGGGCTACATGGGGAACCATCAGCTTTTTGAAGTTCGAGATCAATTTCCCATTTTGCCCGTCCCCGCTGAGGATGATTTTCGAGCCTCCCTCGATCCGTATGGTCTTGGTATAGTCTATGGTGAAAATCTTGTGTCCGACTTTGTCCTGGCGGTTAAGGAAGTAGTGGGAGGCCGGGGAAGCGATGTCGATTTTGTAGATGTTGTAGGTGGCATTATTCGGCTCCCCCCCGATGTAGAAATAGTCGCCGTCCATTTGGCCGTCCTTGTACATCATCGGCTCGACCACGCCCCGGAAACGCAGTGTCACGTCATACATCTTCCCGCATTCCCCGCCAAATTTGACCTCCTTTTTGAAGTTGTCCGTCTTGAACGGGTCCCCGGTAACCAGTGCGGACGAACACCCCGCACCCTCCTTCGGGTTTTCCGGCATGGCCTCCTTGCAAGGGAATTCAAAGCGGAAACCATCCAGGACGGCCGCCGGGGAATTGTCCGCGGCGATGGAAACGTTGGCAGATGCAAGGATGGCAAGGAGGGGGAGGATTGTTTTGGATTTCATGGTGGCCGGAGGTTGGGCGTTTCTTCCCGAGTGTGCAATCCTGATATCTTGTGCCAGGGAGGGGGTGAATGGCGGCAGATAATATTTCAGATGTACTTTTCCAAGCACTGCATGAGTACAGGAAGGTCATCTTCGATAATTCCCCAGACCAAATCGTTTTCAATATGGTCATATCCGTGGGACAGGATGTTGCGGAAGGAGATGGCTCCACGCCAACCTTCGATTTCTTGGAGGAATTCTTCATCATTGTCACGGATCCGTCGGAAGGCTTCCCCAATAATTTCGAATTGTCGTTCTTCAGCGGAACTCAGTAACCGGTCTGTACGATAATCATCCACCCCCTTGCCCTCCAAAAGGTATGGATGTGCTTGGCCGCACAATAGGCATCAAACAACCACTTTTGAATTTCACTCCCCATAGACCCTTGTCCTGTCCCTGGAAATCGATTCTATCAGGTAAGGGTTCTGGAGGGATTTCTCAGTGAGCAAGTCGATTTTCATTTGGTACTTGTCCTCGAGGTCATGGAGGAGCCCGAAAAACCTTTTGGAAATGGACTGGGTTTTAGGGTTTCGAGTGTGACCATTTTTGATTGGTTACTGCCCTTTCCACAAGAAAAGCCTAAGCCAGGATGTCGTGGAGGATGTGGCCGTGGATATCGGTCAGGCGGAAGTCGCGGCCTTGGTAGCGGTAGGTGAGGCGTTCGTGGTCGATGCCCAGTAGGTGGAGGATGGTGGCGTTGCGGTCATGGATGTGCATAGTCCCTGGGGTGAAGGTGTCGTGGGAAGGCTTGAGGGGATTGCCGTCCGCATCGGCGATATTGTAGCCGTAATCGTCGGAGCGGCCATAGGTGATGCCTGGTTGGATGCCGCCCCCTGCCATCCAAGTTGTGAAGCAACGGGGATGGTGGTCTCGGCCATAGTTTTCCCGGGTGAGTTTCCCTTGGCAGTAGGATGTCCGGCCAAACTCGCCTCCCCAGACGACCAGGGTCTCGTCCAGCATGCCGCGTTCCTTGAGGTCGGTGATGAGGGCGGCGCAGGCTTGGTCGATGTCCTTGCATTGGGATTCGTGTTCCCGTGGAAGGTTTCCATGGGCGTCCCAGCCCCGGTGGAAGATCTGGATGTTGCGGACTCCGCGTTCTGCCAATCGCCTGGCGTTGAGGCAACAGGCCGCGAAGGTTCCGGGTGTGCGGGCGTCTTCACCATAGAGTTCGAAGGTTCTATCTTTTTCCTGGCTTAGGTCCATTAGCTCCGGGATAGAGGTTTGCAACCGGAAGGCCATTTCGTGCTGCTTGATGCGGGCAAGTATTTCTGGGTCGCCAAATTGCTCGTGGTGGGAATGGTTAAGGGCGGATAAGGCATCGAGTTGGGCGCGGCGGTTCTGTGAGGAAACTCCTTTGGGGTTGGTCAGGTAGAGGACGGGGTCGCCGGTGCTTCTAAGGAGGATGCCTTGGTGCTCCGATGGCATGAACCCTGTTCCCCAGAGGCGGCTGAAAAGGCTTTGTTCCGCGAAGTTGGAACGGGCGTGCATCACGATGTAGTTGGGCAAATTCTCATTCAGGCTTCCCAGTCCGTAGCTCAACCATGCGCCCAGGCTCGGACGGCCAGGGATCTGGCTGCCAGTCTGGATATAAGTGACTGCGGGGTCGTGGTTAATCGCTTCGGTGAAGGTGCTGTTGACCACGCATAGCTCCTTCACGACCCTCTTGGTGTGCGGCAGGAGGGAGCTTACCCAAACTCCGTCCGCATTGTTGCATTCCTTGGTGAACTCGTACTTCGATGGGGCAAGGGGCAATGTCTTCTGCCCGGAGGTCATGCCGGTGATCCTCTGCCCGTCCCTGACATGGGAGGGGAGATCCTGCCCGAAATCCTCGGAGAGCTTGGGTTTGTAGTCCCAGGTATCTTGCTGGGCAGGGCCGCCGCTCATGAAGAGGTAGATGATGCGCTTGGCCTTGGGGGCATGATGGAGCCCGCCGTGCGGTGCCGTGGTCTTCCCATTCATCAACTGGGCCAAGGCGGCGGTGCCTAGCCCGAGCGTGGCTTTCCCGAAAAGGCTGCGGCGGGTGAGGTTGAGTTGGGTTTCTCGGAGGGGTGTCATGTCGATTTAGTAAAGTCGGAGGTTGAGGTCGCTGGCCAGGAATGTTGAGGCAAGTTGGGCCAAGGCGGTTTGTTCGTCGGTACCTTGGGATTTGAGGTTTTCGAGGAGTTGTTTGCAGGCTTGGGCTTCCTTTGTGGAGGGTTCCCTGCAAATCAGAAGGTTGAACAAGGCAGGGAGGCGTTTGGCCGGCTCCTTGTTTTCCAGGATCAGTTTCTTGGCCAGGGCATCGGCCATTTCAACTCGTTGGGTTTCGTTGAAAAGGCCGAGGGATTGGAGCGGGGTGTTCGTCCGGGATCGTTGGACGCAACTGGTTTCGCGGCTAGGGGCGTCGAAGAGGGTCATCATGGGGTGAGGGCTGGTGCGCTTCCAGTAGACGTAGAGGCTGCGGCGGTAGACTTTGCTGCCTTTGTCCGCCACGTAGTTCTTTGTGTTGCTGCCTGGATGGGCGAGGGCTTTCCACATGCCTTCGGGTTGCGGGGGTTTGACGCCTTCGCCGCCGATTGTCGGGTCGAGCAACCCGCTTGCCCAAAGTCCTGTGTCGCGAAGGATTTCGGCGTCCAGGCGATAGGAAGGGCCTCGGGCGAGGAGGAGGTTCCCGGGATCGTTGATGTCTTCGCGGATAGCCGAACTTTGCTTGAATGTACGGCTGGTGACAAGGGTGCGGATTAGCTTTTTTTGGTCCCAACCGGAGTCCTGGAGGTCAACGGCAAGCCAGTCGAGGAGTTCGGGATGCGTGGGCTGCTGGCCTTGGCTTCCAAAGTCTTCCGGGGTCCTTACTAGCCCGGAACCGAAGACGCGGATCCAGATTTGGTTAGTGAGGACTCGGGAAACAAGGGGGTTCTGCTTTGATGTGGCCCACTGGGCAAGGCCTAGGCGATTGTCCGGGGTGCCTTCCGGTAGTGCACCAAGGGCAATGGGGGGGCGTGGGGTGAGGGGATCGCCTTTCGGAAGGTCATATTCACCACGGGCGAGGAGACGGGTTTCCCGGCGGTTCGGCAGTTCCCTGGCTACAAGGGTAGAAGAAAACCCGTTCTCCATTGCCTCGATGGTTTTCTGTAGTTCTTCCGCCTCTTTGCGAAGGGTTTCGACCTGTGAAAAGGTTTCCTGGGCGGCCAGGGCTTTGAGCTTGGCGATTTCATCCCCTTTAGAGAAATCGGCCTGTACTTGCTTCATTGCGGTGTCCCATTTGGAGAGGATCTTTTTCCGTGTTTCCGTGTGTTTGTAGTATTCTGCCCATTGTTCCGGGGTCGAGGGGGCTTTGATGTTGTCCCCGTAATCGTATTTGTTGCGGTCGAGGGCGGGTTCGGCGGTGTTGTTGAAATATGCGAATAGCCGGTAATATTCTTCCTGGGGGACAGGGTCGTACTTATGGCTGTGGCACCTAGCGCAATTAAGGGTTAAGCCAAGCAGGACGGTGCCGAAAGTCTCCGTGCGGTCGAAGTTGTTCTTGGCTTGGAACTCTTCGGAAATTGCGCCGCCTTCACCGGTGGTCGGGTTCATCCGGACAAAACCTGTGGCGACGAGTTGCTCTAGTGTGGGGTCAGGAAGGAGGTCGCCTGCGAGTTGCCAGGTGAGGAAGTCGTCGAGCGGGAGGTTTTGGTTGAAGGCGCGGACGACCCAGTCCCGGTAGGGATAGATGCCCCGTTTGTTGTCGAGGTGGAGGCCATGGGTGTCGCCGTAACGGATAGCGTCTAGCCAGTAGCGGGCTTGGTGCTCACCATACCGGGGTGAGGCCAAGAGGGTTTCGACGTACTTTTCGTAGGCGTTGACGGACTTGTCAGCGAGGAAGTTTTGGAGTTGGTCAGATTCCGGGGGTAGGCCTGTCAGGACAAGGGCTGCCCGCCGGGCAAGGGTTGGCTTGTCGGCTACCGGCGCGAAATCCAGGTTTTTCTTTTGCAAAGCATTCCCGACGAATGCGTCGATAGGATTGCCGTTGGCGGGCAATGGGCCTTTTTGGGGAGGGATGAATGCCCAGTGCGCGGAGTATTGGCCGCCTTGCTTGATCCATTTTGAGAGGATGGCCTTTTCCTGCGAGGTCAGGGGCTTGCCTTTCTTCTTCGGAGGCATGGGGTCGTCTTGGTCATCTATCCTGGCCAGGAACTCGCTTTCTTCCGGTTTTTTTGGGTTGATGGCTTGGTAGCCGCCTAGGTCTTTGGTCGCGGCTTCAAAGGAATCCAGGCGTACCAGGTCTTTTTTCTTGGTGTCAGGCCCGTGGCAAACGAAGCATTTGTTGGAAAGGATGGGCAGGACTTCCCTAGAGAAGTCGATGTCCGCCCCATAGAGGGCGAACGGTGTAAGGAGAATCGGTAGGGATTTCCGGAGCATGGGCACTGGTCGGTTGTCGTTGTATCGGAAAATTATAGGGCAAGGGAGTGTTTTCGGCATCCTGGCCGAAGTGCCGCGTTTATTTGGCAGGTGCGGCGACCAACGCCTTCGTGGCAAACTTTTTCAATTCTGCCAAGTTTGGGTTCTTTGGTCCTAGGATTTCCGGGTAACACCGGAGGAAGTTGTTCTCGTCGATGAGGTTGAGGAAGTAGTTGGTAGTGCCTTCCGGAAGGGTGGCGATGGCTTTGTTCCCTGGCGCGAGTTTCGCAGGGGTGCGGAACCATTCTTCGTACCTGTCTCCTCCATTGAAGGTGTAGATGAGGTTGGCGCGGACGACCTTCGCCCCATTTTCCCGGTAGGTGAATTCGACGGTGTCGCCATCCTGTTCATGGGAAAGGACGGTGCAGACGTTTTTCTTGGTTGCTGGTGCGCGGCTCCCATAGGGGTTGTAGTAGGGGTAACTGGCCTCCATGCCGTCCAGAATTTCACTCAGGCGGGCGTCCATTTCCTTGGCCTTGGCGGGTAGCGTTGTAGCAAGGTCTTTTTGTTCTTCGATATCCGCCCGTTTGCCTGAATCGTAGAGGCGGTAGAGTTCCAGCGGTTTGTTGTTGGGGTTGTTGATGTGGTCGTAGTTGCGGACCAGTTTGTAATCCCCGACCCGGATGGTGCTTTCCAAGGCCGCACTATTGGGGAAGTGCCAGACCATGGTGTCGCGGGTCTGGCCATTGGCGTCCTTGACCAAGTTTGGATTGTCCGGCCCTTCGTGGAGGAGTTTGGAGAGGTCGCAGCCATCCAAATCCAGCCTTCCAGGTGTTTTTGTTCCGGAGAGGGTCAGAAGGGTCGGGTAGAAGTCGAGGCCGTTTACCATTACGTTGGACTCCACTCCCTTGGCAATGCCCGGACCGGTGATGATAAGTGGGACACGGGTGCCGCCTTCCATGAGGGAGATTTTCCCACGGTCGAGCGGGTAGTTGTCCGTGATGATTTGGGTCTTGTGCCCCTCCATTCCACCGTTGTCAGACGTGAAGATGATATAGGTATTCTCGACGAGCTTGTGCCCGGGCCAACGTGGGTCTTCAGTCGTCTCCAGGTAATCGAAGAGTTGGCCTACGTAGTGGTCGAGCATCTCAACCATCGCACAGTAGAAGGGGTTGGTCTGGCCTTCGCCCATCCAGAATTTGTGCGGGTCGTCCGGTAATTTCACCCCGAGCTTCTTCACATATTTGTCGAGCAGGCCTTTGCTTCGGGTATGGATGGGGGTGTGGACGAGCCAGGTTGCGTAGTAGAGGAAGAACGGTTGGTCCTTGTGCGTGCTGAGGAATTCCAGGGCGTCCGCACTATTTTGGTGGAAGGGGAAGCCGTCTTTGTCCAGGCGGTAAGGATCCCCTACCTTCTCGGTTGCGAAACCTGTCAACCTGTGGGGCTTCATCGGCTCGGTGACCCCGCGGGAATGGCGCGTCCAGTCGAAGCCCACGTCCTCCGGTTGGGGGAATGCGTTGTGGCTGATGGCCATGTGCCATTTTCCGCAATGCCCGGTCGTGTAGCCGCCTGACTTCAGTGCCCTTGCAAGAGTGAAGGTGTCCTCCGGCATCCGGCCACTGTACCAGGGCGACATCATTGACCATGCCAGAAGATGGTGCGGGGCAGGCGGCGCTCCGCCGACCACATGGGTCTTCTGAGCTCGGGCCGGATGGATGCCGCTCATGATGGCACAACGGCTAGGCGCGCAAGTCGGGGCTGGCGAGTAGGCTTGCCAGAATTTTATCCCTTTGGTGGCCAGCCTGTCGAGGTTGGGCGTCTCCATCGGACAAGGTGCGTCGATGTCGTAGCACTTCACATCCTGCCAACCCAGGTCGTCCGCGAGGATGAGGACGATGTTCGGTTTTGCCGGCCTGGCTGAGGCTTGCTTCTTGCTCGGAAGGTTGGCCTGGATCACTTTTGCGACTTGTGCGGCCAAGAGGTCGCGTCCTTCTTCCGTGTAGTGGACATCATCCTCACCCCGCTGGTACTTGGCCTGCTGGTTCCCGATAACGGAGTAGAGGTCGTTGATGAGGATGCCATGGTTCTTCATCACGGCGGTAGCTGCATCGTTGAACTCCTTTGCCCGGGCTTCCGAAATGACGATTTTCACCTTCTTCTCCGGCCCGAGGCAAGGGGGCGTCGTCATCCCGAAAATGAGCTTTGCACCGGTCTTTCCCAATTTGGTCGCAATCCCGTCGAGGCTGGCTGCATAAGATTCTGGGGTAGCCTTGGGATCCTGGCTCCAACCGTACCAGTCCCAGAGCCCGAAGTTGAAATGGATGACATCCCACTTCGAATCGCCCACCCATTCCAGGATGTTCTCGTCCCCAAAAGCCGACCAGCGGCAGTTGGTTCGCGGGCGGTGGACATTGGCAACACCGTCTAGCAATCGCCTGACCCTCGGGGTGTAACCAATCGAGATGGAGTCGCCGACAATCAGGACTCTAGGGAGGCAAGGGTTATCGGTAGGGTTGGCAAAAGGATCCTGGAACGGGTCGGGTTGCTTGGCTCCATTTTGTGCGAAGGCAAAGGAGTGCAGGGTAAAAAATAATAGGGCGTAGGGGAGGGCTCGTGATTTCATCGTGTTCGTTAGAAGTTCACTGACAGGGCTTCTTGGCAAGCGAATAGGAGAGGTTAACGGGGCAATCCCTTTTTGCCTGCCTTCCTTTTGTCCAGGCCGGTGATCTTGCCGTCGCCGTCGATATCGACATTTTTGAATTGTCCGAGGAAGATGGCAAGGTGTTCCTCCCGAGAGAGCTTGCCGTCCTTGTCCTTGTCGCCGCCTCGGAATGCGCCTTGGTTGGGGAACTCATTTTTGTCCAGGAAACCGTCCTTATTTTTGTCAGCTGGGTCGAATTGCCTTGAGCGGTAAGCGAGGAATTCTTCGGGCGTGATGACCCTGTCCTGGTCGGTATCCATGTTGTTGATCATGCCAGGGGGAAGGATGGTGATCCTTTGGGCTTCCGGGGGGAGCTTGGCAAATTGCGGCTGTGGTTGTGCAAAGCTGCCAAGGAAGGAGGGGAGGGCTTTGTCGTAGTCGATATCAGGCACGATCCAGAGGTTCCGGAAGGAGACTTCCGAGCCCTTGTGGTCTTGGAGTGCCAAGGGCCGTTTCCCGTGGGGCTTGTAGGGTTTACCGACTTCTCCGTACACCCAGGTGTCTTTTTGTACGGGGATGCCATTGTGGATTACGGACAATCGGAGGGGTTCCTCCAAGGAGCCGTCTTTCCCAAATGCAGGGGCTTTCATCAGAATGTCGTAGGATTGCCATTGGCCAGGTTTGCGGCTTGGGTTAGCCAACGGCGGTTGTTGGCCGTAAACCGCCCCGCAATATCCGTCCGCGAAGGTGGGGTTTTGGTAGCTGTTCAAAACCTGGAGTTCGTAACCGGACATGAGGAAAATCCCGGAGTTCCCGTAGAGTTGTCCTTGCCAGGCTGGTTCGTCATTGGGTTTGAAGCGGAATTCCAGGTGGATCCTGGCATTGCCATAGGCCTCCTTGGTCTGGTTGTATCCTTTGCCCCTTGACATTACGCCTTGGGCATCAAACTTCCAATCCTGGTTGGTCCATTGGGCTGCGTCCAGGACGGTGGCTTGTTCCGGCGGGGGGAGTTCGCAATCCTTGGTCAGGAGAGGTTCGACCGTAGGCGGGAGCGGGCGGCGTTTGTCATTACGGTTCCAACCGGAGCCCACGAGTGTCCAGCCGATGTTACGGCCAGGGCGGGGTTCGCGGGGGGGGCGCAATTTGTTGGCCGTGTAATAAATGGTGTCAAAGTCCAGTTTGTCCCCCTGGGCGTCCGTTTGGGCGGGGAATTGGAGTGCGTAGATTTTCCCTGCGGTGAGCGGGAGGTCGAAGGTGGCAGACTTCCTGTCCAGGGAAACTTTCACGTTGCTAACGGTCAGTTCCTTTTCGTCCACTGGTGGGGAGCCGTAGGTGCTGTAGTAGTGGTAATGCCAGGACTTCGCCAGCGGCGCGACATCCTTGCCGAGTGGTTGGGTGAAGGTGACCTGAAAGCCGGTTTTCGTCAGGGTGGCCGAATGGATGGCGAAAGGGACCGTCTTTCCATCCCACTCGACATATTGCAATGCCGTCCGTTCGCCTCCGACGCTGAACCATCCGCGGCCAACTTGTGCGGACCAGAGGCGGCCTTGCGGGTCGAAGGACATTTTGACCGGGCCGGATTCCGTGCCCCTGAGGAAGTCTACGCACCAGCCCTGGTAATCGCCATCCACCTTCTCGACCCCACACCGGAAGTGGTTGGACTGGCGTTGGTCGCCGATGAAGATTTGTCCCGCGAAGGCGCCAAATTTGCCTTCGGTGGTGTCCCAAACGGGGCTACCGGGGGTGTTGGCGATGGCCTCGCGAGGGAACCAGACCGCTGGCAATGTCCTGAGCTTGGCGAAGTCGGCCGCTGTTAATGAACTGACCTTTTCCTCGGAGAAATCCACCCGGCCTGGAAGGGATGCGGGGTGGCCATAAAAGTTCCCTTCCCGGATGTGGTACATGCAGCAATCCGCCACCCAGTCGCCCTGGTTGTCGGTGATAAAGAGTTCGTCCTGAGGACTCATTCCGATGCCGCACGGGGAGCGGAACCCAGAGGCGAGCGGGTGGAAGTGCCCTGGCCTGTCCGAACGGTAAACCCAACCGCGCCAGGGGGCGTTGTAGGCCATGTTGCCCCCACCGATGCCCTTGGGCTTTCCGTCAGGCACGGTGAAGTCACCACGGGAAGCCAGGTTCAGGGAAGCGTACTTCCTGCCCAGGGAATCGACAACCGGGCCGAAGTGGTATTCATGGTACTCAGATGAGATACCGAAGGCATCGGTGACGCATTCGTACCGGTCGCATTTGCCATCCCCGTTCGAGTCTACCAATCGGGTCAATTCCGGCTTTTGGGCTACATAGTAGGCCTTTTCATTGGCATCGTAGTAAATGCCGTTGGGCTCCATCAGGTTCTCGGCGAAGCGCGACCATTGGCCTGACTTGTACTCCCAAACCTCGCCCTCCCATGTAGTGATGGCGGGGGTTCCGTCCGGTTTTTGGCAAAGGCCAAGGATGGTGACCGCGCCCCTTGGTAAGGGGACGGTAACGAGTTTGTAGCCCGCCGGGATTTGGGCATGGAGGGAAACCGCGATGCAAAGGCTGCAGAGGAGGGTTGGAAGCGTTTTCATATTTGAATTTCCTTGGGTCATCGCAGGGTAACTTTGAATGATCTTTCTCCATCTGGGGCGATCAATACTGTCTTTTCCAGGCCGTTTGCCAGGGAGACCAGATGTACGGTGTCCAACCGCATTTCATAGCGAAGGAAGCGAAGTGGTTCTTTACCTAGCACATCTCCCTCGATATCTTGGATTGGCTCACCCCGGATTTCAGATGGCTTGGCACTACGGTCAGCCAGGGACGGGGTTTGGTTGACCGATGCCGAGTGCCAGGCGGCCAGGATTTTCCCGTCCACGGGGTTGTAAGCGACGAGGACTTTGTTGGGGAGGAGGCAAAGGAGGGTTCGTGGCGGGAGCCCTGCAATCCATTTGCGGATGACCTTCGCTTCCGGGCCGGCCGCAATGACTTTCGGCACATTGCCCTCCAGGCTTCGTCCGTTGAGCGGCCACTTTTTGCCGTTTTCATTTTGGAGCACCCCAGAAAAGCGGTAGCTGTGGGTAGTTTTCTCCTCGTGGAGGATTTCTAGGTCGTAGTTGCCGGGCGTGAGGTCAAACTTCGTGTTCACGTGTGTATCCTTCGGGGTCGCCTCGTCCGAGTAGTGGACTTCCTTTCCGTCCAGGTAGATGGAGGTGCGCCCGATGGTGCGGATTGAAAACTGGTATTGCCCGGGATCTGTAATGAATAGCTTGGATTTGCCCCTTAGGATGCCGTCGCCATTCCGGTCGAAATAGTAGACATTTTCGGGCAACCGGGTTTCTGAAAGGGGCTTCACTTTATCCATGAGTTCCGGGGTAAGCCGTTTGCCTTGGAAAGGTTCCCTGGGATAGACATACCGTACAACGCCCCGCAGGCCTTCGTGTTGGGAAAGGACTAAGTCCCGCAAGGCCAAACGATCTTCCTCCGGGAACACGGCTTCGTAACCAATCATCTCCGTCCCGGGGATGCCTTTGTTGATAACCTTGAGGATATTCTCCGGAGAGTCACCGTGTCTCCAGTAGTTGTCCTTGAGCGACGGGCCGATCCCTCCGTCGAAGTGCAATCCATGGCAATTGAAGCAGAGTTGGTTATAGATGGCCAGGGCGCGGTCTGTGCCGGCCCCTTTGGCAATTGGCAGGAGACCCAATGGGAAGAGGGCAAGTACGTGGGCTTTTGTGCGAAGGAAGCTCATAAATATTTATATTTAGGTCTGGTTGTATTGGGGATTTCTTATTCTTCTGCAAATACATCGATTTCGCCGAAAAATGTACCGGAGTGAATTTCAATTAGAAGATGGCTGAACTGGCCGATGTTGCCCTCGGCCGCACTGATGGAACAGGCCTGCTGGGCGGGGCGGTCAAGGCGTTTCAGGACGTGGAAAAACTTGTCGCTATTCACCCTGGCGATCCGCTGCCAACCGGATTCAAGTGGGTCAGTCCCAAGTCCGGGGGGCTGTTCCCCTGCAAATCCGAAAAGGGTGAATTTCTGCCTCGCCCGTTCGCGGTGTTCGGGGATGGCATTGTGTTGGTGCCAGGAATAGGTATTCACTTTTACAACTTGGACTGTTTGGCCTAGGTCGATGAGGATGCTGCCTGCCCTAGATGTAAAATATACGGATTCCTCTGGCGAATCCTGACGGCTTTGTCCCTTGCCATCCAGGAGGGTGCCCAAATCCGCACCTTTCCCCAAATCACCCAAAACTTCAGCGTGTGCATGCCCCTGTGATTGGTCCGCGAAGTCGGTTGTGCCGGGAGGCGAGATGGTTGGGAACCGGAAGTCCTTTGTGCCGCCCCCTTGTTCGATTCGGGTAAGGATCTTCTTTTCCCCCGGTTCGACGTACAGTGCTTCTCCTGCTTTTAGTCGCCGGTTTGCAGCATTCCCGCCCAGATGCACATCGACTTCGCCCTCGGAGACATCCAACCGACTCAAACCGTCCGGGGAGACTGTGGCTATAAAAGCAGTGCTGATGTCGACGAATTTCGAGCTGGGTGTTATGATGGTAAACCCTTTGGCTTCTGAAGTTTCGGCTACGAGCCGGGCTTCCCCCATGGATAAGAACAGGCACCCCTTGTCCCTGATTTTGGCAATGGCCGGGCCGAGTAGCTGGAGTATTGCCCCGGTCTTGAACAGAATCTCTACGGAGCCGGCCGAAAGCTCGACCCTTTGACCCGCTACCAAGGTATCCCCTTTTTCGACCCCGAAGGATTCCTCCATCCACCGACAATCCTCCAGTTCCACAAATTGGGCGACAACCTCCGGGGCTTGTTTTGCTTTCCAAGCCAGGACAGCTGTAATAATGGCCATTGCAGCGGCAATGCCTACAGGTATCCAAGGGAACATTCTTTGGGTGGACGATTCGCGATTCAGAGGAACACTTGAAGACCCCGCAATGGCAACGGGCAAGGAGGCGTCCAAACGGGCATAGGCCAGGAAATCCTCCCGAAGCTGCCTGTCATCCCGCATCAACCTTTCCAATTCGGCAACTTCTGCTTCCGTTGCCCGGCCATCCAAGTAACGGGAGGCTAATTCCATTTTTGCGTCACCCGATTTCACGCCCAGCCTTCCTTCTGCTGTGCCATTGTCCTCCGGATGCACTCCGCGAGGAGCATGCGGATACGGTGCAAGGATTTGTAGACGGCCATCGGCGTGCGTCCTAACTCCATGGCCAGTTCGTCAATCCTCCTTCCTGGTGAATAAGCGATTTCCACCAACTCCCGCTGCCCAGGCAGGAGTTTTCCCAGGCATTCCTGTAACGCTTGGCTTTCCTGTTCTGCAATCAAGTCCGACTCTTCGGCTTCCCGCTCCAACATCGACATCAATTCCTCACTGAAAACGTGGCGGTCCCGAGCTTTGTCCCTCCGGAATGCCAAAGCTTCGAAACGCGCCACCCCGAACGCCCAACGCCTGAAATTACCTGGTTCGTCCAACTCCTTGAACTTTCGCCATAACACCGCCGCAGTCTGCTGCATAACCTCCCTGGCATCCTCCCGTGTCGGCACCAACGAACGCACAAACCCCATCAACGCCTCTTCGCTTTCGATGTAAAACCGGAGGAACTGGTCATGGTTATCTTGGTCGTGGGGATTCATTCGGAGGAGCACTCCATGGATGGTCCTTATTTGCCAAACCTTTTCAAATCTTTGTGCTCCGTGGTTTAATGAGTCCCTGTGAAAGCCCCATTCCTAAGCGAAGTTTCCTGAAGACCTCCTGTAGCAGAGGTATGGCACTTCCTGCTGAAGATCCTGTCA
>JAYPDO010000098.1:0-16836 GCA_038125285.1 Opitutia bacterium
TATGGCCGATCCCTACCAGCGGTATGCAGCAACCCGTTTTGACAACATCGCCTCAGACCATACCCGTCTCTATTTCCGGCATTTATTCAATATTGATGAATCGACCCGCATGACCTCCACTGTTTTCTACAACGAATTCAACCGGGATTGGTACAAACTGGCCGATGTGACCCCCGCCGCGACCTGGACTCGGATGGGGTTGAACTCGAGCAATATTGAGGATCCTGGCTTCCTAGCTGTTCTGAAGGGTACGGCAGTTGGGCAGTTTCGCAACAAGCACAATGACCGGACGTACAAGGTTCGTGGCGTCCAGTCGAAGTTGGAGAAGGATCTTGGTAAAAACCTTATCGAGGGCGGGCTGCGCTACACCCATGATGTCTATGACGGCAATGTTTGGACCTATGGCCAATATTCAGTGGATGCCTCTGGGAACATCACCCGGAATGCCGATACAGCGCCCAGTCCTGCCGATAGCCGCAAAGCCAAGGCTTGGGAGTTTTATGTACAGGATACGATCGACTTCGGTGCCCTCGACGTCACTCCAGGCGTCCGTTACACGACTGTCGATTTTTTGAGTACTGGTGGTGTGGGGTCGGATATCCAGGTAATATCTCCTGGATTGGGGTTTGATTACGACTTTGAGGGTGGCGAGAAGATCTTTGGCGGTTATTTCCGGGGACAAGCCTTGCCTGGCCCGAATGCCCGGGCTACCGGGGTAGGGGAGGAGACTTCGGACAGTTTCGAATTAGGCTTTAGGAAGGCTATAGATTCAGGGGTATTTTTTGAGATTACCGGTTTCCACACCAAATTCGACAACATGGTAGCGCAGGACAGTGTCGGGCTGGATACCGTATCTCGGAACTTTGGTGAAGCCACTTCGCTCGGGGTCGAGTTTCTGGGGGGCCTCGACTTGGGGACATTCGGAGGTTTCACTTCCGCCACCCCGCTTACCCTTTCGGCTACTTACACCGATTCCGAATTCGACACTGCCACTTCAGGTTCCGATTTCTGGGGTGGTGCCGTACCAGGCAATGCCTTTCCCTATGTCCCGCAGTGGCAACTCAACGCCAGGCTTGGATTGGTCTTCGGGGAAACCAGCCTGTATATGAATTACCAGTGGGTGGACGATGTGTTCACTTCCGCAGATAATTCGACCCTGATTGGAAGCTATGGCTTGTTGGATGTCTCCCTGGCACGGCAGTTTACCGCATCCCTGGAAATTTTCGGCAAGGTGACGAACGTTACGGACGAAGAATATGCCTCCACCCGTTTGCCTGCCGGTTGGCGCGCCGGGGCACCCAGGTTGTTCAGCGTCGGGGTCAACTATCTGTTCTGAACTTTTGGATAAAGGTTATCCGAGCCGTGATTGGCGCACAGGAAAATGATAAAGGCGGTGAGTGCTCCCCGCCTTTTCGTCCTTTGAAATCCTTGTGACTGTTCTTAACAAGCCTGTGGGTTGCATTTCCAAAATGGGAAGACCGCGACATCGGGATCTTTGACCACTGCAAAACTTCCCATTGGCAAGTCTACCTTGTTCTTGCAGATAGTCCCGACCTGCTCCTTTACCTCGGTAACCGAAGCATCGAAATCCTTGACGTTGACATAGCTGCGCCATATCCACGGCGCTTCCGCTGATTCCGGCGGCGGTACGGCTAATCATGCCACCGGGCGTTCCCCTTTTTTTTGAAAATTGTGTAAGTCCTCCTTTCGGCCAGGGGCATTTCTTCTGTGTTTCAGCCGAATAGCTGGGTTTTGAACTCGATGTCGGCTTTTCTGTTGTGCATGCCCGCTCTTTCCAGGGGAAACCGCACGGGTTTGTGTGCAGCTTTTGTTCTTCGCCCTCTTTTGATAAGAATCCTTTGGTTTTGGATGTTTTGATTATTAGGGATCCTGGTGCGCCGGGTCACTTATGAATTGCAAATAAGTGGAGTGTGATTGCATCTTGTAAGTGGGAATCCCGCCGCTTGCCTACTAGTTTCCTGGTTACTGGATTTTCGAGGAAAGAGGCTTGAGCAAATTGCCGTTATTGGACTTTGTGGTTACGACCATTATGAGCATGGAAGGACTGGAACCTGAATTTTTTGACCTGTTAAAATCCTTGGTCCGAATCCCTAGCGTGGTTGGGGCGGAGCATTCCTTTTTTACGGAACTTCGCCGGGAATTGGACGAACGGGGTGCGAAGGTTTCATGGTATGAGGGGCTATTGGTTGCCCAGGGAAACGAACCTGAATCATTGATGATCTCCGCGCATGCGGACCGGCATGGGCTGGTTTGTACAGGTCCAAACGAATTCCAGTACGCCGCCTTTGTGGCAGGAAGGCGTTCGGACTTGTTGGGCAACTCAGTTTCCGAGAAGCTGGTGACCAAGGTGGTGGACCGTTTTAATGCGGCCCGGGTGACCGCATACTCGCCTTGGTCGGGTTCGTACCTTGGCTCAGGGGTCATCGATAAAGCCTATGTTTGCGAATACAGGAAGAACCTGGTTTTCGAGATCCGGGATTTGGAACACTTGGTCCCTGGGACCCCTGTGGCTTTCATGGACAGGCTGACGACGGACGGGAATCATTTGAGTGGCCAGTTGGACAATGTGCTGACCGTGGCGCATCTGGTCCACTTGTTCGACCTTGGGTTCCAAGGCACGCTCTTTTTTACCGCCCAGGAGGAGTCGGGAAGTAGTTGGAGGTATTTGATGGAGTGGTTCCGCCGTTCCAAAGCTGGTACTTTGGAGAATCTCGTCGTGGTCGATACCAGCCCGTTTTCGGAAGCTGAAGTTGCGGAATTTCCCGAAGTTGTCCTCCGGACAGGGGATGCCAACGCAGTGTTCAACGAAGGGTTGTCCTCACGCCTTGAGGAACTTTGCAAGCGCGAAGGGATCTCCTATATTTTTAAGGACCAGCACATCCAGAACCTGAACCGCATCTCAATGGAGCAGGGCGGCGAACCCCGATCTTTGGGGAGTACGGAGTTGGGCCGGGTCATTGCTGCCTCTTCGGGTGCTGTCCAGGGGACCACACTGCAGATCCCAACCACCGGTTACCATACCGCGAAAGAGACGGCTTCCCTCCGGTCGAACATCGCATTTTCCCGTTTACTGCGAATCCTGGCAGGCATCCCTTCCTAAGGGAATGGGGTGGGGCAATGGGGGTTAGAGTGCTCGGGATTCTATGTTCTCCTTTTGACCCCATTTCCGTTTTGCGGGCTGGTTGGTTTTTTAACCAGTTGACCCGTCTGGAGATCTTTGTTTGTATGCTATTCCAGCTGAAGCGGAGATGTTTTCCCGCCACTCCATCGATTTGACTGCACTCTTGCATGTAGAAGCCCGGATCCCCTTATGCTTTACAAGTCCATTCCCTTTCTCCTGCCCGGCCTCTTTTTTGCATCCAGCCTCCTCCCCGCAAATACGATTGTCCGGCCGGACGACATCCGGGTCTACTACAAGTTCAACGAGACCACCGGGACAGTGGCGGAGGATGCTTCGGGCAACAGCTGGGACGGGACTTTGGTGAACACCAATGACTCGGCATGGGGCGGCGGGAAGTTTATGGGGGCTATTTCCTTTGACGGGACGGATGATTATTTGGACATCCCTCCAGCGGCGTTCCCTGATGCGGCGGCCACAGAATTTACCATTACCTTCTGGGCGAACGGGGGCTCCTCCTTGCCCAAGCAAAACTCGGTTTTCGGGCTCAATGGAAGGGTGCAATCCCACTTGGTCTGGACGGACAACAAAGTGTACTGGGACGTTGGCCCGGGCACTACCTACGACCGCATCAGCCAGAGCGTGTCCGCAGCCGATTTCAAAGGGAAATGGACGCATTGGGCGTACTCCAAGGACCGGTCGGCGGGGACGATGAAGGTATTTCTTGACGGGGTGGTGCTGGTTTCCGGGACAGGCAAAACCATGGCTTGGGCGGATCCGACGGTTTTCCGTTTGGGGTCAACTTCGGCCGGAACCCAGAATTGGCATGGGCTGGTTGACGAGTTCCGGGTGTACGGGGTGGCGTTGGCCGATACGGAAGTTGCGCTGCTTTTCAACAATGGCCTGGGGGACATTAACCGCCCTGTCATCACCGTGGCGGAGGACGCCTCCGTACGTGTCCGCCAAGGGGAATCTTACACGGATGCCGGGGCGACGGCAACGGATGTAGAGGATGGCGACATTGCCCAGGTGGATGTGGGGTTGGCCTTCTCCGGCGGGATTACCCGGAAAAGCGACTTGGTGGCTTGGTGGCGTTTGGATGTCGACGGGACGGATTCCAGCGGCTCAGGCAACGACGGTGCCATCATCGGGCCGGCGGGCGACGATGTCGAGAAGCCGACCTTCGTGGACGGGAAATTCGGGAAGGCCATGGTCATGCCGCACAATGGCGGGAGGCTCAAAGTCGACTCGTTCAAGGGGGGCACCAATTCCCCTGTCCTGACCATTTCGGCCTGGCAAAACGTAAATTCCCTAGGGTCGGACAGCAATGGGGACGGCGCAGTGCTAGGGATGCAAAACAGCGAGATGCTTTTTTGGGTGAACTATGATGCCGCGACCGGTCCGGTGCCTGCGTCCATTAGTTTCAATGTTGGGGATGCCGCCACCCCTACTAACCGCGTAAACGGGCCTGCGGACTTGCTCCAAGTGGGTGTTTGGCAACATGTCGCCGGGGTCATGGACGGGGCAATCCGGAAAGTGTACATCGACGGCCAGCTTGTGGCCACGGCTTCCAGTGCTCCGACGACGTCCTACACCATGGACGGCAAGACCGTGGAACTCGGCGCCCGTGAGACGAATACCAGCCTCTGGTTTGACGGGATGTTGGATGACGTGCGAGTTTACACCGCCGCTTTGGAGGATGCCGACATCGCAAGCATCTATGGGGACAACGGGGCAGGGGACTTCTCCGCGGACGGAGCTACGGAAGTGGACACTTCCCTGGTCGGTTTTTGGACGTACACCTACTCCGCCGTGGACTCGGAGGGCAATGTCGGGACAGCCTCCCGCGAAGTGCAGGTCTATGACCCCGCCGCGCCCATCATCCAACTCACGGGGGATGCCCAACAGCACCATGAACAGGGCACGGACTGGGCGGAGCCGGGCTACACCATCCTGGCCGGGGAAGGCGGCGACCCGATTGACGGGGCCGAGGCTGTCATCACCACCAATGTGGACACGACCGTCGCCGGGGTGTACACCATCGCTTACGACTACACCGACACCCAAGGCCGCAAGGGCGACACGGTGACCCGCGAGGTTACTGTCACTGACACCACCCCGCCCGTCCTTACCCTCAATGGCCCGGAAACCCTCCGGCATTTGGTCGGTGCGGAATTCACAGACCCGGGCGCAATAGGGGTGGACTTGGTGGACGGGGAGACCCCTGCACACAGCAGTTTGTGGGTTCCCAACCAAATCCTCCATCGCGGGTACCACGGCGGCCTCGTGGAGTCTTTGTTGAATTTTGACAACAACGGCGGGCTCATCCCCGAAACTCCCTGGGGGGAGAATTTCCTCAAATCCGCGCTCTATTTCGCTAACGACGCGGCCTTCCAGGCTGCCGGGGTCGGGATTACGAACAATGACAGTTTCCGGAACCTCTTCCTCGGGTACTTTTTCGCCAAGAAGGCCGGTGCGTATGAATTTGGGGTGGCCAGGGAAGACGACCGCGGGGTGGTCTGGCTGGACTTGGACCAGGACGGCATTTTTGAGAGGGAAGGGGACAAGGGGAACGAGTGGATTAACGGCCACTACAACGCCGGATACGGATGGGTTGATTTGGAACCTGGTGTCTACCGTTTTGCCGCCGGACACCTCGAAAACAATGGGGGCTCCAACTTCGAAGTCTGTTTCCGTACCCCAGTTGGTGCCGGACCGACCGCCCGAACCACTGTCAATCCTGGTGCCGCCGCGCAGGACGGGCTTTGGTTGACGGAGAACCCATTGCCTACCCACCAAGCCGGCACTTACACCGTAACCTACACCATAACCGACCAAGCCGGGAACACCGCTACCGCGACCCGCACAGTCGAAGTCGTAAAGGTGGTAGTAAAGCCGTTCATCACCCTGGTAGGACGGCCTGTTGTCAAGCATCCGGCCGGGACGGATTACACGGACGAAGGCATCACGCTTCAGTCTTCAGCCGGGGAAGATTTGGACGCGACTTTGGTCAAAGTGGCCGGCCAAGTGGACTCCAATGCCTTGGGCAAATACGTCCTTACCTATTCCTACATCGATGACGACGGGTATGCCGCCGACAAGGTTGTCCGCTACGTGGAGGTGGTGGACACAGAAGCCCCGGCCATCACCCTCGAAGGCGACGCCGAAATGCAGCTCGTCCTAGGCCAGCCTTACGTCGAGCCGGGTGTTACGGTGACGGACAATTTCTCCACCGGCCTGGTCGCTGGTAGCACGGAAAAGTTGCCTTCCGCCAACCTCACCTACCATCTCGACGCCAGTAACATCCCGGGCGTCGCACCGGGCGATGTGCTGCTTCAATGGACGGATGTTTCCGGGAACGGGAACGATTTTACCGATGTCCGAGGCGAACCGGTGCTTGTCGGGGACGCGCTTAACGGCCAGCCTGCAGTCCGGGTAGACGGGGACGACTTGCTGGCCTCCTCTGTCAATGTCGATACCAAGTACTCCGTTTTCACCGTCTCGCAACTGGATGGTTCGGACAACGAACGCCTCCTCAGCTCCAAGACGCGAAACTGGATTCTGGGTTGGCATGGGGGCTTGCAGGATCGGTTTTATACGGAAGGCTGGTCCGTCCTCTTTGCAGGGAAACCGGCCGGGTTGGAACCCAAGCTCTATTCGGCCACCAGCACGGGCTCTAGCTTTGTGCGGTTCTGGTCCAACGGCCAGGAACTCATCGAGGTTCCGAACGTAAATGGCCGGATGGGGCTGTTCCAAATCGGGGGCTACGTTGACAATACCGAGACTGCAGCCGGGGATGTCGCCGAGGTTCTGGTTTACAACAACTACGTGGTCACCGAGGCCGAACGCCTTTCCATCGAAGCCCTCCTATCCGTCAAATACAGCCTTCCCGGTTATCCCCTCCACACCCCGCCTGACTTTTCAAAGCTAGGGGAGCATGAAATCCTGTACGTCACGGAGGATGCTGCGGGCAACCGGGCTTTTGCCACCCGGATGGTCACCATTGTGCCCGACCCGGCCATCCCCATCATCGTGCTCGAAGGCGATGCGGCCATGACTATCGAAGGCGGCTCCACTTTTACCGACCCCGGCGCAAAGGTCACCGACGGTTCGGGGACAGTCCTGGACGGGGAGGAACCTACCGTTGCTGGCGCAGTCGATACCAGTGTGCTGGGCATCCAAACCCTCACCTATTCCTACGACGACGGCCAAGGCTCCCTGGCGGTGGATGTTGTCCGGGAGGTTCTCGTTGTCGACACGTTGCCCCCGGTCATCTCGCTGGTCGGGGATACGGACATCCGGGTCAAGGCTGGCGACCCTTATACCGACCCCGGTGTTTCCGCCACGGACCAGTTCGAGGGCGAGGTCGCAGTCTCCATCCACCATGACCACCCAGTCCCCGGCTACATCCCGGGGTTACTCGCCGGGGGCATGGCCGGGAATGTCAACACCACCACTGCCAACCCAGGCAACTACGGCATCGACCCAATCGGCCCTTCCGCCGCGTACAGCAACAATGGCCCGCTTTGGAAAGGCAACTGGACCATCGTCTACACCGGCCAGGTTTACGACGAGGACGGCAAGGTCGCCTTCCTTGAAAACATCGATGACAAAGCCCGGCTCACCGTCAACGGCCAGTCCCTCCTCAGTGATGATGGCTGGAGCACGGAAACCACGAAATCCGTCGATTTCGGGGCGGGCGGTTGGTTCGACTTCGAGTTCCGAATGGGCAATGGCGGGGGCGGCGCGGGATTGGTCGGCAACCTCGGTTTCGGCATCGACCCGGAGGACGACGGCTCCTTTGTCCAAGCCAAGAATTCCAATGCCAGTACAATGGACGTATTCCGGGTCATGTCGGACGATTACACGAAGTTCGACACCACGAACATTGGTACCTACACCATCGAATACCGCGCCGTCGATGCCCAGGACAATGGGACGGTCGTGACCCGGAACATCGTCGTGGTCGAAGACGACACCATCCCCTACATCGTCCTCAACGGTTGGGTGGAGATGACCGTCGAAGCCGACACTGCCGGGAGCTTTACCGACCCATTGGCCACCGTCAAAGACGCGGACGGTTCGGACCTGGTCACCGGTTTGGCCGGGGAAGGCACGGTCGATATGGCCAAGCCCGGCACTTACCAACTGGTCTACCGCCATACCCATACCGACGGCACTGTCCTCAATCCTGTCGGGCGCTCGGTGCATGTCGTGGATTCCTTCCCGCCTGACATCACCTTGGCGGGCGAACCGGTCGTCACCCTCTTTGTCAACACCCCCTATTCCGACGATGGTGCCTCGGCCACCGACACTTTCGATGGCGAAACCCAGGTTTACAGCGACCTGGACACCATTCCCGGCGCGCTGCTCCACCACGTCTACCATACGACCCACAGCAACAGCCTCCTCAATTTCGATAACAACGGCGGCCTCTTTGCCCGCGAGCCGGCCGCAAGCGCCCTCCTCCGCATGGGTTACAACAACAGGGGCATCAATTTTAACAATGATTTCCATTTCCGCCGGACCCATGCCGGGCTCCGCCGCAACGACCAATACCAAAACCTCTTCCACGGCTACTTCGAAGCCCTCAAGGAAGGGGAATATGAATTCCAGACTTCCAATGTCGCGGACTCCGCCACCATCTGGCTCGACAAGGACCAGGACGGCGTTTTCGAGCGTATCGGGGACCAGGGCGACGAGCGGTTGACATGGGGCAACCAGGCCAACCCTGTCTTCCTGGCCACGGGCACTTACCAAGTCGCCATCGGCCATTCCGAGGCCACCGGCAGCTCCAGCGTCACCGCCTGGTTCCGTGCCCCTGGTGGAGCCGGGCCGGAAGTCCTCTCCGTCATCATCCCCGCCGCAGATAACCAAACCGGGGTCTGGAGCACCATCCCGAACATCGTGGATACTTCCAAACCCGGGACCTACAAAATCGGCTACTATTCCCAAGACCAAGCGGGCAATGCGGCCACTGCCTTCCGCACCATCATTGTCGAGGAGGACACGGAACGCCCTGCCATCACCCTGGTCGGCAGCCCCATTGTCTTCCTGGAGGCTGGATTTCCCTATGTCGACCCAGGGTATTTGCTCGACGATTTCCAGGGCAACCCGCTCGACGAAAGCCTAGTCGTCCTGTCCGGCGCACCGACCGGGATGGAGACCGGGACGTTCGACATCGAATACAGCTTTACCGATGCCGGTGGCCATGTCGCCGACACCAAGACGCGCCGTGCCATCATCAAGGACACCATCCCCCCGAGTATCACCCTCCGCGGCCCCAACCCGGCCAAAGTCGCCATTGGCCAGCCTTATACCGACCCTGGTGCCGTCGCCTATGACCTTGGGGAAGGGGACAAGGCGGTCGTGAGCAGTGCCAGTTTCATTACGGACGGCCTCGTCCTCCATCTCGACGCAGCTTCCTTCGCCGGGACACTCCAGGACGGGGAGGTTATCTCCATCGGCTGGGAAGACCTTTCCGGCTCCGGCAACCATGCCGACAGGCAATCCGGCGACCCCACCTGGGTTGCCGCCAGCACCCATGGCCTCCCGGCGGTCAATTTCGACGGCAACGACCTCATCTGGACCACCCGCAATTTCCAAAGCTTGCTGGCCAACTACTCCATCCTCACCGTCGGCCGGCACACCGGTGGGGACAGCGAACGGGTCTTTTCCTCCCGCAACCGGAACTGGCTCTTCGGTTTTTACACAAACAAAGACCGCGCCTTCTATTCCGACGGGTGGGTCAGCAATGCAGGGGGCAACAACACCAATTGGCAGATGCACTCCGGGACCGTCAACGAGCGGGACCAAGCCAACTTCTGGCACAACCGCGTGAAGGTCGCCACCAACCACAATGGCCTCAGCACCGTCAGCTACATGCCCCGGGAATTCCAGATGGGCGGCTACAACACAAGTAGCAACATGTCCAAATGCGAGGTCTCGGAAGTCCTGCTCTACGACCGCGTCCTCCTCCCCATCGAGATGGAACTGCTCCAGGAGCATTTGAGCGCGAAGTACAACCTCAATGGCGGCGGGTACTTCCAGTTTTCCCCTGTGGATACCAGCCAGGCCGGAGAACAGACTATCCGCTACCTGTGCAGCGACTCGCTTGGCCACACCAGTGAAATCACCCGTACCGTCAGTGTCGAGGACGGCGTCGTCATTCCTGTCATCGTTCTGACTGGTGACGCCGAAACCTCCCATCCTGCAGGCGAACCCTACGAAGACCCAGGCGCCACCATCCAGGATGCCCAGAACGGCGAAACCCCCGTCCTTTCCGGAGAGGTGGACATCCTTGTCCCTGGCACCTACACCCTGGCCTACGATTTCACAGATACCTCCGGTAACTCCGCCGCCACTGTCCTGCGCACGGTCACCGTGGTCGACCTATCCGCCCCGGTCATTACCCTGGTCGGGGGCGAAACCATCGAACACCAGCTCGGCAACCCTTTCACCGACCCCGGTTTCAGTGCCACCGATTTGGTGGACGGCGATGTGAAAGTCGATACCTCCGCACTGACCCTCGACATGCTCCGCGCCAAGGGCTACATGCGTACCAATTCCGACGTCCATCTCAACCTAAACAACAACGGCGGCTTGCTCGGTGAACCCCATGTCGGCGAAACCACGTTCGTCACCAGCCGGGAGAAAGTCGGGGTCTATTTCAACGACGATTGGGACTTCCGGGTCCTGGTTCCCCAAATCACCCGGAGCGACAACTTCCAGTTCCTCATCGACGGACATTTCCACACCTCCACCGGCGGGCGTTACGAATTTGGCATCGAAAGCCCGGACGACCGTGGCAGCTTTTGGCTGGACCTGGACCAGGACGGCGTTTTCGAGGACAACGGCGACTTGGGCTCCGAACTCATGAACCCGGGCTGGACCTACGGTTACCGCCAAGTCGACTTGCAGCCTGGTTTCTACAAGTTTGCCATCGCCCACCGCGAAGGGAGCGGCGGCTCCCGGATTGACCCCCGATACCGTGCCATCAGCGGGGAGGGCCCGTCCGTCATTTCCCGGATTTATCCAGGTACCAACCTCCAGAAAGGGCAATGGGTTCTCTACAACCCCATCAACGTCCTTGCCCCAGGCAAGCAGACCATCACTTATACGGCCAGGGATGCGGCGGGCTACGGGTCCACTCTCACCCGCACCGTCATCGTCCGCAACAACCCCTTGGCAGATGTCATCCAACTTATCGGGGACGCCGAAACCACAATCGAGGCCGGTTCCGCCTTTGCCGACCCTGGTGTGGAAATCCTCGACCTGGACGGCAATGCCGTGGACGGGGCGACCGCGGAAGTCAGCGGTGAAGTCGATACTTCCCGCAAAGGCCTATACCTGCTTGGTTACAGCTATACCAATGCGGATGGCGTGCCGTCCAGGATGGTCACCCGGAAAGTCCATGTCGTGGACACCACCCCGCCCTCCATCACCTTGGAAGGGGATGCGGAAGTGACCGTTTTCCAAGGCTCCGTTTATGAAGATGCCGGGGCGACGGCAGCGGATTCTTACGACGGCAACCTCCCGGTCGGTTCCTCCCAAGCCTTCCCTGCCAATGGCCTCATTATGCACCTCGACGCCTCAAAGATTGTCGGCCTGGCCGACGGCGACACTGTCCCTGTCTGGTACGATTCCTCCGGTGCGGGCAACGATGCCGAGAATTCCGCCGGGACGCCAATCTACACAGCGGATTCCCTCAACGGCCGCCCCGGTGTCTATTTCGATGGCCTGAGCCGCCTCCACACGACCACCAGTTTTGGCCAGACCTACTCCATTGTCACCGTCTCGCGCCTTACTGGCGGGTCGAACCAACGCCTCCTCAGCTCTTACAACCTCAACTGGCTCCTCGGTTACCAAGCTGGTTTCGAAGATGTCTTCCACCCTGAAAACGGTTGGGCGACCGACCGCATTGTGGCCGCTACTCCCAATCCACACATCTACTCCGCCACCAGCGGGGCAGGGAAAGTCGCCTTCTTCGCAGATGGCAGGGACAAGACGGCCTTCTCCGCACGGGTCGACAACAACTACCGCATCGGCCAATTCCAGATGGGTGCCTACCTGGGCGGGAGCGAGCCATCCACCGGGCACGTCAACGAGGTCATCCTCTTCAACCGCATCCTGGGCGATACCGAGCGGATGTCCGTCGAGGCCCGGATGAACGCCAAGTACAGCCTCAATGGCGTCTCCGGAGCCAATGCCCCTGTCGATACCAACGCCCTCGGCACCTACCAGGTCGTGTACCAAGCTATCGACGGTTCGGGCAACCTCGCCACTGCCATCCGTACCGTCATTGTCGCGTCCGACCCGAATGCCCCCACCATCTCCCTCACCGGCGAGCCCCACCTCACCCACGAAGCCGGTACTCCCTACGAAGATGCGGGCGCAACCTTGGCAGACAAGGACGGCACTGCCCTTGACGCCTCGCTTATTACTGTGGTCAATCCTGTCGACCCCCAAGTCCCGGGTCTTTATACCATCACCTACAATTACAAGCCCGAATTCCAGGCTCATGCCGCCGAGGTAGTCCGCACCGTCCTGGTCGAGGACTCCCAGCCGCCGGTAATCACCTTGCTCGGAAGCAAAGTAGTCAAACTCGGGGTGGGGGAAACGTATACCGAAGCCGGTGCCTCTGCGACGGATGTCCTGCAGGGCGACCTCTTCGTCTCCAACGACTTGGCTTTCGAAGCCGGTCGCCTGGAACGCATCGGGTACAAGGAAGCCCCCTCCAGCGATGCCCTCCTCAACCTCGACAACAACGGCGGTATCCTCGCCGTAACCCCGGCAGGGTATGCCCTCCACATCAACGGACCCTCCAGCCGTGGCCTGGATTATGACAGCAGTGGCGAGTTCTGGTCCGGCATGGTGGATTTGGGCGGGAATGCCGTGGCCGGACAGAACGACAATTTCCAAATCCTCTTCACCGGGTTGTTCATAGCCCACTATTCAGGCCGGTACGAGTTCGGAATTGCCGACCAGGATGACCGCACCGCCATCTGGCTCGACCTCGACCGGGACGGCACCTTCGAGTCCGCCGGGGATGCCGGTAACGAACAACTCCGCACTGCCGGCCAAACCGGTTATGCACCCAGGACGTTGGCTCCCGGGGACTACAAAATCGCCATCATTTACCGGGAAGGCACAGGCAGCGAGTTCACGGATGTCCGCTACACAAAACCCCGGTTCCCCAGTGACTATGCACGCCAGAAAATCCGCCCTGGCCTCGCGGTGCAAATGAAGGACTGGGGACTTCCGAAAACCGCCCCCCTCGACACTTCCGTCCCCGGTACCCACATCATCACCTACTCCACCGAGGACGCCTCCGGCCATGCTGTCACTGCCACCCGCACGGTGATTGTGGTGGAGGACACCTCCCTTCCCTTTATCGCCCTCAACGGCGAAAGTGCCATGTCCCACGAAGCCGGTACCCCTTTCACCGACCCCAAGGCCATCGTCACTGACGAATCCGGCAACGAACTCGCCACGAACCTCGCTGCCTCCGAAGGCACAGTCGATGTCGACACCACCGGCGAGTACCCCCTCACTTACAAATATACTAACGCCGTGGACGTGGTCCGCACGGTCACCGTCGTCGACACCACACCGCCCGAAGTCGCCCTCGTCGCCCATCCCGACTACGGCGGCACGGACACCGTCACCTTCACCGTCGGCAACCCCTGGGTCGACCCCGGCATCACCATCCAGGACGCCAGTGCGACACGGTTCGTCTCCAGCCGGGACTGGATTCCCAACAAGCTCTTCCATGCCGGGTTCGTGGTCAATTACTCCGGCAACCTTGTAGACTTCGAAAACGAAGGCGGCCTCCTCGCCCTCGAACCCATCGGTTCTGGTTACTTCACCCGGGGCGCGCGGAATGTTGGTTTCGACTACGACTCCGACGCCAACTTCCGCAGCGAACCCATCGGCATCACCCGAAACGACGATTTTGCCTCCTACATCTCCGGCTACTTCCACGCCGAGGTTGATGGCGACTACACCTTTGACAGCGACAAAAATGGCACGGACCTCGCTATTTGGCTCGACCTTGACCAAGACGGCAACTTCAGCCGCAACGGCACATTGGGGGACGAACGCCTCACATTCGCAACTGCGAACATGACCGTGCCCCTCATCGCCGGTTACTATCGCTTCGCCGGTGCCCACTCCCACGACAACGGCACAGCCAAAGGCCGTATGCGCATCCAAACTCCCGATGGTGCCGGCCCTTCCTCCGCCCTCGCCAACATCAAGCCCTCCGACCCCGCCCAGACCGGCATCTGGAATATCAAGGGCGATGGTGCGATCGACCCGACCTATCCCGGCACCCACACCATCATCTACTACGCCATGGACGAAGTTGGCCACGTCACCACCGCCACCCGCACTGTCATTATCCAGGAAGACCCCGAAGCCCCTGTCCTCACCCTCGTCGGCGAGCCAGAAATCCAACACCAAGTCGGGACAACCTACGATGACCAACTCCCCACCATTGCGAAGGCCGTCGGCACAACCATTGACGACCAGGCCAAGATCACCACTACCGGGGAAGTCTTCCAAAACACACCGGGAACCTACGCACTCAGGTATGACTATACCGACAGCAGCAGCCGCAAAGCCATCCCTGTCAACCGCACCGTCATCGTCGGCGACTTCATCGCCCCCGTCATCACCGTTACCGGTAGCAACCCCTTCCAAATCCCCCCCGGTTTCACCTACACAGACGAAGGTGCCAACGCCGAAGATGGGCTCGACGGCACTGTTACTGTCATCACGACAGGTGCCAACATCGACACCACTGCCGAAGGCCAGTTCACCGTCACCTACCGCGCTACCGATGCGGCAGGCAACACCGCTACCGAGACCCGCACCGTTATTGTCAAAGACGACCCCAACCGCCCCATCATCACCCTTACCGGCGGTAATGTCATCACCCACGAAGCCGGAACCCCCTTCACCGACCCCGGCCATGCCGTCGCCAATGCCCGCGGCACTTCCTTTGACGAACCTGTCACCATCTCCGGCGACACGGTCGACCACACCACACTCGGCACTTACACCCTCTCCTACAACTTCACCTCCACCGACGGCAAAACCGCCCCCACCGTGGAGCGAACCGTCACCGTTGTCGACACCACCCCGCCCGATATCCAATTGACCGGAGGGAACAAAGTCCGGTTCAGCATTAACAGCGATTTCTCCGAGCCCGGCTATTCGGTCACCGACAACCTTGACCCCAACCCAACGGTCACCGTCCTCTTCGACCTGCCCGACCCCAAGCCCGTCGCCCATTGGGAATTCGACGAGACCGACGGCACGACCGCCATCGAATTGATGAATGGACTCAACGGCACCCTCGTCAACTTCCCCAGCCCCGTAACCGCCTCCTGGGTGGACGTCGGCAAATATGGCAATGCCCTCAACTTCAATTCCGCCAACGCCAGCTACATCACCGTACCCGGTTCCGCACTCCTTGACCTCCAAGCCTTCACCATCTCGTTCTGGATGAAAACGGACGACTATTCCCGGAACATGTTCATTTTCGAAAAGACCACGGACAACACCATCAACTCCCAATACAACGTCTATTTTGAAGATACCGACACCTTCTTCTTCCGCATAAACGACGGTGCCGGCGGCTTCCAATCCACAACCCTCGGGTCCAGCGGGAATTTCCTTCCGGACACATGGCAACATGTCGCCGTCGTCTACGATGGAACCAACCAAAAAATCTACGTCAACGGTGCCCTCGAAGCCGAGTTGCAACAAGATATCACCATCCCCAATTCCCCTGCCGCCGGCCCGGCCTACATTGGTGCCTACGCCCCGGGTGGCGGATACTATTTCCACGGACTCCTGGACGACCTAAAAATCTACGCCCAAGAAATCCCCCTTTCCCAAATCCCCGAAATCCAGAAACGCTCCGGGGTGGACACTTCGGCAATCAAGAAACAGCCCCCCTATGTATTTTCCTACTCCAGCACGGATACCTACGGGAATACAAATACCGTCTACCGAGAAGTCGTCATTTCCAACGACACCATCCCCCCGGTCATCACCCTGGAAGGCGATGCGGAAATTAGCTTGGAGCTGGATGCCGATTTCCAGGATCCCGGCGTGACGGTCTCCGATGCAATTGACCCCAACCTTGCGACCTTAGTGGAAGTCACGGGCACAGTCAACACTACCAAAGCCGGTACCTACATCCTTACCTACAATGTCTCCGACCTATCCTTCAATGCCGCCACACCAGTAACCCGCACCGTCATTGTCGGAGCCCCCACCGACCCGCTGGACATCTGGACCAATACCCACCTATCCACCCTCCCCTTGGACAAGCAAGACCCCCTTGCCGACCCCGACCACGACCGCGTCCCCAACCTCCTCGAATACGCCATCGGCGGCAACCCCACTAGCCCCGATCGCAAGGACACTTTGCCCAAAGTCGACAAGTCCTCCGGCTCCCTCCAAGTCACTTTCCTCCGCATCAAACCATCCGTCGACCCCAGCCTCACCTACACGGTCGAACTCACACGCAAACTCAAGGGCGGGAACTGGTCCGAAGCTGACGTCACCGTAACCGTCGATGCCGACCAAACCGGTGTCCCCTCCGACTACGAAAAGGTCACCGCCACCTCCAACACCCCCATCGCCAGCGAAACCCAAGGCCGCCAATTCATCCGGGTCACCGT
>JAYPDO010000099.1:0-2206 GCA_038125285.1 Opitutia bacterium
GATTAAAAAGTTGGCCATGGAATGAATAAATACCTCCCCCTCCTCTTCGCCCTCCCTTCTTTACTTCCTGGCCACGACCTGTTCACCGACGAGGTATGGCCTAAGGTACTTTCCTCCAAATGCCTGAAATGCCATAAAGCTGGGGGCGACGCAGGGGACAGCCCGTTTATCATGGAAGATCCGGCATTGGACGGTTCGGAAGGGAAAGCCGCTTCCTGGGCAAAGAACGCCAAGGAGTTCGCCAGTGTTGCCAAGCTCAGGACCAAGGACGGGAAAAATTGGTTGGTCCTGGAAAAAGTGTTGAAGAGGGTGCCGCATGAAGGTGGTGCCGTCCTCAAAGAAGGCGGGGAGCGGTACCGAATCCTCAAAGAGTACGTTTACTCGGCCAACGGTGTGCCCCTTCCGGCGATGGAGACCCGCACAAATGTCACGATGGAATCTAGCGGCCCGTTTTTCGATGGGATCAGGATGATCGAAGACCCTGGCTTGGTCAGGCGGCTGGCCTTGTCATTGGCGGGGAGGTTGCCGACGAAGGAGGAGTTGGCTTCCGCTAAGGCAGGCGGCTTGGATGCGGTGGAAAATGCATTGGACGGCATCATGCGGGAGGACGCCTTTTACGAACGGTTGGCTGAAGGGTTTAACGACATTTTTCTGACCCGTGGGTATGACGGCGTGGCCGAAAACGCCTTGTCCTATGACCACTTCAACAAGACACGGCACTGGTACCAAAAATACGACCTAACCGACAAAGGGGATGAGAAACAACAGGAACGTGCCCGCTGGAAACTGGCCGATGTTTACCGGGAGTCGATGCTCCGGGAACCCATGGAACTAGTGAAGAGGATCGTCCGGGACGACCGGCCTTTTACGGAGATCATCACGGCAGATTACATCATGATGTCGCCCTACACTTCGCGGGGTTACGGGATGTTCGAGGAAGTGAAGGGCAGGTTCAAGGATCCGGAAGACCCGTTTGAGTATATCCCTGTCCGCCTCAATGCATTGAAGAGCAGGGACGGCCAACGGGACCAAAAGTCGGAAACGGGGTTCTATCCCCACGCCGGGATTATGGGGAGTTTTCAATACTTGATGCGATACCCGACCACGGAGACGAACCGCAACCGTCTCCGGGCCAGGATGTATTACCAGCATTTTCTGGGGGTCGACGTATTGGAGCTGGCACCGAGGGTTAGCGACGCTGCAGCCATTACTGGGAAATACGAGGTTCCGACGATGGAGGCCTCCGAATGTGTGGTCTGCCACAAGACCCTGGACCCGTTGGCCGGGCTTTTCCAGGAATACTACGTGGTGGATGGCAAGGGCGTGTATGGGAAGCGCAAGGAGGGATGGTTCAAGGACATGTTCAGGGCGGGTTTCGAAGGGGAGGATTTGCCTGGTACGGAGAACTGGCGTTCCCTCCAATGGCTCGGGGAAAAGACAGCGGGCGACCCGAGGTTTGCCGTCGCTATGACGGAGCATGTTTACTACATCTTGACCGGACGCAAAGTCCTCCGTGAACCCACCGACCTGGACGACCCGCTCCATTCAGCCAAAAACCGGGCATGGCGGGAACAAAGGAAGGAAGTGGAGGCCATTGCAAAGGATTTTGCCGGGGGCGGGTTCAATTTGAAGTTTGCGTTCAAAGCCTGGGCAAAGTCCAAGTTCTATCGGGCGGACGGATTGGCCACAGCGATGGAAAACCCTTCCCGTGCGGCGGAATTGGAAGATGTGGGGTTAGTCCGAATGTTGGCACCCGAACAGCTGGAGCGGAAACTTGCCGCCATTTTTGGGGAACCCTGGGGACGGTTGGAGGAACAATTCAAAATTCTTTACGGCGGCATTGACTCCAAAGCTGTCACGGAACGAATTTCGGAACCGAGCGGGGCAATGGGGGCGATCCAGCGGATGATGGCCAACGAAATGGCCTGCCGCCATTCCACCCCCGATTTCCAGAAGCCGACGGCGGAGCGGAAACTTTTCCCTGGAATCGAGCCTGGTGTCTTGCCAGGGAAAACGAAGGAGGCCGACCTTCAAATACGCCATGCGATCGTCCACCTGCATGAACAGCTCCTCGGGCGGCATGACGACCCGATGGGCGATGAGGTGGGGCGCACATTCGGCTTGTTCTCTGGGATCCTTGCAGACGCCCAAGCCCAGGGCATGTACGAGCAGGTGGACTCCTACCATTGCGGACGGGTCAATGAAA
>JAYPDO010000099.1:2216-16719 GCA_038125285.1 Opitutia bacterium
CGGATCCGGATTATAGCCTCCGGGCCTGGCGCGGTGTGGTGACTTACCTTTTACGCCAACAGGAGTTTTTGTATGAGTGATTCCCTTTCCAACCGCCGCGACTTCCTCAAACTTTGCGGGCTCGCAGGATTGGGCTTTTCCGCCCCTGTCCGTTCCCTTTACCCGGCAAGTAAGGAATCCGACACCTACGAAGGCCCGTACTATATCGTCTTCAATGCCTCCGGCGGGTGGGACACGACCTACATGATGGACCCCAAGGGAGTGAACGGGATCAACCGCATCTATGAAGAGGGGGACATCCTCACAGAAGGCGCCCACAAGTTCGCCCCCATTGCCAAGCACATGGCGGACAAGCAAAATGGGATGTCCAACGAAGAGTTTTTCAAGTCGTACGGAAAGGAACTGCTGGCCTACAACGGCCTGGATTATTCGGTGAACAACCACTCGCCCTGTTCCCGCTACATGGCCACAGGCAAGCTCGACAGCCATGCCTACCCGACCTTCGCTGCCCTCGTCGCGGCCTGTGCCGGGCCGGCCTGTCCCCTCGCCTTCCTGACCTTTGGTAACTACTCGGCAACCGGCAACCTCGTGCCCATGTCCCGAGTCCCCTACCTGCCGACCTTAAAGCTCCTCGCCAAGGCCGACCACATCTCCGGGGGCTCTAGCACCTATAACGACGACTTCGTGAATGACCGGATCAACCAGGCCTTGGAGAACCAAGCCCAAACCCGCACCAGCCAAACCAAGCTCCCCAGGACGGAACGGGCGCAAAGCCTCCTTTACGCGGCCCAACTCAACTCCAAAGCCCTCAAGCATGTCACCCCGCACATCCCCGACAATGTCCCCAAGGCCCGGTTAGCCCAACAAGCCGAAATCGCCCTTTGTTCCTTCAAGGCAGGGGTTTGTGTGTCCGCCAACCTTTCCATCGGCCAGTTCGACAGCCATGCCAACAACGATCCTGACCAGATGAAGCTCATCCCTGAGTTCCTCAAAGGCGTGGACTATACCCTCAAACGAGCGGAAGACCTCGGCATTAGGGACAAACTGGTGGTCATCCTCCAAAGCGAGATGGGGCGCACACCAGACTACAACAAGGGCAACGGCAAGGACCACTGGTCCATCGGGTCCATCATGTTCCTCGGCCCGGGAATCCGGGGCAACCGAGTCCTTGGCAGGACAGACGACGGGCAATTTGCCGTCCCATTCAACCCGAAGTCCCTCCAAACGCACGAAACTGAAGGCATCCGCATCCGCCCGGAGCATGTCCACCACGCCCTGCGCGAGTACGCAGGAGTGGAAAAGCATCCTTTCAGCCAACAATTCCCGTTGGGCATCAAGGACGCGGAAAGGCTGGAGGGTTTCTGGGGATAAAGCCCGCTATCCCGAAACGGGATTATGCTCCGGCGGCCCAATCCCGGGCTTCCCTGCTCCGAAGGCGGTTTGCCTCGCAATCGTTGGTGAAGGCTTCTGTGTCCGGGTTCCAGTCAAGTTTGCGCCCCAACTCCATGGCGATGGCACCAAGGTGGAGTGTCGTGCTGAGGCGGTGCAAATCTTCGGCCGTGTAGGTGGTGCGTTGGCGTGATTTGACGCTATCGAGGAAGTTGCGGTGTTCGCCGACGGGGCGTGGCCACATTTTGTTTTGGGTGTAGTCGGCCTTGAAGATGGTTTTGTCATGCGCTTCGGGGGCACCCCGCCATCCCTTGTTGCCACACCAACCCTCGCTGCCCTGGAAATGGAGGCGCACACCGCCCGACTTTACCCGCATGGTCACGCCATTGCCGTAGGTGTAGGTGATGTCGAAGGTTTGTTTCGCGGTGTTCATGACCCCTTCGGGGATTTCGCCTTTGCCCTCGATGGAGACCGGCCCGGAGAGTTCGGCGAAGTTCCCAACCTGGGCGGTGTCGACTATGTGGGCACCCCAGTCCGTCAGGATGCCCCCGGAGTAGTCCCTCATCATCCGCCAGCCCATCCAGTCGAAACGTTGTGGGGAATACTCCGCCCATGGTGCGGGGCCGAGCCACATGTTCCAGTCCAGCCCGGTGGGTGGCTTTTGCTTTTCCTCAATGTAGACCTTGGAGTGCACAGGTAGCTCGACGTCGATGTGCCCCAGCTGGCCGATCTTCCCGTTTCGCACGGCTTCGCAAAGCAGGTGGTAGGCTGTGATAGAGCGGTCTTCGAGCCCTGCTTGGAATACGGCTCCATGCTTTTTCACGGCTTCCTCGAGTTTGCGGCCCTCGGCGATGGTTAGGGTCGGTTTTTCACAGAAAACATCTTTACCGGTTTCCAGCGCGGCCATGGAGATCGGGACATGCCAGTGGTCCGGGGTGGAGATGACGACGGCGTCGATATCCTTTCTTGCCAAGACTTCCCGGAAATCACCGTATCCCTGGCAGTCCTTGTCGCCGTACTTCTCATTCACCTTGGCCAGTGCCTGTTCCCAGCGGGGTTTGTAAACATCGCAGACGGCGACGACCCGGCAATCGTTCTCTCGCATGAAGGAGGGCATATTGTAGCCGTTGCCATGCCCCCCGACACCAATGCAAGCCAGACTTAGGGTTTTCGATGGGGCCGCCGGGAGCTTTGAAACCCAAGGTGCGGCGGTTAGGGCGAGGGACTGGGAGAGGAATTGGCGGCGGGTGGAATTGTTCATATTAAGTGGAGTGTAATGGGAGATGGAGCATTCCTTTGTCAAAAAAACAAGCCCACCCGCCATTCCATGCACTAGACAATGATGCGCGTCCGCAGAGCTTTCTTCATCCCTTTCCTGGTCCTCGCCTCCACACTTTGCCACGGAGGCCAGGCCGAGGAACCGAAGTATGATTACGAAAAGCAGGCCAAGCACTGGTCCTTCCTGCCTGTCCTTCGCCAGGATGCCGGGAGTTTGAAAGATCCCTCCTGGGCAAAGCACCCGCTTGACACCTTTGTATTGGCGAAACTGGAAGAGTGCGGCCTTGCCCCCAATCCTCCGGCAAGCGAGCACACTTTGAAAAGGCGTGCCAGTTATGCATTGGCAGGGTTGCCCCCGGATTGGGAGGCCTGCGAAGATACCGGCTACGAAGCTTACATCGACCAACTCCTGGCCTCCCCTTCTTTCGGTGAACGCTGGGCACGCCTCTGGCTCGATGTCGCCCGGTACGCAGAGGACCAGGCCCACATCGTAGGCAACAACGCTTCCCTAACCTACCCCAACGCCTGGAAGTTCCGCGAGTGGGTCATCAATGCATTGAACGACGACCTTCCCTACGACGAGTTCCTGAAGCTGCAACTCGCTGCCGACCTGGTTTCCCCGGAGTGCGAGGACAAGCAAATCGCACTCGGTTTCATGGGGCTAGGTCCCAAATATTACCGCAGGGGCGACCTCGCCGTCATGGCGGACGAGTGGGAAGACCGGGTCGATACCCTTTCCCGTGGAGTCCTCGGGCTGACGGTTGCTTGCTCCCGTTGCCACGACCACTTCTCCGACCCCATCCCGACCAGCGATTACTACGCCATTGCCGGAGTCTTTGCCAGTACGGACATGTTCAACAAACCCATGGGCGAAGGGGCGGAAAAGGACAAGGATGGGAGCTCGAAGAAACCGGACAATTCGCTCCATCTGGTTCGGGAGGCCAAATCAATGAAGGATCTCCCCGTCTACATCCGGGGGGATGTCAAAAACCCGGGAAGTACAGTCAAACGGGGCTTCCTCTCCATCCTCGGAGGAGGCCAACGCCAGGAATTTTCCGGCAAGGACAGCGGTCGCCTCGAACTTGCCGAGGCGGTCGCCAACCGCAACAATCCCCTCACCGCAAGGGTCTGGGTCAACCGTGTATGGGCTGAAATGATGGGCAAGCCGCTGGTCGCAACCACCAGCAATTTCGGCGTCCTAGGTGAAAAGCCTTCCCACCCGGAACTCCTCGATGACCTCTCCGCCCGGTTCATGGAAGAAGGCAATTGGTCCCTTAAATGGCTGGCCAAAGAAATCGCCCTCTCCTCTACATTCCGCCAATCCAGCGAAGCCAACCCGGCAAAGATGGCCAAGGATCCTGGCAACCATCTCCTCTGGCGTATGGAGCGCAGGCGACTCTCCGCCGAAATGCTCCGTGACTCGCTCTACTCCGCGGCAGGGAACTTGGACACTTCGGCCATCGGCGGAAAGTCCTTCGATGCTCATGACCCGGAAGCCAACCGGCGCGCCATCTACGCCCGCTCAAGCCGACTCGAACTGGATCCCTTCCTCGCCCTCTTCGACTTTCCTGACCCAAACCTCCACAGCCCTGGCAGGAAAGAAACAACCACACCGCTCCAAAAGCTTTTTCTCCTCAATAGCCAAATCGTCACGAGACAAGCCGAAGCCTTTGTCAAAAGGTTAGATGGGGAAAAGGGCGGGGATTGCCAAGTGGAGGAAGCCTACCGAATCCTCTTCGGGCGCAAGCCGGATACCAAGGAAATCCAAGTCGGACAAGACTACCTCGCCAAGGGCAAGCTTAGCGACTACACCCAAGCCCTTCTCTGCACCAACGAATTTTCCTGGGTCGACTAATCCGGCTGAATAAGTCCCACTCGCCCTAAATGGCTTATACTCCCTCCATGAACCAAGCACCATTCCCACTTCTTACCCGCCGCCAGGCACTGTCCCGTTTCGGCGCAGGCTTCGGCACGGTTGGCCTCGCAGGTGCATTGGCTCAAGGATGCCTTCACGCTGCCGCGCCTTCCCACCATGCCCCGAAAGCCAAGCGCGTCATCTTCTTGTTTATGAACGGCGGCCCCTCCCATGTAGATACCTTCGACCCCAAGCCCGCCTTGGCCAAGCATGAAGGAGAAGCCCCTGCGGATACCGGACGCAAGACCAAGAGCACCGGCTATATGCCCAGCCCGTTTGCGTTCTCCCAATACGGGCAAAGCGGGTTGGTCATGAGCGAACTCTTCCCCAACCTTTCCAGACATGCGGACGACCTCTGCGTCATCCGCTCCATGCACACGGATCAACCCAACCACGAACCCGGCCTCCTTATCATGCAATCGGGGCACCCCCAGCCTGTCCGCCCTTCCATGGGAAGCTGGGTATCCTATGGGCTCGGTTCGGAAAACCGCAACCTCCCCAGCTACGTTGCCCTTTCCCCCGGACGTCCGGTCGTCGGCCCCCAACTTTGGTCCAACGGATTCCTCCCCGGAGAGCACCAAGCCACAGCCGTCAACACCAGTAATATGGCGATCGACAAGCTGATCGCCAATCTCCGCCATCCCCATCTTTCCCGCGAGGAGCAACGAGTGCAGCTCGACCTGGTCAACACCCTCAACCAAATCCACCTCGAAAAACGCCAGCAGGAAGCCAAGCTCGATGCCCAGATCCGGGCAATGGAACTGGCCTATGCTATGCAGGCCGAGGCCTCCGAGGTCTTTGACATTTCCTCCGAGCCCGCCTCCGTCCGCGAACGGTATGGCAAAACCAATTACGCAGACAGTTGCATCCTCGCCCGAAGGCTTTCCGAAGCTGGAGTCCGCTTTGTCCAAATTTTCTACACCGATGGCGGCAAACAGCCCTGGGATACCCACAGCAACAATAACTCCGGCCACCAACGCCTTTGTGCAGATAGCGACAAGGCCACGGCAGCCCTGCTTGACGATTTGAAAGACCGCGGGCTCCTCGACGAAACCCTCGTCGTATGGGGCGGGGAATTTGGGCGGACCCCATACTCCCAAGCAAAAGACAAGGACAATGACCCCATGAAACTCGGCCGCGACCACCACCACACCGGCTTTTCCATGCTCCTTGCCGGTGGCGGCATCCAAGGTGGCCTAATGTATGGCTCCACGGACGAATTTGGGATGCATGCGATTGAAAACAGGGTTCATGTCCACGACCTCCACGCGACCATCCTCCACCTTCTCGGCATTGACCACGAACGGCTGACCTACCATTACTCCGGCCGCGATTTCCGGTTGACGGACTTGTATGGAACCATCGTGGAGGCGATCATGGCTTGAAAGATCCGGCCCAGGGTGCAACCACTATTGGAGTCCGATTTCTTGCCCAGCAGGCTGTGCATTCGAATACCAAACGTTCTTACACCACATAAAATTTCAATTGGAAAACAGGTTGGACGGACTATTTTAAAGGACCATGGTTCAACTTAATTTCCCGAGAAAACGACGACTTGGCCGCCGCACCATTTTGAAAGGTGCAGGCACCACACTCTCCCTACCTTTCCTGGAGTCGATGCTTCCCGCAGCATCCTCCTTGTCAAAAATCCCCCCCCGGATGGCTTGTTTTTACTTTGGAACCGGGATGAACATGCGCGTGTTCGAACCCAAGGAAGAAGGCAAGGGCTACTCCCTTACCCCCACCTTGGAACCACTGGCTAAATACAAGGACAAGTTTACCGTTTTATCCGGAACCTACCTGGAATATGGCGGCGGGCATACCGGCGACTACACTTTCCTTACCGGCGTGCAGACCCACAACGGGGGACGGATCCAGAATGCCATCTCCTGTGACCAGTTTGTCGCAAATGAAGTTGGTGGAGGCACCCGTTTTCCATCCCTCCAAATGTCCGTCAAGCGCGGTACGGGCTTCGGCGGGCAGGCGTTGGGCACCCTCTCATGGAACAAGAACGGCATCCCGCTCGCATCCGAGAGCGACCCACACCGCATTTTCCGGCGCCTATTCCAAGAAGACTCACCTGACGAGGCTGAAGCCCGCCAAGCCGGGTTCCGCTTGCGTGGTTCCATCTTGGATTCCGTCATTGCGCAAGCAAAGTCCCTGGAGCCTTCGGTTTCTTCATTGGACAAGCAAAAGCTGGACGAATACTTTAGTTCCGTCCGCGAAGTGGAGCAACAACTCCAGCGCAACCGCCAGTGGGCGGACAAACCGAAACCCAAAGTCGATCTTTCCGGCTACCAGGACTACTCCGAGCCCTGCGGGCCGGAGGATGTCAATGCGTCCGAGTTCAACTACTTCGGCTACTCCCGCATGATGTACGACCTCATTGCCCTAGCGTTCCAAACCGATTCCACCCGTGTCGCCAGCTATGTCGTCCGGCGCGAACTGGCCGGGGGCATCTACCCGGAGTTCGGGATATCCGAAGACTTCCACACCCTCACCCACCACAACAACGACCCACGCAAACTGGCTGACTTAGCCAAAGCCGACCGCATCTACATGGAGCGCTGGGCGGAATTCCTTGCCCGGATGGAATCAATAAAGGAGGTGGACGGTTCCTCCCTCCTCGACCACACAATGCTCGGCTTTTCAAGTGGCATGGGCATCGGTCACTCCAAGGACCGCCTCCCCACTGTCCTGTGCGGGGGCACAGCCCGAGGAATACGCCATCAAGGCCACCTCAAGCTCCCTACCAATACCCCTCTCGCCAGTGTTTGGCACACCATGGCGCACAAGATGGGGGCCATCGCCCCGGATGCACCATTCCAGGACTCCAAAGGCGCTGTTTCCGAGCTTTTGGCCTGATGAGACTCGCAGTAACTAAAGCATTTCCTATTGGCCGCATTGGCCTAATAGGGATTATTTTTTATACCCCTGCATTCTCCGCCCCTTCCGACTTAGGCGCTTGGAAAAAGGCACAGCCTATCCTGGAAAAATATTGCTTCGACTGCCACGACGCTGAAACGAAGAAAGGCAAGTTCGACCTACAGAACCTTGCTCCGGATTTCCTTGGCTCAGAACCGGCCGCATCCTGGATCGAGGTTATGGACAGCCTCAACCTCTCCGAGATGCCCCCGGAGGACAAGCCGCAACCCCTTGCTGAGGAACGCTCCTTTGTCTCCACATGGATTGCCGGGGAACTACGCCAAGCCCGCAAAATGGCGAATGCAACTGGTGGACGTGCCTTGCTCCGTAGGCTCACTCGCGTGGAATACGAAAACACTGTAAAGGACATTCTGGGCGTCGTTTTCGAGCCCAAACAGAACCCGCTAACCCTCCTGCCACCAGATGGCTCCATGGATGGCTTTGACAAAGTCAGCCAAGGCCTGATGCTCGACCCTTCCTTGATGGAGTCCTATTTTGACATTGCACGGATCGTCGCCGACCGAGCAGTCCAGCTTGGCGACCCACCCGTCCCCACCATACGTTCTCGCCTGGAATACGAAGAGTACGAAACCGGGCTGACTCCGCGCAGCATCCACCGTAGTCTTTCCCGTGACAAAAAACTAAGCCCGGACGGAACCGGGGTCATCACAGTTCAAGACAGCTTCCGCACCTTCGGCCAACTCAAGCATCCCTTTAACGACGAGATGGTTCCAGTGTCAGGGAAGTACGCCATCCGCTTCAGGGCTGGAACCGACCCGGGGGAATCCGGCAAGCCCGTACTCATCAAACTCTCCCGCAACGGCACGGGAAATATATTCTACGGGGAGATCCCAGGCACCCTGGAGGAACCTTCCGAACATGAGGTCATCATGGATCTGGATGCCAAGGGCGGCGGCGAACTGGGCATGAGCCTTGTAGAGCGCCCGGAAATCGGGGGACTGAACCGCTATGAGCGCCACTTCGACACCTTGGCGAGGACGTTGTCCACCGAAGGGAAGATGAAGGAAGCGGGGTTTGTGAAAGCACGCCTCAATGCGGAGGGGAACTACGGCATGGGTCGATCCGACTTGAACATGCTGAATCTGGGGAAACACCCAAAACTCTACCTCGACTACATCGAAATCGAAGGCCCCCTCTACGAAGATTGGCCACCCAAAAGCGTGGCGATGTTGCTCCCCAGTGGCTTGGATCCCTCATTGGAAACATCAGGATACTTGACTGAAGTCATTGCCAGTTTCCTCGCCAAGGCCTACCGCAGGCCTGTCACAGCTGAAGAAATGGGACTGGTATTGAAAGTCGCCCAAGCGGAATGGGCGGCAAGGGACTCCTTCGAAGCTGGGTTGAAGGCTGCCATCATAACCGCTCTCTGCTCCCCTTCTTTCCTCTATCTCCTGGAACCTTCACAAGACAAGAAGCCCAGGCCGCTCACAGATTACGAACTCGCCTCTCGCCTCTCCTACTTCCTTTGGTCGTCATCCCCTGACGAGGAATTGGCGAGCGCCGCAGCCAACGGCACCTTGCGAAGCAACATCAAGGAACATGCCAGCCTTGCCCTTCGTTCCGAGCGTTCGGAAGCCCTGGTGCATGGATTTGCATCCCAATGGCTGAAGGTTGCGGAGTTTAACCGGTTCACGCCTGATAGGAACAGCTACAAGCGGTTTTACGAAAACCAATTCGAGGGAATCAACGAAGACCTCAACGAAGAACCCCTCGCCTTCTTCCGTGAAATCCTCCGGAGCAATGGCGACCTCCGGGACTTCCTGGACTCGGACTGGACGATGGCGAATAAACGCCTTGCCGAATGGTATGGCCTCCAGGAGGGCATTGCGGAAGGAGAAAACTTTGTCCGGGTAGGTTTCCCTGCCCAAACCCAACGCGGCGGCATCCTCGGGATGGGTGCGGTTCACAAATGGGGCAGCGACGGTTCCCGCACAAAGCCGGTCGACCGGGGAAAGTACGTACTGGATGTCCTGTTCAACGACCCGCCTCACCCACCCCCGCCCAATGCAGGGGAAGTCGAGCCGAATGTCCAGGGGAAGAACCTGACTGTCCGGGAGCGCCTGGAACAACACCGGCAAATTGAAAGCTGTGCAAATTGCCACAGTCGCCTGGATCCCTACGGCCTGGCTCTGGAGAATTTCAACGTGGTCGGCCTCTGGCGTGACTTCCAGGACGGAGAAAACCGTTGGTGGGGGCAGAACGAGGAATCCCGCATCCAAGTCGGCGGCTCCCTGCCCAATGGATCGGCCTTCAAGGATTTTCTGGAATACAAGCAAATCCTGCGCGGCATGGAAAACCGCTTCTTCCGGGGTTTCAGCGAAAAACTGTTCACCTATGCCTTCAGCCGTGCCCCAGAGCCCGTCGACCGGGGAATCATCGACGAAATGGTAACCGCATTGCAGCAATCGGGCGGGAAACTTGAAAGCGCGGTGCTGGCCATTGTCGGTAGTGACGCATTCCAAAGCAAATAGTGATGAAGTCTACGGCCATCCTCGCCATTGCGGTTGTATCCAAGGGGGTCGCTGCCGACTTTTCCCTTATCGAGCCGGGTTGTACTTACCGTGGCAACAAACGCTCCCTTACCGACGATTTTCCATACACCAATATCCAGCAATACTACGCCCAGGACGAGCGACCAGTCCATTACGCATTTATTACCAAGCCTTTCTACATGGCCAAGACCGAGGTGACACTGGGCGAGTTCCGTGAGTTTGTCGAAGCCACAGGTTACAGGACGGATGCAGAAAAGTCGGGCAAGGGCATTGTCGGATGGAGCCCCAGCGAATTTGCCGAAGGGGAACCCGGCAAGGGTGACCGGTTTGATTTCATCCAGGATCCCAAGTTCACATGGAAAGACCCAGGCTTCCCCCAGATAGACTCCCACCCTGTGGTCGGAGTAAGCTGGAATGATGCCAACGCTTATTGCCAATGGCTTACAAAAGTTTCCGGCCAAACCCATCGCCTCCCGACTGAGGCAGAGTGGGAACTTGCCTGCCGTGCGGATTCGCGCCGCAGCCATTTTTATTGGGGGGACGGGGTCAAGGGAGTCATCCACAGGTATGCAAACGTCGGGAACTCCGAACTGGAGAAAGTCCGTAAGCTTGCAGCCATCCGCCATTGGGCATTCGACCCCGCAACCGAGCCAGGGGACGGCTATCCTTTCACGGCTCCAGCCGGTTCTTTCAAGCCAAACCCCAACGGCCTCCACGACATGTCCGGCAACGTGCTGGAGTGGTGCCAGGATTATTTCAACTTTACCTACTACGACCACTGGATGCCCAAATCCGGCCCTAATCCCGTGGCCGTCAATCCCGCCAACCTCGACCAGAAGGATTCCGACTCAAACGAACGCCGCGCCCTGCGGGGAGGCAGTTGGTACCTCGGGCCGCTGTCCGCCAGGACTTCCGCCCGGAACTTCTTCGACGCAGAAGAGTCAGCCGCCTACATCGGTTTCCGGGTTGTCAGGGAAGCCACCCAGGAGGAGGCCAAGCGGTATGGTGACCCGCACAGGGAATACGAAGCCAGTGTCGATGCCCTCACCCAATTCGGTGCCCGTTTTTCCCCGATCAACCGAGAAGCCCAAATCCACCTACCCAACACGCCGTTGACCCTGGAGTTGGCCAAAGCCGTGGCAAACATACCCGGTGCCCACATCATACAGAACGTAACTGCGGATCCGTGGAACCAAGTCATTTGGGACGAATTTGCAGGGGCAGACGCATTGAAGAACTTTTCTGTCCGGGGCAGTGGTTTGGAGGATGTGGACATGGGCACTTTTTCCAAACAGCAGCGGGAAATCGAAAACCTGGACATCAATGCACAGGGGTTTTCCGATGCCCACTTGGCCCAACTGGCCCCCATTTCCAGCCTCAGTTCAGTCCAGTTCGGCCTCCAACCCGGAAAGGTCACGGATGCAGGCCTCCGCAACCTGGCCAATAATCCCCGGCTCAACACCCTGCGACTCTACAATACAGATGTCACGGGCAGCTTCCTAGCAGCATTCACGAACCCTTCCTTGATCGTCCTCAATGTTTCCGGACGGAAAGATTCCCATGGATGGACACAGGAAGGAAGCGGGCTTCTGGCCAAGCATGCGCCCCGTCTCATCGAGCTATCGCTGAACAACCAAGCGATTCTTGATGAGGATCTCGCCCCACTTGCGACCCTGTCGAGGCTTTCGAACTTTTCCCTCTCTGGTTGCCCCAACCTTACGGACGCGGGAGTCGCAAAATTATTGGCCAAACTGGACAGCATCCAGACGTTCCAATCCGCCGACTCCGCAGCAGGCACATTGGTCGCCCAAGGCGTACCAAAGATGTACTTCCTCAAAACCCTCCGCATGGAGGGGGATTCCCTGCAAGACAAAGACATCCAGCAAATCTCGCGAAGCCGAAGCCTCCGGAACCTCCACCTGGAATCCGACGGTACACCCGGCTATACAGCCAAAGCCCTCTCCTCCCTTTGGCGCATCCCCAACCTCGAACAACTTCGCATCGACTCTCCTCTCCCGCTCAGCAATGAATTCGAAGACTTCGCCGCCGCCCCGGCAATCAAGGAATTGACCCTCCATTCCGGTTGCATGACTGATGCACTGGTCACCATGTTGCCCAGGCTTGGTACCCTGGAACGATTGTACCTCCAGCGCGTCGACAATGATACCTTCAGGGAATGGCAGAACAAGGTACAGGCCAGAAGCGGTAATTGCGGTTCCGTATCATCTGTCACTCCGGCAAACCCATCGCGCCGGGATACCATGCCGGGAGGGTTCGTGGCTTTTCGTCAAAGGCGGCCAGGATCTCCTTGGGGACGTGCTTTCTCTCAACGATGATGGTGTAGACATGCTCGTCGAACCAACGATCGTAGAGGGTCCATGTGCCGTTCTTCCCCTTCTCCTTGCCCCAACTGTTTTCCACTAGCCATTTCCTGGGCTTCCCATTCTGGATATCGACTCCCCGGAGGACCATGGCGTGGTTAGAAGCCCCTGCATATAGGAGGGTACGGTCGGCCTTGCCGATGGGCATTTCAATGTTGAACAGGGATTCGTAGTCAAAGAGTCCGTGAGCCATGAGGCCGTGCTCGGTCGACTGGTCGATGCCCATGTTCACAGCAAACCACAGTGCCTCATTGGCCATTACGGAACTGACGGCGATCTCCTTCATCTTCCCGATCGGGACATTTACAAAATCCATTTCTTGCTGGCCGGCCATGTTCCTTGCCCGGGCAAATTGGTAATGTTTGCCCATCTCCTGGGAAGTGTCGTTGTAGAGGCATACAAATTGCGACAGGTCAACCCCGACAAACTCTTGGTAAAAGCTCTTTGGGGTATAGGTCCTTAGCTCGCCCAACCTTTCTTGCTCCACTTTGTACGCACCTTCTTCCGCCTCCCCCTTCTTTTCCGCTGAGCCTTCGTCCTTGTCTTCCCCAACCTTTTTCCTCGCTTCATAGCGCCATTCGAACTCCACTGGGGGTTCGCCCAGGTTCAGGCAAAGGAACCTGTAGACTTCGGCCATTGCATCCTCCTTCATGTTACGGAGCTTATGGACGTCGGCACCTTTGGCATTCGCTTCCAATACCTTGATCGCCCTTGCACGCAATATCCTCTCCAGTACAAGGTTCATGACACGGGTGTTTTCACTGCTTTGGGTTTCGGGCATTGCGGAAACTGGAACGGCACCGTACTTTTGGATCAACCCGGTCACGTAGTTCCACCACCCCCCGTCCCCGACCATCCACTGGTTAACCAGTTCCCATTCGCGGTCCAATTTGTCCACATCCCGCAGTTCGATGATGGATTCGAGATAGAGGTTGGACTTTTCCAGCTTGTCCCAGAACAGGAGGTAGGCATTGGAAAACTCGAACCCGTCGACCCCCAGTTCCCGAATAACTTTCGGTCTCATTACATTGAACCCGGCAAACATCCAGCAACGCCCGGAGGCCTTTTGGTCTGTGATGCCCTGGCTGGAGATCTTGTGACTGAAGTAGCCGTCCTCGCCCCGTACGATGTCACGGCTTAGAGCAAGTTTGTTGATATCCGTGTTGCTGACTGCATTGAACCGGGCCTTGTCGGCATAGTCCATTTCGTAGTTGGACTGGAGCTTTTCCAGGAAGGCCGGGGTCAGGGCGCCGGGGTCGGAATTGGGGTTTCCTTTCGTAGCAGGCATGGCAATGAGGATGGACAGGATATTGAAGATTTGGGGTTTCATGGTTTCCCTCCCAGGTTCGTTTGGCTGGTTGTTACATACCATGCCAGTAATCCCAATTAAGAAAACCCGATCAACTCAAAATCAAATAAAGCGGCATAACGGGTCATGCCCCGTCATCAAAAATTTGCAGATCATCCCTTGCCCCAGCGCAAAAAAAGACAAACCTAACCTGTATGAAAGCCCCATGGAAGAATTCTATTCGACTATTCGCAATCGTCCTTGTCCTGTCCTCGGAGACGAACAATGCGCATGGCCAAAAAGCCCTCAGGGGAAAGTACCAACTCTGGGCCGAGGATGATGGCCGGATCGAGGTAAAATCCTGGTATGTCGAAGGGGAAACCGCACTTGGGGAGTGGTGGAAAATGGACGTGACCGCATTGGTCGACACAATTACCGGAGCCACACCGATCGGTAGGCCGCCAACCGACAATCCCGACGACTGGTTGGCGCGCCTGGAGGAAGAGCGCAAGGCTTGGGTCATCCAACTCGGCAGGCATGGACTGGAGTATGACTTTTCCTTCGAGTTCGGCCTAAGCGACGAGCCCGACTACTACTCCCGCAGTCTTGCTGTCAGCGGGACGAAAGGAATCTGGGAGGACACCCTCAACTTAAACCTCGGCCTTTCCTACATGGACGACCGAATCGACACGAGTGTCCCGGGTGGCCCCGGCTACGGCATCCGCTCCAAATACACGCCAGAAGTCTTTTTCGGGGTCGAGCGGCTCCTGGACGATAAATCCTCCGTCTCGTTGAACTTCACGTATGGAAAGCC
>JAYPDO010000100.1:0-16627 GCA_038125285.1 Opitutia bacterium
GTGGCGGGTTTCTCAAGGACTGTCCAATGGTTGGACACTGGGAAGGAAGTGGTTAGCCGCCTTGCTAAGGTGATCAAATACTTGCACAACAACCTGACAGAATCTCTCTCCTCCCAGGAACTGGCCAAGATGGCCGGTTTATCCATCAGCCAGTTCGAACGCCGGTTCCGTGATGCATGTGGCACTTCCCCCCGGAAATATGTTTTGCGGGTCAGGGTCGATGCTGCAGCCCGGATGTTAATCGGCACTGAACTCACGGTTTCAGAAATTGCCAAGGAATGCGGTTTCCATGACCATGCTCTCTTGAGCAGGAGTTTTCGCAAGATCCTCGTCAATCCCCAACCAAATACCGCGCGAACCATCGTCTGGCAGGGGCGCCCTAAACCGGCAGAGCAGGAGCCCAATTTGCCTTTTCGACAGAAGAATGTTGGCAAAGGAATGAGGGCTAAGGATTCAAGTCAAATTCTTCTGCCGTCATTCTTTTTCCCGAACCCCTAATGCTCTCTTATTCCCAATTTACTTCACTGAGCTCCCCTGATCATTTGATTTGGCTTCCCTTCGAGCCTTTCTTCGTCCTTCATGTTTCGCGTTGTCCTTCGTCTTGTTGTCCGAGGTTGTTTCAACGGTAACCCCCGGGTTCGCTCCCAACTCTTTTGGCACCGTTACCCTTTTGCCTTGGATCTCGAGTTGTTTCACGATCTTGATTTGTTTGGCGATCTGGCCGGGTTCTGCGGCGTTTCCTCCGGGAATGAACTCTCCGAAAGGACGGCCAATGGCTTCGAGGTCCCGTTGCATGAGGTTACGCATCTGTTCTACGCGGGTGGCCTGTCCTGGATGGTAAGCAAGGTTTTTCATCTCTTTAGGATCACTTTTCAAATGGTAAAGTTGATCTTCATCAAAGTAACCGGGGCGTTCTGCCCCCCTGGTTCCGATGCCCAAACGACCGATGTAGGACATGGCTCTCGGTAAGTTCATTGGCGATGCTCCCTGAATGGCTGCGACCTGTTCTTTGGTGTAGCGAACAGCAATGTAGGACCAGTCTTTCGTGACAGTGGCCCTCGCAGCACCCATTTCTAGATAAAGATGGTTCCGCCAGCCTTTGGCTTTTGCGTTATTGAAAAGAGGGGTAAGGCTCTGTCCGTCAATCCGGTAAGATTCCGGTTTCCCTGCCTTTCCAAGTTCGAAGAAAGTGGGGACGAGGTCGATATTTTGCACGAGTTCTTCACATACCTGTCCTGCGGTGATTCCATTCGGCCAACGCATGATCATGGGCACTTGGCAACCACCGTGCGAAAAGACGGATGCTTTGCCATCGCGACCGTGGTCCGGCGCAAAAACCACCAGCGTATTGTCATCGATTCCGAGTTCCTCAAGCTTTCGGAACACCGCCCCGATCGAGTCGTCAATCCACGCTTCACCAGCGACATGGCTATCGGGATCAAAACCCTTTTCAGCAATAGTTTTGAGAAGCTCTTCCCGGGGTGTCATGACCCCTGGAAAGCTTTCAACTTCACCCTCTCCAGTGATGAGCGGGTGATCCATGGACTTTCGCCAGGACTTGTCCGGACCATGTAGCAGGGTGCTGCAAAGATGCAGGTAGAAGGGGCCGTCCTTGTTTTCTTCAATGAATTCCAAGGCCGCCACCGTCGTCCACTCTGGGTTGTGCATTGCATAGGGCGAATGGATGTTTTCCGGGTAAACGTTCTTAGCCCAGGAAAAGCCCAGCGTTTTGAGGTAACGACGCATCCAGAGTTCGTTGTGTTTGAACCGGGCCGAGGTTCTTGCCCCGGGATCCGCGTCTTTTGGTATGTCGATCCAGCCGTCTTTACCTTTGTAGAATTCAGGAAAGTCCAATCTGGAAGTGAGGTGGAATTTCCCAACGAACCCTGTTGTGTAACCGGCTTCACGGAGAACATTTCCGACGTTCATCTTGTCCCGTTCCAATGCGACATTGAAGTTAGGAAGCCCCTGGTTCCCTGCGCCGCCGACCTCTTCGGTGTAAAGTTTGCTGTGCGAATTGCCCGCAAACCGACCAGTAAGGAAACTGTATCGGGAAGGAGTACAAACCGAGCTGCTGACATAGGCGCGGGTGAACTTCATCCCTTCCTCTGCCATTCGGTCGAGATTGGGAGTGTAGGTATTGCCCCCAAATGCAGCGATGCTCGACGGGTTCTGGTCGTCGATCAGAAACATGATTATGTTGGGACGCTCCATGGAAGTAGCAGTTGCAAATATCGCCGACAAAAAGAAGGCCGATGAGGAAAGGCAGGTTTTCATAGTGGGATTTATCGAAAGTTAGTGAGCTGGAAGGCGCATTGAGCGGCGAAAAGGAGTTCTGGTTCAGTCGTACTTTCGAGTTGGATCTGTAATTTTGCCCGGGTCGAGCGATCCCAGAAAAGAAATTTCCGGATTTTGGGCCAGCTTTAAATGTAGTTTGTGTAAAAAAGTTGGAAGGAGTCTCTAGGTGCAGGGGATTTCAATCGAAAATTACTTTTGAGAATCGCTATAATCCTTTCCCCTCCGCCCACATCTAGGAAGTCGACCGTCTCTTGGCCTCGCCGCAGTTCGGGCGTCTCTGTCGTCGCAAATCCCGTCCATGTCTGCGGCGCCCTCCACGCCAGCATCCTCCACCTCCTCGGCTTCAACCACGAAGCCCTGACCTAGCGCTACGCCGGCCGCGACTTCCGCCTCACCGACATCTACGGCGAAGTCGTCAAAGACATCCTCGCATAGCGATGGATCAATTCCCCGCCAGCGGAGGGGCTTTGTAAAACTCCCTCAGACGCAGGTACTCCTTTTCCAGTGAAGCCCGGATGTCCGCGTAATCCTTCTCGTCGTGGATGCTCCTCATTTCCTGGGGGTCTTTCTTCAGGTCGAAGAGATTCCATTCTTTGCTGCGAGGGAAATGGATCAACTTGTAGCGGTCCGTCCGGATTCCGAAATGCTGGGGGACCCGGTGCTCGCCGTATTCGTAGTAAGTGTAGAGCAGTGACTTGCGCCAATCCTTTGCCCCGCCTTTGAAGACCGGCAGTAGCGAGCGCCCTTGGATCTCGCAGGGGATATCCAGTCCGGCGGCATCAAGGAAGGTCGGGGCGTAGTCGATATTCTGGATGAGTTCCTTAGGGCGGGATCCATGCTTTACCACTCCCGGCCAGCGCGCCAGGAAGGGCATTTTGAAGGATTCCTCGAACATCCACCGCTTGTCGTACCAACCGTGTTCGCCGAGGTAGAATCCCTGGTCTGCGGAGTAGATGACGAGGGTGTTGTCCTCCAATCCGTTGTCGTCCAGGTAGTCCAGCAGTTTTCCGACGTTTTCATCTACGGCTTTGACCACGCCCAGGTAGTTCCGCATGTAGCGGCGGTATTTCCAGCGGACGACATCCTTGTGGCTGAGTTTGCCATCCGCGAAGTCCTTGAGGAACCCCTGGTTGCGCGGGCCGAAGTGGGCGTCCCATTGCTTCTTTTGTTCCGGGGTCATCCGGTTGTATTCCGGGGTGCCGTAGCGGTCGGGTCTGGGGAGTACCACATCGCCGCGTTCGTCCTTGCGTACCTTGGCGTCGTAAGCCCAGTCGAAGTGGCGGTCGATTTCCATCTCGTTCCCGGCCAGGGTCGTGCTGCGGTTGGCGTAGTCGTCGAAGAGGTTTTCCGGTTCCGGGATCTCCACATCGTCGAATGCACCCAGGTAGCGGAGGGGAGGGGAGAACGTCCGGTGCGGCGCCTTGTACTGGCACATGAGGAAGAACGGCTTTTCCTTGTCCCGTTTATCCAAGAAGTCGATTGCCTTGCCGGTGGAAATGTCGGTCACATAGCCCTCCTCCCGTTTCGTCTTCCCGTCCATCTGGATATAGGCAGGGTTGTAGTAACTTCCTTGCCCGGGCAGGATTTCCCAATAGTCAAAACCCTCGGGGTTCGAGCGCAAATGCCACTTCCCGATCACCGCCGTGCTGTACCCCGCCGCTTGCAAGGGCCGCGACACAATCCACTGCGACATGTCGAACCGGTTCCCGTTGGTCATGAAACCGTTGGTGTGGCTATGTTTGCCGGTCAGAACCGTGGCCCGGGAAGGCCCGCAAATGGAGTTCCCGCAAAACGAGTTTGCAAATACCGCCCCCTCTTTGGCCAGCCGGTCGATGTTCGGCGTTGGGGCCACTTTTGCCAATCGGCTACCATAGGCCGAAATGGCATTCACCGCATGGTCATCAGAGAAGATGAAGAGGATGTTGGGCTTGGCGTGGGCATAGGATGCCAGGACGGACAAAATTAAGGGGATGAATTTCTTCATAGGCTCCCTTATTTGACCCCATCTGCCCTCAAAATCAAAACATTAGAGTCTATTAGCGGACATTAGCGTTTTGTTAAAGGAAAGCAGGGTCACCTGCACCCATTATTAAATTCCCTATGCTCGATTTTGGCTGTATACATCCGCAACCCTAGCAATCATGGCCTCTGAGATTTTTTTCATTGGAGAAACACAAATGCCAACGAAGTGGGCCGTGCGGGGGCGCGCACGTCAGTTCTCGTGACAATTAGGGTTTTCCTCCTCAATGTTGCCTTTTCCGGTGAAACCATTTGATCGCCTCCAATTCCCCCACTTCACGTACCTTGTCCACGAATTCCCCCAGTACTTCCGGAGAGGACAAGGCTATGGAGCCCATGTCGAAAAGCTTTAGGGTCTCCTGGATCCCTATCTTTTTCAATTTAAGGGCTTCCTGGGCTTGGGGGATTGTAAGGCTTTCATAAGGCGAGACATCTTCCTCCCCCAATCCGTCCAGCGCCCTTGCTTCGATGGCGAGCCCACCAAGTTGGTCGATGATTGTGCCGGCTTCGGCGCTCTTCCTTAACCTTACACCCATGGATGCTGCGTGGCCGCGTAGTTGGGCGGCTTCTTCCTTGGGTAAGGAGTCGGCCAGGTCATCGAATTCCCCGGCAAATGCGAGCAAGTCTCTCAGGTAGGGCTTGGCACTGGAAATAGTGGCCTGCAATTTTGCTTTGATGGCGGATGCCCCGGTTGCTTGGTAGGCTTCTTCCATGAGCAATTGGCGATCCAAGGAAAAGTCGTCGATGAGATGGCGTTCACGCGATTCCCCGAGGATCCGGATGGCTGCGGTAGGGTCTCCGGATTCATACAACCGGGCAGCATAGATAAATCCGGCCAACCCATTCTCAGGGGCGTTGAGATAAAATTGTTTGCTGTGTTCGAGTTGTTCTTCCCTTGTAAAGGCTTCGTTCGTGGCACCAAGGTAGGCAAGTTTTGGGTTCTCGGGATCATTCCGGACTGCATGGCGGACGAGATCCGGATTATTTGAGACCAAACCGCCTATCGCGACCGACTCCAGGAGCATCGAACGGTCACCGGACTTTCCCTCCAACCATGCCCGGGTTTGAGCAGGGGTCAGTTGGATGGGCGCCATGAGTTCCTCTGGACTCAGGGGAACCGCATCTGGAGTTTGGGCAAACTTCGTTGTTTGCACAACCCGGGCGTTGCCCTGTTCTGCCTGGGAGGTGGTTGGCAGGGATACATCCTGGGCGGGTTCGCTTCCGGTTGGATTTCCCATACTTGTATTGCCAGCCTCATTGGTGTCTTCCTGCATGAAATAAGCAATGATGAGCACTGAGGATACCAACATCATCATGCGGTGTGGTGATTTATTTGTGGAACTCATTGGGGGCCACTTAGGTACTTTCCGAACCTCCTTCTTTTCTTCTTCTTATCTCGAATGGTGCGGTTGGAGTTCCATGCGTGCCAGACGTGTTTGTTGAAGTCGTAGTTGTTTCTGGGCAATCTCTTGAATAAGGGGTACTCGGGTAGGGTATTATTTCTTCAGTTCGGTAGTGAAAAACTTGTCGGCCGCCCCGACCATTTCATCGAACCAGGCTTGGTTGTTGAGGAATGCGTGGGGGGCACCTTGGATTTCGAGCAGGCCGGTTTCGAGGCCGAGTTTCTTCATTTGATCGCGAAAGTTTTCCGACCGGGTGCTGGGGTCATCATTGCCTCCCTTGACGAACCAGCAGGGAGGGTCGGATTTGTCGAGGTGTTGGAGTGGGGAGGCGAGGCGGTAGTTGGCCGTCTTCTCTTCCATGCTGCCGCCGAGGAAAAGTTTCCAGGGTTCCCGTGTCTTGGAGACTTCGCGGGTGCGGTCGGAGAGAAGGTCGGTTTGTGCGCCCATGGGGACTGCGGCCTGGATGGCACTGCTGAAATCGGGGTTCCCTCCGTTTCCTTCTAGTTCCGGGACACCAGAGGAGGTGGCAAGGAGGGCGGTGAGGTGGCCTCCGGCGGAAAGGCCTATGGCACCGATGTGGTCCGGGTCGATTCCGTATTTGTCGGCATTGGCTCTGAAAAAGCGGACGGCCGCCTTGCAATCATGGATTGCTGCTGGGAATTGGGCTTCCCCGCTGAGGCGGTAGGAAATGGTCGCGGCGACGTAGTTCCGTACGGCCAAGGCCTGGGCCATCTTGGTGTGGCTGGTCCGGTCTCCCTTGTACCAGCCACCGCCGTGGATGCAGACGATGCCCGGTAGCTTGCAGGAAGTGCCTTTGGGGCGGTAAATGTCCATTTGCAGGATACGGTCGCCGTACTTTGCGTAGGTGACTTCCATGTGGGCGTCCAGGCTGTCGAGCGTGGCCTGTGGGATGACGGTCTTTTCGGCTAGGAGGGGTGCGGCAAGGAGGACAAGGAGGGCGAGAGGAGTGGTTTTCATAACGATGGGTTGTAGGCTGAAATCATGAACTTGCCCAGAAAATCCTATCACGCAAACCTTGGAATCCTTCCGTGCAGGATAGGGAGCTTGCCTCAGCTGAACATCTCCGTCAGCGGCCCGTCGCTGTCTGCAAATGAACCAACCGGGCACCCCGCCCACTTCAGCATGGCCAGCCAAAGGTTGGCGAGGCGGGATTCGTTGGCGGTGTAGACGTAGTTCTGGCCGTGGATGACGGACTTTCCCCCGCTGAGTAGGATGGGCAGGTTTTGGCGTTTGTGGCCGGTATGCAGGCCGCTGCCCATGACGACCAGGGTATTGTCGAGCAGGCGGCTGCCGTCTGCTTCTTCGATTCCCTTCATCTTTTCCAGGAGAGTCGCGAAGAGGCTGCAGATTTTCTCGTCCCGCCAAAGGAGTTGCTTGTGGCCATCCGAGCCCTTTGCGCTGTGGGTCATCGGGTGGGCACCGACCCGCCTTGTCCCGGTTTCGGCCTCGAATTCCTCAAACAGGCTGTTGGTCGGCATCCGGTAGGTAATTACCCGGGTCGAGTCCGTCCGCAGTGCGGCGAGCATTAGGTCGAACATCAACCCGACCCTCTCTGTGCCCTTCAACGAACTTGCGGGTTCTGCCATCGGCGCTTCTGGTTTGGGGCGGTCAAGCCAGGCACCCTCCCGTCCGAGTCGTTTCTCGATGTTTCGGATCAGTTCGAAATACTCGTCAACCTTTTCCTTGTCCCTTACACTGACAATGCCCGAGACCCCTTTTGCATCGGCTCGAACGGCATCGAGAACGCTGCGTTGGCGATCCAGGTGATGACGCCTCTCTGCTAGGGTCATCCCGCCGTCCCCGAATAGTTGGCTGAAGAGGGCGACTTGGTCGGAGATGCCTTGTACCGGGTTGCCCAGTTCGTCCCAGGATAGCGATGTGCCCGGCCCTGCACCCGTCACGTCCTGCTCCGTTCCCGAGAGGGCGAGCGATTCAAAGCGGACATCCTTGCCGAGGTGGGTCGCCGCCACTTGGTCGCAGGAGATGGCATTGTGGAATTCCCGCCCCGGAGTGCGGCGGACATCGGCACCGGTCAGCCAGGTAGTCGCACCCCAGTGGGCACCGACGCCCGACGCTTTTACATTCGTCAGGTTGCTGATCACAGAAAACGAATCGCGTAGCTTGGCCAATGGCTGCATTGCTTCAGGCAAAGCAAAGTTTGCCCCGGCTTCGGTCGGGTACCATGCTTCGGAGGGGCCGTAGCCGAAGTTGAGGAATACCAGTCGTTTTGGCGGTGTGGTGGAGGAGCCCAGGGAAGATGGTTTGCCATGGGATTCGAGCATGGGCAGGGCGACAGCGGCTCCAACTCCACGCAGAAGGTTACGGCGGGAAAATTTCGATTTCAGGTTCATGATGTCTTCAGTTTGATATTCGATTGGGTTACTTGCTTTGAAAGGGTTCGCTTTGGACGACGAGGTGCAGCAACGTCCGCATCCCGTAGTCGGCGTATTTCCACCGTGCCTGCAATTCGTCGACAAAGGGGCCGTCGGCAAATCCGACCCGCCGCCCGAGGGCATAGGTCAGGAGGGAGCGCAGGAAGCCCCTGGCCATTGCGTCGCGGTCTTCCATGAGATGTGCCTTGAGTTCTTCGTGGCCATCAAATTGACGCTTCCGGTCCGGCATTGCACCGGTTGCGTCGATAGGAAGCAACTCCCCGGCTGGCTGTCGGTTTCCTCGTGGGCCTGACGCCATTTTCACCTCGCCATCCCTCCAAGAGCCGATTGCGTCAAAGTGCTCCAGGCCGAAACCGAGCGGATCCATCCGGCGATGGCAGGAAGCGCACTGTGCCTTGCTGGTGTGAAGCTCCAATGTCTCTCGTACGGTCAACTTGGAACCGTCCTCAATTTCCAGTTGGGGTACATTTGGCGGTGGCGGGGGAATGTCCCTTCCCAGCATCCTCGAATAGACGAACACGCCGCGCTCGACAGGGGAGGTCCGCTCGCCGGTTCCGGTCATGGTGAGTATGGCGCCGGTCCCTAGGAGTCCGCCACGTGGCGAGCCTGGGGGAAGGACGACTTTCTGGAACTTGCCATTGTTTGCCGGGATTTTGATCCCATAAAATTCCGACAACACCCCGTCGATCACGACGAAGTCCGAGTCGATGAGGTTGGTGACACTAAGGTCGTGCCGGATCAGGTCGCGGAAGAATTCGATCGGTTCATTACGAAAGGATCGCCTCACGGTCTCGTTGAATCGTGGAAACTTGGCCCCGTTCACCACGATCATGTCCAGCCACGGGAGTTCCAGCCATTGGCTGAAGAATGCCCCGCTAAATTCTTCGGCCTTCGTATCTTCCAACATCCGCTCGATTTGGCCGCGCAGAACCTCGGGATCCGACAGGCGGCCCGATTCCCCCAGCATCCGCAGTTCCCCGTCCGGGGGATGGCTCCAGAGGAAATAAGAGAGGCGCGAAGCTAACTCAAGGCCGCTGAGTTGCCGTTTCCCATCCGGCGCGGAAGGTTCTACAAGATAAACAAAGCTCGGGGAAGAGAGTATAACGGAGAGCGGTTCCTTGACTGCTTCAACAAATGGCGAACCTGTCCTACGGTAATCCTCGTAAATCGCTTGAAGCTGGTCGAGATACCCATCATTTGCCGGTTGTCCGCGAAAGGCACGTTTTGCAAACCCGGCGATGATCTCGCGGGCGCAACCGGATTCTTTGGCCGCATCGGCGAGGACTCCTTTCGGAAAGGTTTCGCGCCACGCTTTTGGGGGCCACTCTTCAATAAACGGGCCCTCGACTTCCACCCAATCGACCCAGACGTAGGCTTCCTTGGTCGAATTCGGCACTTTGTTGCCACCCCGTGGGGGGCGTTTCGCGCCCGAACCGGACGACCGGATCTTGCTGAGTACGACCGCAATCTTGTCGTCCGTCTCACCAAAATTTTCAAACGGTACTTCGAAGACATGCGGATCGTCCATCGTCCGTGAGATCTCGAAGGTGCCGAGCGGAAAAGTGTACTGTACTTGCATGCTGAAGGCGTCGGTGCGTACCAGGTCGACAAAGAGTTTTTCACCAGGTTGCGGCTCGCAGGTCAGTCCGGCGCGGAAACGTGCCACGTATCGGCCTATGGGGTCACCCAGCCTGGACGCCTTGGCTTCCTCTGGTTCCTTCGGTGCCCGCGGCACATCCACCCATGCCTTGTCGTGGGCTTGGCCCCCGAAAGGTTTCTGGGTGAGATCGAGGATGAAGCCTGTCTTCGCAGCAGGTTGGGCCAGGTATTCCTTTGAACGTAGGAGAAATTCCTTCGACTTGCGGGACTTGCCATCCGCAGCAGCAATTGTTGCCTCTGCTTTCTTGTTCCGGTCGCGTTCGGGTTCGCTGCGGACGACCCTCTGTTGGGGACGCGGCCCTTCCACCAGTGCCTGGTCTAGCGCGACCCGGCCGAGTTTGAGATAGGTTTCGAATTGCGGCACCGACATGAAATGGGCGTCGCCAACCGTGTCGAAGCCGTCCAGCGCGCCATCGGAGGGCAGGTCGTTCGTGTTGACCGGCACCCCCAGGAGATGGCGGATCGTGTTGGCATATTCCCGTTTGTTCAAACGCCGGATCGTGACTGATCCCGAATCGACAAGCTGCCTCCGCGCCTCGAACAATCCGTCTGTCATCGTGGCGATAGCTTCCGCAAGTTCCCCAGTTTTCGGTTGGGGTTCATCCTCGGGCGGCATCTCCGCACCATTGAGCACATCCAGCACTTCCTGCCACGCCTCTGCGGAGTATTCATCACTGATGGTTGACGGCAATTTATCCAGACGGACTTTGCCCTTCGTCTTTTCCGGGCCATGGCAGCGGATGCAGTGCTCCTTGAAAAAGGGGCGCAGGGATTCCCCTAAACTCTCGGCTTGCAAGGTTTGCTGGCTGACGATGCTGAAGGCAAAGACAGGGAGAAGGAAGGCTGGGAGGATTCTGGATATTATGCGGAAATTCATATTGGATGGAAATGGCTGTAACGGGATTACATTTTTGACACAAAAAATTTGGGAAACCGCCCCCCGTCACTTGTCGTCCAACGACCACAGCTTCACCGCGTCAACTTCGACGGAGCCGCCCTTCGATGGCCCGAACTTCAGGGTGTCCTTTACGCAGGCGAGCCCCTTCGAATTGAGGGAGATTGGCTCCAGTCCATCGACCCTGACGGTGGCGGTATCCCTCTGGATCAAAAGGAACACGCTGTGCCAGTCGCCCGGAGTGATGTCCGCTTTAGCCTTGCTTTGCTTGTGTTCCCCTTTCCCTGTCGTGTCACTGACTTCGTATCCAGCTTTATCCACCCGCACCCCGCAAACCCGGGCATGACCTTCTGTCCCGTTATCGCCGTTGAACCCGATGCTGATCCCATCCTTTTCACCTTCCAGCCGGAAGCGGACAGAGAGTGCCAGGTCATTCATATGATCCTCCTCGGCAAGATTATAAAATACGATCAATGGGTGCTTCCCCAGGAGGTGCTTCACGACCAGGCGGCCGTCCCTCAGTGCTACTGTGTGCCCGGCGGCCACCTGCTTATCCCGGGATCTCCATGCTCCCCGGAATTCCTTCGTTTCGGTCAATTTGTCGCGTTCGAAAGAATCGCTGAAAACCAACCGGGGCTTCACCCCCGCTGGGAAACTGGCGACCTCTTGGGCGACCGTATCTTCAGCAGATACCAAGCGGCACACTCCAAGTAAGGCCAGGGTAGCAAATATAGGGAACTTTCTTAACATGGTGATTTCTATTGATGGGTTTGTGCCAGGGTTGGGTTTTCGGGAAGGTAGCGGAGAAGTTGTTGGCCGAAAGGGACGGGCTTCGAATCGGCCGCACTGGTCTCTGTCTCCATGGCCTCCAAGGTGCCCCGCCCCACGTTTTCCAACTGTCCGTCCACGCAAAGGAGTGCCACAGGGCCAGACTCATTCACCGTCTTGACGGCAGTCACATGGTGCTCACGCCCATAACGAAGGTTGGTTGTCCCGAAGATGGACTGTTCTCCCACACAAAGCCTCAGGCGCCCGTAGATTTCCGGTTTGGACTTGGCCTTCCTGCCCACTGCCAGCATCCAGGACTTTCCCGGGCCGCTTTCCTTGGTCTTTAGCCCCCAGGAAACAAGGGGCGTTTCATTCGACTCCTCCTCTCCCGCCGGCAACCGGATCCAGCCAACCACCGACCGGTCTTTGTGAACCGAGATACCCGGATGGCCAGTGCCCACCGATTCGCGTTCGCCACTGAGTTCAATGGCCTTGCCAAAGACTTCGAAGTCCCCTCGATCTGTTGAAAAACTTTTCACTTAGATCCCCAACTGTCTGCAGGTTGAAAATTGACACAAAAAAGTGCCAGGATTTCGCAGTTCGAGACCAAATCTTTGAAGCCATCGAACTTTTCTTTGGGGCATTTGCAGGTTTTCCCCATTTCGTCAGTTACGTAGTAGTTCCTCAAGGCCGAGCATTGACAATGGCGGGTATACTCCATGGCATTTTGCCCCATCAGACCGGGCCAACATGGTGGGCTACTGGTTTGGGAGGAAGTGGTTCATCCTTCAAAGGCTGTTTCAATTACCCTTTTCCTGCCTCTTTTGGGAAAACATCCAATCATAGAATTCCTGGCTCTGGAAAACACGACGGCCTGCGCCATGCCCTTCTTCCGGATAGACCAGGAGCTTTACTTGTTTGCCCCCGGCCTTCTTGATCGCGGCAACCATGCGTTCGGAACGGTCGGCCGGGACCACATTGTCCTTTGCCCCGACAAATGCCCAGACCGGTACTGTGGCCAAGTTCGCCGCCCACTTGTCCAGGTCAGGGGTCACGTCCTTCGGGCCGCCCCGGCCAATGCCACCGACCAACGGTGCGATAGCTGCGAAATGTTGCGGGGCATTCCCTCCCCACATCCAACTTCCGAACCCGCCCATGCTGTTGCCCGTCAGGTAGATACGGTTGTGGTCAACGTAGGTGTATTTTTCCAGCAGATGCGTAAGGAAAAGGTCGAGGTCTTCCGCTTCCCAAGTACTCTTGAGGGGGGACTTCTTGCTGCTTCGCATGCATTGCGGGGCGACGACTAGGCACGGGCCTTTTTTGAATTTCTGGATGCCCAGGAGGATCCCCTTTGGTTGGCCAGAGATCTTCAGGATCTCTGTCCCCAGCCCCCCGGCTCCGTGGAGGTAAATGAGGAGGGGAATTTTCTTCTCCGGGCTAACTGTTTCAGGCGAAAAGGCCAGATATTCCGGGTTGAGGAAAAGGACTTTTTCTGCGGTGGTTTCATCCAGCTTTTCAATGGTCGGTAGCGGGAGTTGGGCGTGGGAGATATAAGGGATGAGGAGAATGAGGGAGGGGATGAGGAGAAGTTTCATGTAATTTGGATGGCCGGAGCGGCGAACTTTGGTAGCCATTTTTTGAAAAGAAGGTGTTCGGCAGGGTATTGTGATTTTTGAAGGGTTGGAGTCACACGACGGCGACCGGCGATCGCCGCTCAGGTTTACTTCACAAATGCCGGGATGATCTTTTGTGGGAGTTTCCGAAGCAGGGTGCCCATGCCCTTATTGTGGGATGTGACGACGGCGATGAGATCCAACTCCGGGAACAGGAAGAGGAATTGCCCGCCCGCGCCACGGCCTTGGATGGAATGGTAGGTCTTGCCGCCGACTTCGAAGGGTTCCACCCACCAGAAGTAGCCATAGGCAACCTTATCCGTGCGTTGGTTGATGGGGCTTGTCGCGATCTTGACGAATTCCAGGGGCAATAACTGTTCGCCTTTCCACTTTCCGTTGCCCATGACGAGAATACCGACTTTCAGCATGTCCCTGGATCGGACACTGGATCCGGCCGCCCCTTTGGGCAAACCGCTCAAATCTGCCTGCCAGTTGTAGCTACTAATGCCGAGTTTGCCGAAAAGCTCCTTCTGGATGAAATCTTTGGCTGTCCCGGGGACAACGGCTTCCAGCACTTGCATGGTCATGGCCGTATCCGCTCCCTGGTATTTGAATTCGCGGGGAGCCGGGGGAATGGGTTCGCTGTTGGCCAAGTACGACTGGATTTGACCCTGGCCACGGAGTTGCCCCGGTCCCTTCATCAATTCAGCGGCCTTTGCTTTGGGAAGCCGAACACCGGAGCACATGTTCATGGCTTCGTGCAGGGTGATTTTATCCGCGCCATCCACTAGTTTTCCCACGTCCAAATCCTTCAGGAAACGGATCACGGGTTTCTGCAAATCCTCCATCGACAAATGCCCCAATTGGATTGCCCGCCCTATGGCCAATGCGGTGTAGGACTTGGTGATGGACATTTGGTAATGCGGATAGTTGACGCGGCCACGCCGGAAGTAGGACTCGAAAAGCAGCTTCCCTTTGTAGGCAATCAGGAAGCTGTCTGTCTTGCCGGTTTTCGGGTCGTCCGACTCCTTGGCCAGGCTCTTGGCGAAGTGGAGGAGGGCTTCCTCATCCCCGCCATCTTCGCCCAATTTGCCGACCTTGATCCCGTCCCCAAGATCCTGGGGTTGGGTAGTGAAGAAGGGTTCTTTGAGGTAGGGGAGTTGCCATTCGAGTTGGTAGGAAACATCCTCGGCGTTCAGGTCCGTAATTTCCGGGGCTAGGCCATTGGCGGGTTGGCAGAATGCTTTCGAGGGGATATGCGCCGCCAACATCGAAAGAAGGAATGGAGGTAGTTTGGCCAGCGCGTATAATGAATGGGGTTGGTAAATGGATTTATCGTACTTTCTCATCATTTTTTCAGAAGTGGTCTGTGCTCATGTCGGATTTGGACAACCGTTTCAATTTTTTAACCTTCGTCCACTACGAACAGAACCCTCCATCCCGGCTTCTTCTACCAGGGACGGAAGGGCAGTTGGCGGAGTTCCAGTTGGGGCTACCACTTCCCGTTTTCTGGTGCGAAGCCAAAACTTCCTAGCCTGGTTTCCAGGACTTCCAGGGCCGCCTCCAATTCCTCAAGCCATTTGTCACCAAGAGCCAAACCCTCCGCACCCAACTCGCTTTAATACCATTACAATTGGTCTGCGATACACTGCCCCGCTTCCTCGAGCAATGTGACTTGGTATGCCCGGCCCGTCACTTTTCCCTGGAACGGAAACGCTCGAAAACCCTGGCTGCCTCGGTGCCACGTTCGCCTTTTGCATGGGCTTCCAATGCGGAGGAGAGCCGGATGTCCATTTCCCGTTCATAGGCCAGCTGGGACAACTCCCCGAAAGCTTTCACCGAGAGCACTACAGCCGCGGCTTCCCCGTTTTGGGTCAATACCCGCGGTTGGTTGGTCTCCTTGAATTTTTCCAGATGGGCACGGGTGTTGCGGGCAAAATCCGTTAAGCTCCCGATCCCATTTTCCAAGTCGAGTTTAATGGCTTCAGGGGCGCACGGAATAATGTGTCTATCAACCAAATTTACCTTTAGGTGCTTACCTTTCCAGCAACCTACCGTGGCTGCAGTAGCTGCAACCGCAAAAAATTCTCGCTCAATACTTTCCGTTCGTCCCGAACATCTGGTGTTTGGAGTGCCTGGGGCGGACGCGGACGGAGTGGTCGGGTTCGCCGGTGACACGGTCGAACTCATCCGGGGTCCTTTTGGTGGGGAGATAGTCGTCCGTGTCTTTGGTCCATTTTGCGAGTGCTTCTTGCAACTCCATTAGGACTTTTCCATAGGCTGGGTCGTCGAAGCGGTTATGGATCTCGCCAGGGTCGCGCTGAAGGTCGTAGAGTTCCCACTTTGGGCGCGGTGTGAGGAAGCAGGCTTGTTGGTGCTTGGGGAGTTTGCCGGCTTTTTGGAGCTTGAGCATGGCTTGCCAACTCCCGCCTCGGCCTGCGTCGGCGGAAGGGGTAGAGGGGAGGTCGGTGTAGTCGTTGCGGATGAGTTTGAAGCGTTGGTCCTGGATGGAACGGGCATGGTCCTCGTAGTCGTGCCAATGGTCCTCCGCAAAGGCGTAGTCGCGGTGGGATTGGGTGGCGTCGGCCAGGACGTTGGTGAAGTCTTTGCCGGACTTTTCAAAAGGTGCGGCGTCGGCACATTTCCCCCCAGCCAAACGTACGAAGGTCGCCCCGATGTCGATGGAGCTGACCAGGGCGGAGGTGCTTTGCCCGGGTTGGATGACGTCGGGCCAGCGGACGATCCAAGGCGTGCGGATCCCGCCGTCGTAGAGGGTGGTCTTGTCCCGGGGGAAGGGGCGGCCGTTGTCGCTGATGAAGAGGACGAGGGTGTCCCTGTCCACCCCATGTTCCTTGAGCTTTGCCATGACTTTGCCGACGTACATGTCCAGCCGTCCAATTTCGTCGTAATAGAGGCGGAGGTCTTCGCGGACTTCCGGGGAGTTGGGCAAGTGGGGCGGAACAATCACATCCTCCAACTTGTGTGGCGGGGAGAGTGCGCCGTCATTGTATTCGCGGTGTGGATCCAGTGCCGCGAGCCAGAGGAAGAAGGGCTTGTCCTTGGGGCGCTCTTCCAGGGAGCGTACCCAGTCCTCGCAGCCGCTGGGTTGTTTGGCGATCATCTTCGGGGGTTCCCCGTCTTTGCCAGCCGGGAGGACAAACCCGGCGGTGGAGGCTTCGTAGATCTTGTCGAAATGGTCGCGGACGTTGTTGCCCAAGTGCCATTTCCCAGCGGAGGCAGTATAGTAACCCAACTTCTTCAACGCCGCGGCAAAGGTGTGGCTTCCGGCAGGTAATGGCCAGTGGAGTTGCTCCGCCCCTGTGTTGTGTGGATAGCGGCCGGTTAGGATGCTGGAGCGGGAAGGGCTGCAGGAGTTGGTGGTCAGGTAGGCGTGTAGGAATAGGAGTCCTTCGGCGGCCAGTTTGTCGATGTTCGGCGTGCGGATGGCAGGGTGGCCGTAGGCACCACAGTCGTCCCAGTTCATGTCGTCCGCAATCATGAGGACGAGGTTGGGTGTTGGGTGGGCATCCTTGGCCATGACCGCCATCGGGAAGGCAG